>WSNM01000038.1 GCA_013316055.1 Clostridia bacterium | reverse complement strand
GATAAGGATTTGTCGTACGGCGCGCTGCTTGCGCTTGACAGGGAAGAGCGTCAGGCGGAAATTGCCGCAAAGCTCTTTTCGGACGGGGTTTCAAATAATGCCTAAGGACGTAACGTACACCAACGGCGTAATTGCCGTTAGGGAGCAGAGCCTTTTAAGGGATAAAATTACAAAGCTGTGCGAGGGCACCGCGGAGGAAGCCTTCCGCATACTCTCCGATGGCGGCTTCGGCAAGGGTGCGGAAGCACTTTCCGCATACGAATACGAGCGTCTTTTATCTGCGGACGATGCCGAGCTTGACGGGTTCATACGGGAATATGCCCCGACTAATGCGGAAAAGGAATATCTTTTGTCACCGCGCGACTTTCATAACGCAAAGGCGGCAGTCAAGGCGCAGTATCTTAATTTATCTGCGGAGGAAGCCGCGCCTATGCTTGCGCCCGACGGTATTTATACCGTGGAGCAGATAATGCAGGCGGTGCAAAGCGGAGATACTTCCGCCCTCAATACTCGGCTTGCGGAGGCAATAGCCGCCGCGGCGGAGCTTTTCGGGCAGAATTCCGAAAGCGAAACGCCGAAGGACGTGGCGGGCGCAGAGGTGGGGATTATCTTCGACAAGGCGCTGTTTGAACACCTTGCAAGGGTATGCAAGGCAAATCTTTTTTTGAAAAGGTGCGCCGCCGCAAGAGCGGATATGACGAATATTTTAACTGCGTTGCGCTCGCAGACCCCCGAATATGCCGCGGCAAGCTATGTGGCGGGCGGCACGCTTAAAGAAAAACAGCTTGCCTCGCTTTTTAACGAAAACGGAGAAATCAACCCCGCCGCGCTTGACGGTACTTCTGCGGAGGAGTTTTTCAAAACTTGTTTAAAGCAGAAAGCCGCGGGTCTGCCCATGACCGAGGCGGAGCGCGGGCTGGACAGCTTAGAGGCGCGGCTTTTAGCGGAGCGCAAATACGAGCTGAAAAGAACTCAGCCGTTTTTGTATTACGTTTTCAGACGGCGCGCGGAGAATGCAAATCTGAGAATAGTTTTTGCGTGCCTTCTGGCGGGTATGGACGAAAGGCAGATTAAAAGCCGGTTAAGAGAGTATTAAGGAGCGTTAATGAAAGGCAAAATTGCGATAGTCGGCGACGGCGACAGCATAACGGTATTCAAGGCGGCGGGCGTTGCAACCTTCCCCGCGGAAACCGAGGCGAAGGCGCGTGAGGTTTTAAGAAAAATAGCCAGAGAATATAAAATAATTTTTCTTACGGAAGAGCTTGCGCGGCCGTTGACGGAGTTTTTAAAGCGCTTTGACGAGGAGGTGTATCCCGTAGTGCTTTCAATTCCGTCAAGGTCGGGCAGCACGGGCTACGGCGCAGAGGTATTAAAAAGCGCAATGGAGCGCGCGCTGGGCGTGGATATACTTTTCAATAATTAAACAACAAACAAGGATATTAGCTTATTATGGGTAAAACTGTAAAAATTTCGGGGCCGCTGATTATTGCCGAGGGCATGGCGGACAGCAAAATGTACGACGTTGTCCGCGTTTCGGATAAGGGGCTGATAGGCGAAATAATAGAGCTGCGCGGCGACAAGGCGTCTATACAGGTCTATGAGGAAACCTCGGGTCTGGGACCGGACGAGGAGGTCGTTTCCACGGGCGAGCCGCTTTCCGTAGAGCTTGCCCCCGGTCTTATTCAGGGCATTTTCGACGGCATTCAACGACCGCTGACAACGCTTTTCTTTCAGTACGGTTCGAGAATTTCGAGGGGAGTTGCGGTAAACAACCTTGACAGAAATAAAAAATGGCGGTTTGTGCCCGCGGTAAAGGTCGGCGACAGCGTTGCCGAGGGAGATATCTTGGGGACCGTGCAGGAAACCGAGATTATAGAGCACAGAATTCTTGTGCCCAACGGCATTGCGGGCAAGGTGCAGAAAATTGAGGAGGGCGACTTCACAATCGAGGACACCGTTGCCGTTATCTCTACCGACGCCGGCAAAAAGGCGGTAAGCATGCTCAGGAAATGGCCCGTACGCCGCGGCAGACCGTATAAGGAAAAGCTTACGCCCGACAAGCCAATGGTTACGGGACAGAGGGTTATAGATACGCTCTTTCCCATTGCGCGCGGCGGCGTTGCGTCCGTACCGGGGCCGTTCGGCAGCGGTAAAACGGTAGTTCAGCACCAGCTTGCAAAGTGGGCGGACGCGGATATTATCGTGTACGTCGGCTGCGGAGAGCGAGGCAACGAAATGACGGACGTTTTAAACGAATTCCCCGCCCTTAAAGACCCCAAGACGGGCGAGCCGATTATGAAGCGCACGGTGCTGATTGCAAATACCTCCGATATGCCCGTTGCCGCGCGTGAAGCAAGCATATATACAGGTATAACCATTGCGGAATACTTCCGCGATATGGGCTACAATGTTGCGATTATGGCGGACAGTACCTCGCGCTGGGCGGAAGCTCTGCGCGAAATGAGCGGACGCCTCGAAGAAATGCCCGGCGACGAGGGCTATCCCGCTTATCTTGCCTCGCGCCTTGCGGAGTTCTACGAAAGAGCGGGAATTGTAAGGGTTTTGGGCACTAAGGACAGGACGGGCTCGGTCACCGCAATCGGCGCGGTATCGCCCCCCGGAGGAGATTTAAGCGAGCCGGTATCTCAGGCGACTTTAAGAATTGTAAAGGTTTTCTGGGGGCTTTCGGCTTCGCTTGCATACAAACGCCACTTCCCCGCAATCGACTGGCTTATAAGCTATTCGCTGTACGCCGACAAAATGCAGGATTGGTTTGACAACAACGTCAGCGCCGACTATTTCCGCTACCGCGCGTTTGTTATGCGTGTTTTGCAGGAAGAAGCCGCGCTTGACGAAATCGTCCGCCTTGTGGGTATGGACGCGCTTTCTTCAAAGGACCGCCTTACAATGGAAACGGCGAAAATTATCCGCGAGGACTATCTGCACCAGAACGCGTTTGACGAAATAGATACCTATACCTCTATGCGCAAGCAGTTTTTAATGCTTAAATTAATTTACGAATTCGACAAGGCCGCGCGCGAGGCAATTGCAAATTACGCAGACCTTAATGCGGTGCTTGCATGCTCCTGCAAGGAAAAAATAGGCAGAGCGAAATATATTCCCGAGGAAGGACTTGCGGAATTCGACGATATTTTGAGGCTTATTTCCGCCGAAACCAAATCGCTGATAAAGGGGGATGAGGAAGATGCTTAAGGAATACAAGACAATCCGCGAGGTTGTAGGCCCCCTTATGGTGGTGGACGGCGTGGAGGGAGTAACCTATAACGAGCTTGTTGACATAGTCTGCCAAAACGGCGATATACGCCGCGGCAAGGTGCTTGAAATCAACCGCGACAAGGCGGTGGTTCAGCTTTTCGAAAATTCCCAAGGGCTTCAAATCGCAACGGCAAGGGCGCGGTTTACGGGGCACAGCCAACAGCTGTATTGCTCCCGCGAGATGCTGGGCAGAGTGTTCGACGGAATGGGCAATCCCCGCGACGGCGGCGCGCCCGTTATTCCCGAAAAGGTATTAGACATCAACGGCGAGCCGATTAACCCCGCCGCCCGCAATTACCCCGACGAGTTCATTCAGACGGGGATATCTGCGATTGACGGGCTTAACACGCTTGTCCGCGGACAAAAGCTGCCAGTGTTTTCCATGAGCGGGCTTCCGCATGCGGAGCTTGCCGCGCAGATAGCAAGACAGGCGAAGGTGCGAGGTACGGACAGCAAATTTGCAGTTGTTTTTGCGGCAATCGGAATAACCTTTGAGGAAGCGCAGTACTTTGTGGACGACTTTAAAAGGACGGGCGCGATAGAACGGACGGTGCTGTTTACTAACCTTGCCAACGACCCCGCGGTCGAGCGTATTTCCACGCCCAGAATGGCGCTGACGTGCGCGGAATATCTCGCCTTCGAGTGCGGTATGCACGTGCTTGTAATTATGACGGATATAACCAACTATGCGGAGGCGTTGCGGGAGGTTTCCGCCGCCCGCCGCGAGGTGCCCGGCAGACGCGGTTACCCCGGCTATCTGTATACCGACCTTGCGACCATGTACGAGAGGGCGGGACGTATACGCGGGAGCGAGGGCTCGATAACGCAAATTCCCATTTTAACCATGCCCGAGGACGACAAAACGCACCCTATCCCAGATTTGACGGGGTATATTACAGAGGGGCAGATTATTCTGTCCCGCGACCTTTACAAAAAGGGCATTAACCCGCCTATCGACGTGCTGCCAAGCCTTTCCCGCCTTAAAGACAAGGGCATAGGCAAGGGCAAAACGCGCGAGGACCACGCAGACACTATGAACCAGTTATTTGCGGCATATGCAAGGGGCAAGGAGAGTAAAGAGCTTTCTGCAATTCTGGGCGAGGCCGCGCTTTCCGACACCGATAAGCTTTATGCAAAGTTTGCCGAGGAATTCGAAAAGCTGTATATAAACCAAGGCTTTACCGCCGACCGCGCGGTGGAGGACACGCTGGAATTAGGCTGGCAGCTTTTGAAAATTCTGCCCGTTTCCGAATTGAAAAGAATACGTCAGGCGTATATCGACAAGTATCTGAAATAACGTTAAATAAGGCATATATGCGGGTTAATTCCGCAAAATTGGGTTTTAAATGGCAAGATTAAACGTTAACCCCACCAGAATGGAGTTAAAAAAACTTAAAGCGCGCCTTAATACGGCAGTCCGCGGACACAAGCTTTTAAAGGATAAGTCCGATGAAATGATTCGCCGCTTTTCCGTAATTATCAAGGAGAGCAAGCGGCTGCGCGACGAGGTGGAAAAGGAGCTTTCCGAGGTGCTGCGGCAGTTTTCGGTAGCCCGCTCGGTAACGCCCGCATATAAGGCGGAAACGGCGTTTGCAATGCCCTCGGTCGCAATTTCGGCAGACTGCGGAGCGGCAAGCATAATGGGCGTAGAGGTGCCCGAGCTTAGCCTGCAAGCCGACCGGAAAACCGCGCTGCTGCCTTACGCTTATCCCGAAATTACAAGCGAGGCGGACTATTCGGTAGAATGCGCGGTAAGACTTTTGCCCAAAATGCTGCAGCTTGCGCAAACGGAAAAGACCGTGCGGCTTTTGGCGGACGAGATAGAGCGCAACAAGCGCCGCGTAAACGCGCTTGAATATGTTATGATACCGCAGCTTGAGGAAACGATAAAATATATCAAGTCCAAGCTTGACGAAAACGAGCGCGCCGCCGTTGTGCGCCTTATGAAGGTAAAAAGCAACGGCTGATATTTTTAAGTAATTAAACGCGCCCCCGCGGGACGACAGTCCCGCGGGGGCGCGTTGTTTTATGTAAAGCCCTTATAAAAAGCTTATTCCACAGTCAAATCGCTGCGGCTTGCTGCAATTTTTTTAACGCTGTCGCGACCGGTCTTAATCACCCGCAGCCCGTTGCCGTCCGCGCGGATAACAATGCACTTTGCATAGCCGTCCGCCTTGCACGCGTCATCTGCCAGCACCTCGTCAATGCAGATAGAGGCGGAGTACTTTTTCAAAATTTTGAACGCAGTCACAAGCCCGATGCCGCTGCCGCCGTCGTTTTTGTGAGTGGTTATTTCCGTTCTGCCCATTTCCGCAATAACCTTTTCGTCAAACGGCGCGCCGTTGTCGTAAAGCTTTAAGGTGGCAATTCCGCCCGCATAGTCCAGCACGGCTTTAACCTTTCCGTTTTTTGCATGCCTTGCGGCAATAAGCGCGTTCTCGCCCAAATCGCATAAAATTGCGTTGAAGTCAGTCAGCTCTTTAAACTGTTCTCTGAAAAACTCTACCGCGCCCTCTTCTGCCTCGGCGGTGAATTCAACCTTGTAGTCGGCGGCTTTCGCATTCAAAAACCCGAGAACGGAGTCAATGGTAACGTCGCCCGAGGTCTGTAAGATAGTCGCCTCCGAGCGGAAGCTTTCTACGGCGTTGGCGCGCTCGGCAAAAAGCTTGTTAAGCCCTTGCAAAAGCTCCTTGGCCTGCTTGTCGTCGGGGTATCTTTCCAGAAGCGACCTGACGGAAAGCTCCATTGCGGGCAAAAGCTTGTTGTCGCGGTGAATAATTTTAGCTAATTCGCTGTTTTGCTCTGCAAGTCTTTCGCGCTCGGCGTTGTATTCCCTTGCGCTGTATTCCAAAACCTCTACATTTCTGTCTAAAATGTTTTTGCGGTAGCTGTTGGCGGTCATTTTGCGCCAGCCGAGAATTATCGAAAGACAGCAGAAGGATATGAAAATGAAGCCTATTTCAAGAAAAGTTGCTTCTCTGTCAGTTGTAAAGGTCAGCGTCATTCCGAATATGCTCAATACGCTTATAAAAAGTAATTTTTCGTAAACGTCATCGTTTGTAATGGGAACTATTCTTTTCTTTATTTTTTTGATTTTAAATATTAATAAGGTAAGCAG
>WSNM01000003.1:67524-67976 GCA_013316055.1 Clostridia bacterium | reverse complement strand
CGTTAATTAATATTTAGAATTATGAAAAATTTATTGATAGTGCTGTCGGGGCCGTCGGGCGTCGGCAAGGGGACAATTGTAAATAAGCTTTTGCAGGACGGCGGCTATTCGCTCTCCGTTTCGTGCACAACCCGCCCGCCGCGCGTGGGCGAGGTTGACGGCAAGTCCTACTTTTTCATTACAAAAGAAAAATTTTCAGAAATGATTGCGCAGGGCGGTTTTCTGGAATACAATAACCACTTTGAAAACTTTTACGGCACGCCCAAGGGCTTTGTGACCGAACAGCTTAAAACTCACGACGTAATTCTGGAAATAGAGGTAGACGGTGCGCTTCAGGTCAAAAAAGCCCACCCCGAAGCGTTGCTTATAATGATTTTACCGCCGGACGAGGCGGCGCTTATCGCCCGCTTAAAGGGCCGCGGCACCGAAAGCGACGAAAAAACCGCCGCGCG
>WSNM01000003.1:0-67514 GCA_013316055.1 Clostridia bacterium | reverse complement strand
CCTTAATACGGCCGTTGCGGAAATAAAAAGCATAATTAAAAGCAGAAAGGAGATATAAAATATATATGATTAACCAACCCCCCGTAGATTTACTTATCGAACAGCTCGGCGCAGACGGACAGCCCGCCTCGCGCTATTGCCTTTGCGTTGTCGCGGCAAAGCGCGCAAGACAGATTATCGAGCAGACCGCGGGCACCGCAACCGGCAACGAGGTAATAAAAGAGCTTGCGATTGCCAGCCGCGAAATTGCCTCCGGCAAAATCAAGTGCGCCAAGGACTGATTTTTTTAAAAGCGCTTATTTGCGGTGTTTGCACAGGTAATTGTAGACATAGCCCACTCTCAGGTGGACAAAATATTCGAATACTCCTGTCCCGATAATCTGCCCGTAGGCAGTCGGGTAAAGGTGCCCTTCGGCGGAAGGTTTGTCGGCGGCAGATACGTCGGCGAAAATATAGTCGACGGCTTTGTAATCGGCATAAGCGGGCAAAGCACGTTCCCGCCCGAAAAGGTCAAGCCGATAAAGGCGGTATTCGACGAAGCTCCCGCGCTCGTCCCCGAATGCTTTTCGCTGATGGAGCGCATTTCTTCACGCTATCGCGTGCCCAAGGCGGCGGCGCTAAGGCTGTTCGTTCCGTCGGAAATGCGGCTCGGTAAGGTGCGCGAGGCGTATAAAAAATTTGTCAAACTCAAGGATAGTACGGTACCTGTATCCAAGGCCGCCAAAAAACAGCGCGCCGTATTAGACCTTTTGCAGACGGTGGAGGAGTGCGAATACACCTCGCTTTGCAACGACTTCGGCGCGGCGGCGGTCAACGCGCTTGCGGAAAAGGGCGCAATAGAGGTAGAAAAGCGTCAGATTAAGCGCAGTCCGCTGAATGCTGAAATTGCAGAGGAACAGCCCAAAACCTTAACATATGCGCAGGGCAACGCGATTGACGGTATAGAAAATTCCGATAAAACGGTGCACCTTATCCACGGCGTTACGGGCAGCGGCAAAACGGAAATCTATCTCAATTTAATTGCCCGCGCCATATCCCGCGGCAAAACGGCGATTTTTCTTGTGCCGGAAATTTCCTTAACCCCGCAAATGCTCTCTCAGCTCCGCGCGCGGTTTAAGGGCGAGGCGGCTATACTCCACAGCGGACTTTCCGCGGGCGAGCGTTTCGACGAATGGTGGCGTCTGCGCTCGGGCGAGGCTAAAATAGCAATCGGCGCAAGAAGCGCAATCTTCGCCCCGCTGGAAAATTTAGGCGTAATAATTATCGATGAGGAGCACGACTCCTCTTACGTTTCCGAAACGGCGCCCCGCTATTCCACGATAGATATGGCAAAGCTGCGCGCGCAGTACAACGGCTGTAAGCTTGTGCTCGGCAGCGCTACGCCCTCGGTGGAAAGCTACGGCCGCGTGGTGGAGGGCAAATTCAATTTAATCACCCTGACGGAGCGCATAAACAAAAAGCCTCTGCCGGAAATTATCATTGCCGATATGCGCAGCGAGGTTCGGCGCGGCAACAATACCGCCTTTTCGCTTGCCTTGCGTGAGGAGCTTGCAAAAACCCTTGCAAACGGCAATCAGGCGATAATATTTTTAAACCGCCGCGGCTATTCGCAGACGGTAATCTGCCGCGACTGCGGCTACGTCGCCAAATGCGAAAACTGCGACGTAAGCTTAACCTATCACAGCGAGGAAAACTGCTTAAAATGCCATTACTGCGGCGCAAGGTACAAAATGCTTACCGCCTGTCCCGACTGCGGCGGCGTTCACGTCCGCTACGGCGGCACGGGCACGCAAAGGGTGGTCGCCGACCTCAACGCGCTTTTTCCCGAAGCGAAAATAATAAGAATGGATAACGACACCGTTTCCGGCAAGGACGGTCATTATAAAATTCTGCACAAATTCGCGCAAAAGCAGGCGGATATACTCGTCGGCACGCAAATGATAGCAAAGGGTCATGACTTCCCCGCCGTAACGCTTGTCGGCATCTTAGACGCAGACATGAGCCTGCATTTCTCCGATTACCGCAGCGGAGAGCGCACCTTTCAGCTGATAACTCAGGTTTCGGGCAGAAGCGGCCGCGCGGGCGAGGCGGGCAAGGTCGTACTGCAAACCTACTGTCCGGAAAATTACATTTTACGCTATGCCGTCAATTATGACTATACGGGCTTTTTCGATAACGAAATGCGGGTGCGCAAGGCAACGCTCTTCCCGCCCTATTCGTTAATCTGCCGCATTATGGTCACCTCCGAAAACGACGCGCTCGCGCTGGAAACGCTCAAAGCGGTGTATTTTGCCGCGGAGGAGCTTAAAAATCAGCGTCCTGACGAGTTCATTTTTTTAAACAGAATGCACTCTCCCGTCAAAAAAATACAAAAAAAGCACCGCTATCAGGTGCTTATGCGCTTAAAATCCTATGCACTTTTAGAAAAAATTTACGATATTGCGGTTAAAAACACATCGGCTAATTGTCTTGTGTACGTCGAAGAAAACCCCGCAAATTTAAGCTGAATTCGGTTTTTAAGGGAATGAAATGGTAAAAAGATTTAACGACGTACCTTACGGCGCATTTTCGTTTTGGTCGGATATGACCGTCGTGTGCCCAAAGTGCTGTGAAGCGGGAACCGTTCATTTTGATAAAGAGCGAAAAACCGCGGTTTTTAATTGCTGCGGGTGTTTTTGGAAAAACGAGGCATTGCCGTGCGGGGATTGCGGTTTTGATGTAACCGCGCAGTGCACCTCTACGGGAAAATATTTCCGTACGTCTGTGCCGGACAGTAAAATTCACGGCCAAAAAATAAAGGTCAGAGGGAAAACGGTTTGGGCGCTGAACAGAGAGCATTTGCAGTATTTAATTGATTATCTGTCGGCTGACATACGCGCTTTTCAGTCCGAAGATTGCAATTGTTGCGCTCGCAGTCGGATACGCTGCCCGCTTTTATGAAGTCGGCGAAAAACAGAGAGGGAATTGTTAAACTGCTGACTAAGCTGCGCGACAGCCGATAAACAGACAGTTTTTTGATTTGTGAATATTTTAAGGAGTAATCAAATATGTCAAAAAGGTATGTAGTGCAGGTCGGTGACGAGGTTTTAAGAAAAAAATGCCAGCCTGTGCGCGTGTTCGGCAGCGAGCTGAATTCGCTTTTAAACGATATGAAAGAAACCGTCCGCGCGGAAAACGGCGCGGGGCTTGCCGCTCCGCAAATCGGGGTTGATTTGCGCGCCGTGGTTATCGACGTGGAGGAGGGCTTTTACGAGCTGATAAACCCCGTCATTCTTTCTGTCAAGGGCGAACAGAATGGCCCCGAAGGCTGTCTTTCGGTTAAGGGCAGGCAGGGCACCGTCCGCCGCCCGTATAAGGTCAAGGCGGAATACTTCGACCGCAACGGCAAAAAGCACAAGCTTACCGCAGAAGGCTTTTTTGCGCGCGCAGTCTGCCACGAGCTCGACCACCTCGACGGAATTCTGTATATAGACAAGGCGGACGAGGTCTACGATTTGCCCGCGGAGGACTGATAAATGGCGGCTCCATTAAAAATAATCTATGCGGGCTCGCCGCAGTACGCGGTGCCCGCGCTGGAAAAACTGATTGAAAGCGGCAAAAACGTGGTTGCGGTAATAACCCAGCCCGATAAGCCCGTCGGCAGAAGGCAGGCTTTAACGCCCACGCCCGTAAAGCTTTGCGCGCAAAAGCACGGTCTGCCCGTTTTCGACTTTGCAAAAATCCGCGACCACGTTGCGGAAATAAAGGAGCTCGGCGCGGACATAATGCTTACCTGCGCCTACGGCCAGCTTTTAACCGAGCAAATTTTAAATATTTTCCCCAAGGGCGTCTGGAATCTTCACGCCTCGCTTTTGCCCAAATTCCGCGGCGCGTCGCCCGTTCAATCAAGCATACTCGCGGGCGAAACGCATACGGGCGTCACCGTAATGAAGACGGAGCTCACCCTCGACACGGGTGACATTCTGCTTGTAAAGCGGTGTGAAATAGGCAATCTTACAAGTGGCGGGCTTTTCGCAAAATTATCGCAGCTTTCGGCAGAGGCGGCGGTGGAGGCGGTCGGCTATCTCGAAAAAGGCAACGTCCAATTATTAATGCAGGACGAAAGCAAGGCAACCCTCTGCAAAAAAATCAACAAGTCCGACTGTAAAATAGATTTTAACGAACCGCACGAAGCCGTTTTGCGCAAAATCAAGGCTTTCAGCCCCGCTCCCGCGGCTTTTTGCTATTTCAACGGCTCGCTCTTGAATATTTTCGATGCCGAGCCCTGCGTTGGGGTAAGCGGCGCGGCGGGTACGGTAATTGCCGCGGACAAGCGCGGCATTTCCGTTGCGTGCGGCACGGGCGGGGTAATTATAACCGAATTACAACCCGCAGGCGGCAAGCGTATGCGCGCCGCAGATTTTGTAAACGGCAGAAAAATAAAGGCGGGCGATATACTTGACTAATCCCCTTTGCGACCCCTATTTTGTCTTAACCAAGGTATATTGCGGGGGCAAATATTTAAAGCAAGCCCTTGCGGAAACGATAATAGAGCCGCTTAACAAGGCGCGCACCGTAAAAATATGCTACGGCGTGCTGGAAAAAGACGCTTATTTCGACTATATTATAGGGGCAAACACCCAAAAGCCGCCCAAAACCGTGGTAAAAATCATAATAAAATGCGCGCTGTACATGCTTGAATTTATGCAAAAGCACGACTATATGGTGGTTGATTTTGCGGTAGAGCTTACAAAAAAGCTCGGCAAAGAGGGCGCGGCCGGGTTTGTCAATGCGTTTTTGCGCTCCTATAAAATTCCCGCTTTGCCTCAGCAGTCAGACGAACGGCTTGCAATCGAATGCAGTTCCCCGCTGTGGCTTGCAAAAAAGCTGCGCCGCAGCTACAAGGCAGAGGCGGCTGAAATTTTATCCGCGCCCTCCCGCGGGGTATGCGTCCGCTTCGAACGCGGCGCGCAAAAATACCTCGATAAGCCCCACATAAAAACGCCGTTTGAAAACGTGTATATATTCGGCAATTTCGTGCGCGACGAGGGCTTTTTTGAAGGCGATTATACCTTTCAGTCGGTCGGCTCTGTCGCCATTTGTTCGGCAATATGCGCAGGGCAATCGCTTTTGGACGCTTGCGCCGCCCCCGGCGGCAAGTCCGTTCTGCTTTCGAAAAAGTTCAAAAGCGTGACCGCTTGCGAGCTTCACGCGCACCGCGTTGAACTGATAAACTCATACGCGCAGAGAATGGGCGCGTCAAATGTTCACGCTCGTCAGACGGACAGCGCCGTTTACAATCCCGACTATGCGGAAGCCTTCGACGCGGTTTTGTGCGACGTGCCTTGCTCTGGCACGGGAGTTATTAACGAAAACCCCGACATCAAGCTTTTCCGCAAGGAAAGCGATATCGAAAGCTTAAACGTCATTCAGTTGAAAATACTTGAAAACTGCTCGCGCTACGTTAAAAGCGGCGGTACTCTGTACTATTCCACCTGCTCGGTTTTGCCGGAGGAAAACGACAGCATAGTCTACAAATTTTTACAATTGCACCCCGAATATGCCTTAAATATCCCCGTTTCTCCATTAGAACACCGCACAACAAGGTTCGGCTTGCAGTTTTTGCCGCATATATCCTTGGGCGCAGGGTTCTTTTTGACGTCATTTATAAAACAATGAAAAAAATTTTGCAGGACCTCGCTTACGGCGAGCTTGAAAGCTTAATATTATCCCTCGGCGAAAAAAAATTCCGCGTCAGGCAAGCCTATGACGGACTTATGCGCGGCAAAAAAATTTCGCAGATTAATCTGCCCTCCGCACTCCGCCAAAGGCTCCTCGAAGAGTACGAGGACGAGCCCATTAGAATAATCGAAACGCTTGTATCAGCCGACGGAACGGAAAAGTATCTGTTTCGGCTTGCCGACGGAAATATAATAGAGGGCGTTTTTATGCGCTATAAATACGGCAATACGCAGTGCGTATCCACGCAGGTCGGCTGTCGTATGGGCTGTAAATTCTGCGCCAGCACCCTCGGCGGGCTTGTCCGCAACCTTACCGCGGGTGAAATTCTTGCTCAGGTGCTTGCGGTTAATTCGCTTCACGGCGGCACCGCCGAAAAACGCGCCGTCACCAACCTCGTTTTAATGGGCAGCGGCGAGCCGTTGGATAATTACGATAACGTTATTAAATTTTTGCGGAACGTGACCGCCGAGGGTGGTATAAATATTTCCGCAAGAAATATTTCGCTTTCCACCTGCGGACTCGTGCCCAAAATTTATTCGCTTGCGGACGAGAATATTCCGCTGAACCTTACGATTTCTCTGCACCAGACCACGGACGAGGGGCGCGCCCGCACTATGCCGGTTGCAAAAAAGTATTCGATTGCCGAAATTTTAAAGGCTTGCGATTACTATTTTGAAAAGACGGGCAGGCGCTACATTTTCGAATACTCGCTTATCGCGGGCGAAAACTGCGGAAACGAACACGCGGACGGGCTTATTTCACTTTTAAAGGGCAGACCTTGCCACGTAAATCTCATAAGACTTAACGAGGTCAAGGAGCGCGATTTAAACACAATAACCGAAAAGCAGGCTTACCGCTTTTTGGGACTTTTGGAAAAGGGCGGGCTTTCCGCAACCCTCCGCCGCCAAATCGGCGCGGATATAGGCGGCGCGTGCGGGCAGCTGCGTGCAAGCAGATTGAACGATAAAAAGGAGTAAAACTATGCAGACTAAAATAGCGCCTTCTATACTTTCGGCGGACTTTTCGGTTATGGGCGAAGCAATCAAACGGCTTGAAAAATGCGGCGCGGATTTAATTCACTGCGACGTCATGGACGGCAGCTTTGTAGAGCCTATCACCTTCGGCGGGCAGATGATAAAAAATATCCGTCCGCTTACAAAGCTGCCTTTGGACGCGCATCTTATGATAGAGCACCCCAAAACCCAGATTAAATTTTTTGCCGAGGCGGGCGCGGACATAATAACCGTGCACTACAAGGCGTGCGCAAAAATTTCCGATACCTATTTAAAGGAAACGTTAGAGCTTATCAAATCCTACGGCGTTAAATGCGGCGCAGTGGTCAACCCCGACGTGCCCGTGGAAAAAATTTACGACGTTTTTCCGCTTTGCGATATGGTGCTTTTAATGTCCGTCTACCCCGGCTATGGCGGGCAGAGGTTCATTCCCGAGGTGCTCGAAAAGGTTAAAAAGGCGCGGGCATACGCAATTAAAATAGGCAGGCCCGATATGGATATAGAAATCGACGGCGGCGTAACCGAAGAAAACTGCGCGCAGATACGCGCGGCGGGCGCAAACGTGCTTGTGGCGGGCTCAACCGTTTTCAAATCAAACGATATGGCAAAAACAATCTGCAATTTAAAAAAATGAAGGGTATAATTTTATTGAACGGCGAGCCGTACCCCTACGCAATCAACGCCGGCAACGCGCTCGTTTACTGCTGTGACGGCGCGTACAAATGGGCTAAAAGCAAGGTGCGCATAGATAAAAACATAGGCGACTTCGACAGTCTGGACGAGGTACCGTACCCCCCGCCCGAGGAGGTTTATCCCGCCGAAAAGAACTTCACCGACGGAGAAATCGCGCTTAAAAAAATTATCGAGGCGGGCGCGGACGAGATTGAAATTTACGGCGGAGGCGGGGGCAGAGAGGACCACTTCCTCGGCAATTTACAGCTCTTGTACAAAGCCCTCGCCCGCGGCGTCAAATGCACGCTAATCACGCACAATTCCCGCATATTCGCGGCAACGGGCAAAATTTTTCTCGGAAAATATGCAGGCAAAACAATTTCCGTGTTACCTTTCGGCGGAACGCTGCATATAATAGAAAGTAAAGGGCTTAAATACGAATATCCCGCAAGCATTTCCTACGGTGAATGCAGGGGAATTTCCAACATAGCCGAAACGGCAGAAGCTTTTCTCTCCGTTCGCGGCACAGCCCTTATTATCGTAAATCTGGGGGAAGTATGACCATTATCTGCGTAAAACCGCCAAAGCCCGTAAGAAAAATTTTAAGACTGATTTTAAGAAAATGAGATACGTTGATTTACATTGCGATACGCTTACGGAGGCTTTAAAAAGCGGACAAAGCTTTACGGACGGAGGACTGCAAGCAAGCGCGGAAAAGCTTAAAAAAAGCGGCTGTGCGGCACAGTGCTTTGCAATATTCACGCAGGGCGAAAACGCAGCCGCTTTCTTTGAAGAAAGCTTAAATTACTACCGCAGTATGCTTGATTTAAGCGCAAATTCGCTTGCGGAGGCAAAGACTGCCGCCGATTTCGACAGCTGTTTAAACGGCGCAAAAACGGGCGCAGTCCTTACGGTTGAAAGCCTCGGCTTTCTGCACGGGGAAACGGACAAGCTGCCCGCGCTTAAAGCCCGCGGCGTAAAAATGGCGTCGCTTGTATGGAATTATAAAAACGAGCTCGCTTATCCCAATCTTATATTCAAAAACGGCTTGCCCGACTTCAAAAGGCGCGAAGTCCGCGGACTTACGCCCAAGGGCAGAGAGGCAGTCGAAATTTTAGACAGCCTCGGCATTATAATCGATATTTCACATCTTTCGGACGGCGGCGCGGAAGAAATTTTAAAAAACCGCAAAGCGCCCGCCGTTGCAAGCCATTCCAACGCGGCAGAGGTGTTTGACGTCAGCCGCAACCTCACCGACGGACAGATAAGGCTGCTTGCCGACTGCGGCGGCGTTGTCGGCGTAAACTTCTGCAAGGACTTCCTCGGTATGGGCACAACCGCGCGCGATACGCTTGAAGAGGCTTCTCTGCATATAAAGCATATTATAAAAGTCGGCGGCGAGGACGTAATCGCCCTCGGCTCAGACTTCGATGGCATTCCCGCGCCCGCAGGGTTGGAGGACTGCACAAAAATTCAGTCGCTGTTCGAATTTTTATTAAATAACGGCATTTCTTCGGCTGTTCTCGAAAAAATCTCATACAAGAACGCGGCAAGGGTGCTTTTTGCTTAAACCGCAGACAAAAACCGCAGACAAATATAAACAGGCAAGGTAATAAAATGGACGGATTTACGATAGAAAACGGAATTTTAACGCACTACACGGGCGAGGACAAGCACGTTGTTATTCCCGAGGGCGTTACGGAAATAGGCGAGTTCGCCTTTTTCTCATGTGAAAATTTAGAAAGCTTGGTAATCTCGGAGGGCGTTAAAAAGCTTCACGAAAATTTTATAGGCGACTGCCCCAATTTCACAAAAGTCACAATCGCGGGCTCGGTTGAGGATATGGAGCTTGCGTTTTACGAGTGCAAGACCTTGGAGGAGGCGGTTTTGTGCGAGGGTATGACCAAAATAAGCCAAAGCGCATTTTGGTATTGCAGCAGTCTTAAAAAGGTGACCTTGCCCGACAGCCTTAAAATAATCGACGAGTTCGCCTTCGGCAACTGCTCCGCGCTTGAAGAAATTAACCTCCCCGAAGGCTTGGAGGAAATTTGCGACAGCGCGTTTTCCGATTGCGAGGGACTGACAAGCGTAAATTTACCAAAAGGACTTAAAAAGCTGGGCGCGCATGCTTTTGATTGCTGTTACAAGCTTACGGAGGTCGTCATTCCCGCAAGCGTTGAAGAAATCGGGCGCGCTCCGTTCTTTTTAAGCGGCAACAAAAAGCTTGTTGTTTATTGCGGGGCAGAGGCAAAGCCCGACGGCTGGGACAAGGATTGGGACGTCTGCGACGGACTTATATTCAAAAAGCGGTTTAACCCCGTCTGGGGCTTTAAGGGATAAGCCATAAGGCATATATAACGCGGCGCCCGCGGACTTGTAGGTCCGCGGGCGCCGCATTCTTTTAAAATTTAAGTAATCTGAAAGGCTTCCTTCGGTATTTCGAATTCCGCCGTACGGAAGTTCAGCTGCTCCTCGTGATAGGTTCTGTGCGGCACTCCGTAAATTTTCGCGCCCCTGCACCGCGTCCGCAGGTCGGCAAGCATCGCCCCGAACTCCGTCAGCCTTGCAAGCACGTCCGCGTTCATATCCACGCGTATTGCGGTTGCGCCGTCCGTCACAAGCCCCAACAGCTTTGCCCTCAGCCCGAAAAGTATGTATTCTTCCTTTAAGGTGTGCCCCGCCTCGCGGCAATAGCGGCACGGCTTAATCATATGCGCAAGCGGAGTGGTGCCCGTGCGCTTACGCGTAAACTCCACCAGCCCGAACTGCGACATTGCGGAAACGCTGCACTTCGCCTTGTCTGCGGCAAGCGCCCGCTCCAATTCCTCCACAAGCGCGCTTCTGTGCGCCTCGCTTTGCATGTCTATAAAATCTACAACTACAATTCCGCCTATATTCCTCAGCCGCACCTGTCTTGCAATTTCCCGCGCGGCAAGAATATTCGTGTAATATACTGTCTGTTCAAGGCTGTCGTCACCGGTAAATTTGCCCGTGTTCACGTCGATAACGGTCAGCGCCTCGGTCTTTTCTATTATCAGATAAGCTCCGTTGTCAAGCTCAACCCGCGGAAATGCAAGCTCGCTAATCTGTCGTGAAATTCCCAATTCGTCAAGCATATCCCTGCCCGTATCGTGCAAGGTAACGGGTCTGCGAGTATGCGGCGGAAACAAATTCATTATCCCGTCTATTTTCTCTTTAAGTTCCCTTGTGCCTACGACAATTCCTTCAACCTCGTTGGCAAGCGTGTCGCGCATAACCCGCGCCGGCAAAAAGCTGTCGGTGTGCAGCAAATCGCCTACATTCGCGCTCTCGAAGGCGCGTTTAACCCCCTCATATGTGTTCTTTAAATAGCTGTACTCGTCTACAAGCCTGCTTCTTTCGGCGTATGGCGCGGCAGTCCTTAAAATAAGCCCCTCCCAAGGCTTTTTTATCCGCTCGGCGCAAAAAACAAGGTTGCGCCGCAGCTCCTCGTCGGCAATCTTGCGCGAAACCCCCACAAACGGTATTTCGGGCATATATATAAGGGAATTGCCTACAAACGAGGGTTTAAGCGTCACCTTCGCGCCCTTTTTGCCTATGGGCGCCTTAACCACCTGCACCATAACCTCGTCCCCGACCTTTAAATTCGGAAACGCCGCCCCCGTAGCCGCGCCCAAAGCCGCCCCCGCAACAGCGCCCGCGCCGTAATACTTGTCCGCGTCGGGCAGCTCGCCCTCGGCAGAAAGATAGCAGTTTCGCGCAAGCCCGCAGTCGATAAACGCCGCCTGCATGCCTTGCAGAATGCTTTCCACCCTGCCCTTGTAAATATTGCCTATAACGGTACCCCGCTCTGTTTTTTCAAAGCCGAATTCGGTCAGCTTTCCGTTTTCCGCGGCGATTGCCGAAATAAATCCGCAGCAGCTGTCGAAATACAGAGTTTTCCTTGACATGCTCCCCCCGTAAACCTTGCGCGCCAAAAATACTTAATTAAAGCACGCGTTTAACATTATAAAACAGCGTCGGCGGTTTTTCAATACCCAATGTGAATTTTTAAGTAAAAAACCGTCAAAAATATTATCGGTATTGACAAATTCTTCCAAATGCGCTATAATAACCGCAGTTTTTCAAAAAAGAAACGTCAAGGAGTATCAAAAAATGAAGTATAACATAATCGGCGTAAAAACCACCGAATACAATTTCAGGGACACGGGCATCGCCCCCGCCCCCGACGGCAAGGTAGAAATCAAGCCGCAGTTTTCGCGCGTGGCGCGCATGGCAAAGGAGGGTGAAAAGGTCAGTCAGGTCGGACTGTCGCTCAAAATCGAAAGCACCGAGCAAGAGCCCAAGCCCTTCAACATCACCGTGTCCATCGTCGGCTTGTTCGTGGTAGAGGACATAAAAAATCAGGACGAGGAGCGCCGCTTCGTAATCGACGCGACAAAGCTGCTCTATCCCTATCTTCGCACGGCGGTGTCCGCGCTTATGGCAAGCGTGCAAATCCCCCCGCTGTATCTGCCCGTAATTTCGGGACCTGTGTTCCCCGAGGACAGGGACGTGTTTGCCTTCACCACCGCAAGCAATCCCGACGACGGCAATTTAAATTAAGCTTTTTATGTGTGAACAGTGAACGCCGCCCGCGGACAAAATTAAGTCCGCGGGCGGCTTATTTATTTTTTCAATAAATCGGAAAAAACTTCAAGCCCTACCAAAAGCCCGATTTTAAAACCTTCGGTAAAGCTTGTGCTTTCCGTTTCGGAATTAAGCTCGCCCTGCAAAAGAGAGTATTCCGCAATTATTCTTTCGCTGTCTTTTTCGGGCAGATATTTTTTTATGCTTTCTTCAAACTCAAACAGCTTTTTTGCGATTTTTTTATGCCCGTCGGTTACGGGCAATCTCTCGTCAATATTGCACCTTTCAAAAAACAATTCCTTAATCACCGAATAATTCATAGTAAACCTCTTTTGTATATTTTATTACAAACAAGTTTGTAAGTCAAGAGTTATTACAAATTTTTTTGTAATATTTAAATATGAACGACTTTGTTGAAGCAATTAAATATCAAAGGGAAGTAAGGGGCTACTCGCAGTCTGCGCTTGCAAAGGCAACGGGCATAACGCAACAAAAAATCAGCTATTTCGAAAGTGGCAAGCACTCCCCCGCAATCGAGGACTGCATAAAGCTTGCGGACTTTTACGGCATTTCCTTAGACGAGCTTGTGGGCAGAAAGGTCTGATATCCTCTTAAAAAAATAACAAAACGCCATAAAAATAGGTTGACAAGCCTCCCGCTGTATGCTAAACTCAATTAGCACCCAAAAGGGGGGTGTAATTTTTTTGTACGGAGTTTTTTCCACATGGCTAAGAAAGCAGATGTCAGAACAAAGATAACTTTCGAGTGCACTGTTTGCAAGCACCGCAATTACGACAGTTATAAGAATAAGCGCAACGACCCCGACAGACTTACCATTTCCAAGTACTGTCCCTTCTGCAAAAAGCATACCGAGCATAAGGAAAGCAAGTAATTAAAGCGCAGGCTTTTGCTTTTCTCTCCAAGGCTTTAACCGCTGAAATACGGCGGCGTTATTTATTGAGGTATTATAATGGCAAACCAAAAAAATACTGAGGCAAAAAAGCCCAACATTTTTGTAAGAATGGGCAGAAAAATAAAGGAAACCTTTTCCGAGCTGAAAAGGGTAACGTGGCCCACCTTCCCCAAGGTGGTCAAAACAACCTGCGTTGTTCTGGTGGTGGTGCTTGTTTTCCTTGTGGTGTTTACGGGCCTTAATATGGGCTTGCAGGCGCTGTTTAACCTTATAACCGGTCTGGGCGGTAAGTAAATTATGGCAACGAACATAGCTGATACCGAAAACCCGTGCTGGTATATCCTTCACACCTATTCCGGCTACGAATCTATGGTGAAGGACAGTCTTGAACGGCTTATAGAAAACAACAATTTGCAGAATATGATTTTCGACGTCAAAATTCCCATGGAACAGACGATTGAAGAAAAGAACGGCAAGCGCAAAATTGTAGAGCGCAAGCTTCTGCCTTGCTATGTTTTCATAAAAATGATATACTCCAACCAGCTTTGGTATTGGGTTACAAGCACGCGCGGCGTAACGGGCTTTGTCGGCCCTCAGGGCAGACCTATCCCTATGAAGAAGGACGAAATCCGCAAAATGCGCCTTGAAGAGGTCGACCCCGACGCAATTTTCGCCATCGGCGACAAGGTCGGTGTAGACAGCGGCCCGCTCGAAGGCTTCGAGGGAACCATTACAGAGCTGAACGACCTAGCCAAAAAAGCAAAGGTCAATATCCAGATGTTCGGCAGAAATACCGACGTCGAGGTAGAGTATATCCAAATCCGCAAGCTGGATTAATTTATTACATTGTTATCATGTGGGAGAGTGCGCTAAATTTTTCACACTGACGCATTCGCTTAACCACTCAGGAGATATATAGTTATGGCAAAGAAGATTACCGCAGTAGTAAAGCTGCAGCTTCCCGCCGGTAAAGCAACGCCCGCGCCTCCCGTAGGCTCTACGCTCGGCCCCCACGGAATCAACATTCCCGGCTTTACCAAGGAATTCAACGCAAAAACAGCCGCTCAGGCAGGACTTATTATCCCTTGCGTTGTCACTATTTATCAGGACAGAAGCTTCACGTTCGAGCTTAAAACCCCGCCCACACCCGTGCTTATCAAAAAGGCGCTGGGCATAGACACGGCAAGCGCACGCCCCAACCGCGACAAGGTCGGCAAGCTTACCAAGGCTCAGGTTGAAGAAATCGCAAAAACAAAGATGCCCGACCTTAACTGCGACGATTTGGAAGCGGCTAAGAGCATGGTTAAAGGCACCGCGCGCTCTATGGGCGTTACGGTAGAAGAGTAAGGAGGGTCGCAAGAATGAAACTTTCAAAGAAATACGCGGAAAGCATTGCCGCATACGACCGTTCCAAGTCCTACGACCTTAACGAGGCTACAAAGCTCGTTATAGACACCGCAAAAGCAAAATTCGACGAAACAATCGAGCTTCATATCCGTCTGGGCGTCGACCCCAGACAGGCAGACCAGCAGGTCCGCGGCGTGCTCGTACTTCCCAACGGTACCGGCAAAACCAAAAAGGTTTTAGTTATCGCCAAGGGCGACAAGGCGGACGCGGCAACGGCTGCGGGCGCAGACTACGTCGGCGCGGAAGAAACCATTCAGCGCATTCAGTCGCAGAACTGGTTTGACTTCGACGTTATGATTACCACCCCCGATATGATGGGTATGGTAGGTAGAATAGGTCGTATCCTCGGTCCCAAGGGCTTGATGCCCAACCCTAAGAGCGGCACCGTTACTATGGACGTTGCAAAGGCGGTTAAGGAGGTTAAGGCAGGTAAGGTAGAATACCGTCTTGACAAAACGGCGATTATCCACGTTGCAATCGGCAAAAAGTCGTTCGGCGTAGAAAAGCTTACCGAAAACTTCAACGCGCTTATGGACGCGATTGTCAAGGCTAAGCCCGCAACCGCAAAGGGACAGTATATAAAGAGCGTAACTCTTTCTGCAACAATGGGCCCCGGCGTACGCGTTAACTACAACAAAGGTTAAAAAATCGGATATTTCCGCAAAAACGTTTGACAAAACGCAAAGCGGAATATATACTTCATAGGTAAATCAGTTTCAGTGCCTAAGACGGCGGGCGCGTTCTACGCTTAATTTCCCGCTCAGGTGACGGGAAATATTAAAAAATAAACGAATTACGGTTATTTTCTTATTCCTTGTGTCACTTTGCGCACAAGGAATTGTTTTTTACAAATTTTTTAAGGAGGTAAAAATTTGTCAGCTAATTTCGAAGCTAAAAAGGTAGTTGTTCAGGAAATTACGGATAAAATCAAAGCGGCAAAATCGGTTGTACTCGTAGACTACAACAAGCTCACCGTTAAAGAAGTATCCGAGCTCCGCAGCAAGTGCAAAAAAGCGGGCTGCGAGTACAAGGTTTACAAAAACACCCTTGTAAGAAAAGCCTTCAACGATTTGGGCTTTACCGATTTCGACGCCGACCTTAACGGCCCCACGGCTGTTGCGTTCGGCACGGACGAAACCAACGCGGCAAAGGTTATGACGGCCGCCGCTAAGGACTACGACGGTAAAATCGTTTTAAAAAGCGCTTTCGTAGACAACGCATACGTCGATAAGAAGGGCATAAAGGCGCTGTCCGATATGCCGTCGAGGGAAGAGCTCATTGCAAAAATGCTTGGCTCTATCAATGCACCCGCAACCAATATCGCGGGCGTGCTGAACAACGTTGTAAGCGGTCTTGTCCGCGTTATCAACGCAATCGCACAGCAAAAGCAAGCGTAAGCTTAACAATCAGTTAAATCGAAGCGGGCTCGCGCCGCCCTTAACGCGCAAAAATCAATAAAAAATATAAAAATTTATCAGGAGATTATTAAAAATGGCAGATATCAATAAAATCATTACCGAAATCGAAGGCTTAACCCTTATCGAAGCAAGCGAGCTTGTAAAGGCTCTTGAAGAGAAATTCGGCGTAAGCGCAGCGGCTCCCGTAGCAGTTGCGGCAGCTCCCGCAGCAGGCGGAGCTCCCGCAGCGGCAGCTGAGGAAAAGACCGAGTTCAACGTAGTCCTCAAGGACGCAGGCGCTAAGAAAATCGACGTTATCAAGGTTGTACGCGCATTCACCGGTCTTGGCCTTGTAGAAGCTAAAACCGCAGTTGAAAAGGGCGGCGTGCTTAAAGAGAACGTTGCTAAGGAAGATGCGGAAAAAATCCTTGCTGACCTTAAAGCAGCAGGCGCAACCGCAGTTCTCGAGTAATTTCGGCTTGTAAATTTATCTGAATAATGAACCCGCCCCGAACGGCGCAACGCCGTTCGGGGCGGGATATTTTTTATACCGCAAATCAAATCCCCTGCCTTAGGGGGGTCAATCCTCCAACCCAAGCAGATAATCGGTTGATACATTGAAATATTTTGCAAGCTTAACCAAGGTGTCGGCATTCGGCTCCATTCTTCCGCTTTCCCAAAAGCTTACCGTCTGATTGCTGAACCCAATCAGCTCGCCAAGCCTTCTTTGCGATAAGCCCTGCTCTTTCCTCAGCGCTTTTATTGTCTGCCCAAGATAATTATCCTTCATAATAATTAAATTCTATAATAATGTTCCTATATTTTGTTGACTTCCTAATTTTTGTAGGATATTATTATATAGAGGTAAAAATTATGCAATCGGTAACGGAAACGGAAGAATATAAACAAATGCAGCAAAGCGCGCTTAAAAGCTACGGGCAGTTTACTGCAACGCTTAGCAAAGAGCAGTTAAATTTATTCGAAGAGGTGCTCGATAAGCTTTTCGGGCTTAACGATATGCTTAGCAAGGCAGACTACGAGGAGGGCGTCAAGGTCGGCATTAATATCGTCCTCAACGGGTTAAGCTAAGCCGCAAACAATAAAGCCGCCGCACGGCAATTGCCGTGCGGCGGCTTTTAAAATACTTATCAACAAAATTTAAATTTCGCTTGCCGCAGTGTCCTCGTATGCTTCATCTGCGGGCGCCTCGGGCGTTACAAGTCCCTGCTCAACCAACAAATTCTGATAGAATGCCGCAAATGCCGTTTCCCTGTACGGCGTAACCCAGAAGGACGCAATGCCAAACGTTATAACCGTTAAAAGGTTCCAGCCGATAAAGCTTAAATCAAGGCAGAACAAACGCCATTTGTTGCCCTTCATCAGCTCCATAGACTTTTTTCTTGCATCGTTGGGCGACATTGCGGGGTTATCCGCAAGCACGTAAAAGCTCATGCTGTACGAATACGACTTGATAATGCCGGGGATAATAAACAGCATAGACCACAAAAAAATCAACAATTCGTTTAATATGTACAGTATTAACGAGCTGCCGAAGTTGTTAAACCCGTCAAAAAGCTGTCCTATCTCGGGCTTGCGGTTCTTTCTTATAATGCTCATATAAATCTGCGTTGCGCCCAGCGTCAGCGGTCCGCCTATGATATAAAAGCCGAACGGTATTCCGCCGCTCAGGCTCATTATCGCAACAAAAACCAACGTAACAAGCGCCATGGTTCCCCAAAGCCCGTTCAGCGAATTCCATGCCTGTTTTCTGAAATCTCTTGCCTTCAACATTTTTTCAACTCTCCTTTAAATTGCGCGCACAATAATATGTACGCATTAACGCCGTTATTATATGCCCGTATGTCGTTTTTTGTCAAGGCTTTGATAAAATTTTTATAAGTTGACACATAAATTAATTTGTATTATAATATTTTGTATGAAAACCAACCGTTCAGCGGAAGATTATCTCGAATGTATTTTATTGCTTTCGCAGCAAAGCGAATTTGTACACAGGGTAGAGGTTGCGCGTAAAATCGGCGTGTCCCAGCCCGCCGTGCAAAAGGCGGTAAAAGCCCTTACGGAAAGCGGATTTATAGAATGCGACGGTCTGCACCTTTTTCTTACCGCCGCGGGGCGCGACTATGCGGAAAGGGTGTACGCCCGCCACTGCATAATCCGCGATTTCCTTCAAATGCACGGCGTAAACGCGCTCGACGCCGACTCCGACGCCTGCGAAATGGAGCACTGCATTTCAGAGGCGACCTATCAAATGATGAAAAAATATGTGAAAGGCTAACGGGAGAGCTTTATGAAAAACAGAAAAAACAGCATTTTTGCGCTGTCGGCCTTTGTCTGCGCGGCGCTGTGCCTTGCCGTGGCGGCGGTGTGCGCCCTCGGCGGGCTTTTCGGCGCAAGCAATACGCCAACCGCAAGCAATACGCCAACTGCAAACGCCGCGTCGGCTGCAAGCACGGCAGTGCCAGTGGACGATTGGGAGCAAACGGTTTTCAGCTTTGACAGCGTTCGGTTCGAGGCAACAATAAACAGTGACAAAACGCTCGAAGTAACCGAAACGCTTGTCGCACGCTGGTCGCGTACCGGCAAAACAAGCCTAATCCGCGACATTCAGCGCCAAAGCAAAACCACGCGCTATGTCAACGGCAAAAAAATCAGCGGCAAAAGCTATTTTGCCAAAATTTCTGATATTTCCGCCACGCTCGACGGCGGCGATTGCGATTGGCACATTCTTCCCCCGAGCGACGAAATGTATCTGTCGGATTTTTATTCTATCGAAATGAAAAAGACGGACGGCTCCACGCTCCAGCCCAACCGTCCGTATTCCTTCGTGCTTAAATATAAGTACGATATGGGCGACGACCGCGTTTCCGCCTTCGACGACTTGACGTACGACGTTTTCGGCTATGCAATGAATCGCACTGAAAGCTTTTCTGCAAAGCTCACCTTCCCCGAGGGTGTTGCGCTTAACGACAGCGACGTAACCGCGCGCATGGGCAAGAGCAGCTGGTCGCCCGCCGATTTCGAAAGGCTTACTGTCAACGGAAATATAGTAGAGGTGGAAACTGCAAGACTGACAAGCGGCTTAACCGTTCAGGTCATTCTTCCAAAGGGCACCTTTACGGGCGGCATAACCATGTATTGGTATTATTGGGCGTTTGCCGCGCTCGCAGTCGCTGCAACAATCGCGGCAGTAGTGCTGTTCGCAAAAAATTTACCTAAAAAGCCCGTGGAAACGGTGGAGTTCTACCCGCCGGAGGGCGTTTCGGTTATGGAATTTTCCGCAATCTGGCACAAGGCGGTCAAAACGCAGGACGCCGCCGCGCTTATCCTAAAATGGGCGGATATGGGTCTTATAAGCATAACCAAGGACGGTAAAAGCAACCTTATTCTTCGCAGAAATACCGAACAGGACAAAAATTATCAGCTTCCGGAAAACGTTGGTCACAGCGACGACGTTGCGGAAAAGGTTTTACTGTCGGGCAAAAAATATTTCGACAGCTCGGCAGAGCGCGAGTACTTCAATACTCTGTTTTCGGGCATCGGCGGCAGCGACGAGGTGTTTGCAACCGCGGTGTTCAAGCGCGGCAGGTCAAGCAGTCAGCGCAAGCTTTACAATGCAACGCAGTCGCTTGCCTCGTCTGTCAAATTAAATAAAATCACCGTCCCCGTCAGCGGCGTGCGCAGGCTTATCGCCTTTCTCGGGCTTGTCCCCTCGGCGGCTATTATGGTATACAGCAGTATAATCGCCTCAACCTTCTTCCCGCTGTTTTTCCTTATCTTTCTTGCCGCGGGCACGTTCGCGGGCACAATCTTTTTCAGCTCGGGCCCGTCGCTTGCAAACGCGCTTATCCTCATTTTTCCCGTCGCATTCTATGCAATGCCTTACGGCGCTTTTGTCGCACAGTTCGGTATGCCGCTGTACGACTACGCCTGCATTTTGTACATTGCCCCCGCAATATACTTCGTTTGCTCGTTTATCCTGCCCGCCTTTGTCGGCAAAAGAACGGAGGACGCAAACAAAACCTACGGCAAAATCCTCGGGTTTAAGCGGTTTTTGCTCACTGCCGAGCTCTCGCGTATAGAGCTGCTGTTTGACGAAAACCCCGACTATTTTTCCGAAATTCTGCCGTGGTGCATGATAATGGGCATAAGCGACAAGGTTCAAAAAAGGTTTGCCGCGCTCAAAAATATCAATATGCCTAAGGTGTTGGAGGATAATATCAACGTGCATTGGGTTACAAGGTGCATTGTTTACAGCAGTATGCTCGGCGCGCCCCGTTCCTCGGGTAGCGGCGGCGGAGGCGGCGGTGGTCGCGGCGGCTCCTCCGGCGGAGGCGGCGGTGGCGGCGGCTCGCGTTCCCGCTGATTACGTCAAAATTCAATATGTAAAAATTCGGCGCGGAGCTTATACAAAAGCTCCGCGCCGCTATGCTATCCCCCCGAATATGCCGTATTTACCGCTATTCCACGGGGAAAACGTTGCTTATTTTGCCGTCGGTAATCTCCACGGCGTAATACCTTACCTCGAACAAATTTTGCGCCTTGGGATACACCAGCCCCGCCGCGCGTATGTCGCCGTGCTCGGCGTAAAATTTTTCGGTCGGCACCGTCACGCCTATGTATTCGCCCAGATACTGCTTCAAAGCGTCCGCCTTTTTCCGCAGCTCGCCGTCAAGGTATCCGGCATAATCCCCGCACGTCAGCACGCTCTCGAAAAAAGCAAAATGCAGTATATTTTTTTCGGGCGGCCGCGTTTCAACCGTCCTGCTCGCCGTCAGCGTAAGCGCCTCGCCGTTGTAACCGTAGGTGCATACCGCCTTTGCAGAGGTGCACGTTTCGAATGCGGCGGTAATTTTCAGGCTGTCGCCGAAGTCGGCATTTTCCACCTCGTTCATAAATATTTTTTTGCCCTTGTCGGACAGTAAACACAGCATATTCCCGCCCCAAATTGCAAGCACGGGATAGCCGCACAGCATTTTCTCCTCAAACCTTGCATTTGCAAACCTCGCAGGCAAGGGCGACGGCGAGCAGTCCGCGCCGTCTACCGACAGGTTGCAGCCGTTCTGCGAGAACACGGTTACAAGGCTGCCGCAAAAGCGCGTCTGCGCAATGACGGAAATTCTCGCGTCCTTGCAGCCGTATTCGCGGATATAAATAAGCGCCTCGTTTTCCATTAAATACACGTCCATAAACTCGGGCGGGCAAAACAGCAGCTGCTCGTTTATAAAAAAGTTCACGGGCTGTAAATTTTCACCGGGCACAATCTCCGCAAGCACGCTGTCTGCAATTTCCAGCTCGATATGCCTCTCGAATAAATCTATCCCGCCCACATAAAGCCCGTTCAGCTTCAATATGGCGGGCTTGTACGACAAAAAATAAACCCTCATAACCGCCCCGCACGCAATAAACGCTTTTTATTATTTAATGTATTAACTGTAAAAATTATGTCAACAAATAATGCGGAGGACATAATTTATGAATAAAATAAACGGCTATACGGAAGAAGAAGCAAAAAGACTTGTGGACTATGTCAGCACGGGCAAAAAAAGCGGCAAATCGCTTTCGGGGCTGTTTGCCTCATACGCAAAAAAAACGGGCAGAGCCAAGGGCAGCGTAAGAAATTATTATTACGCGCTTCTGCGCTGTACGGGCGACAGCCGCGTGCGCTCGCTCTTGCAGGGCACCGAGCTTAAAGCGGGCAAAATTATACCCTTTTCCGAGGTGGAAACAGACAAAATTTTAAAGGAAATTTTAATCCAGAAGAGCAAGGGCATATCCGTACGCAGGGCGGTCTTAAATCTGTCAAAGGGCGACGACAAGCTTATGCTGCGCTATCAGAACAAGTACCGCAACGTCGCCGCAAAACAGCCGGAGCGTATAGAGCGGCTTATGCGCGAGTGCGGGCTTAAAAGCGGCGCGGACGAGGCGCGCGCCCGCATAGAGGAGGAGATAAACGGACTTTACGACAGACTTGCCGCCTCGTTAAAGGAAGAGAACAAGCGCCTTACAACCCTCCTTAAAAGGCTTACGGACGAAAATTCTCTTTTAAGATTGCAGATAAAAAATTTGCAGGGCTGACAATTTGCTTTATTGACAAACGCATGCGTAAGGTTATATAATAATCGGCGTAAATGGTCGGCAAATATGCAAAGGTCAGCCATATTACGGGGGTAATTGTATTAACCATGCAAAAAATCGCTGTTATAACGGGCGCAACAAGCGGCATAGGGCTTGCATGCGCCAAGCTGCTAATATCCAAGGGCTATAAGGTTTACGGCATTGCAAGAAGGCAGTATTCGGGCACGGATTTTATGTGCTTTTCCGCAGACGTTTGCGATTACGCCGCAATCGACGGCATTTTAAAGGAAATTCACACCCGCGAGGGAAAAATCGACGTGCTTGTAAACAACGCGGGCATAGGCATAGCGGGCGCCATTGAAGACGCCTCGCCCGAAGGTATAGAAAGAATTGTCGGCGTAAATCTAACTGCCTTGTGCGTGCTTTGCTCCAAAACCGTGCCATATATGCGGGGCAATGCCCAAAACGGCGCGTGTGGCGCAAAAATTATAAATATCTCGTCCGTGGGCGGAATTATGCCGCTCCCCTATCAGGCGATGTATTCGGCGACCAAAGCGGGGGTAGAGGTGTTTTCGCGCGCGCTTGCAAACGAATTAAAGCCATATAATATAAAGGTCTGCGCAGTCTTGCCCGGCGATACAAAGACGGGCTTTACGGAAGCAAGGCTGTGCGAGGGCACAAACGCGCGCGCAATAAAATCGGTTGAAAAAATGGCTCGGGACGAGCGTCGCGGCAAAAGCCCCGAGGCGGTTGCAAGGGTGGTATACAAGGTCGCCCGCCGCAAAAATCCGCCGCTCAGGGCTTCTGTCGGGCTTGCTTCCAAGCTGGAAGTGTTTTTATCAAGGCTGTTGCCCGTAAGGCTTATAAACTACATAATTTATAAAATGTACTGCAAATAAAAAACACCCCCGCCGACGTGCTTAAAACGCGCGTCGGCGGGGGTTATATTTTAACAATAAATCAGTTTACTTCTTCGGCTTCATCGCCGTCGTCCTCGTTCATAAAATACTCAAACACCTCGTCCAGCAGCTTGTCGTCCTCAACGGGCTCCAACGCCTCCTCGGCTTCGTTCAGACGGAAAATAACCACGTCGTTTTCGGTAAACTCATCGTCGGGCTCGGCGGCAAGCAACAGCGCGTATTTTTCCCCCTTGTATTTTACAACGTCTAAAATCTTAAATTTCAGCTCGTTTCCATCGTCGTCGATAAGCTCTATAATCTCCGCCGCATCCTCATCGAATTCTTCGGGCGCGTTAAGGTTTTCTTTGCTCACAGTTGTTCTCCTTTTTTGTTGATTTTAGCAAGATACCCGTCCAGAATATTCGCGGCGGCAAGCGCGTCAACGTACATTTTCCGCTTTTCGCGCCGCATTCCCTCGCTAATCAGCGTTTCGTGCGCCATTTTGGTGGTGAACCGCTCGTCCTCGCAAATCACGGGCAAGCTTGTCTGCGCCTTCAACGCCTCTATAAAGCGTCTGGCTTTTGCCGTCTGCAACGCCTCTGTACCGTCAAAATTTACGGGCAGACCGCAAATAATCGCCGTTGCGCCCTTTTGCCTTGCAAGCATGGCAATCGCGGCAACGTCCTTGTCAAAGCCCTGACGGAAATAGGTTTCCGAGGGCAGCGCGTAGGTGTTGAACGGGTCGGATATGGCAACGCCTATTCTTTTATCGCCTATGTCGAAAGCGACGTATCTTTCCATACGCATATTATATCACAGCCGCGCGGCTTTTACAAGCGTTTCAAAGTAAATTGCCGCGGACGCGCCGCGGCAATATTCTTCCGAATTACTCGGACTGTGAAGCAGACTGTTCGCCTGCGTTTTCAAGCGCTTCAAGCTTGCTGTCAATATACTTTTCTGCCTTGTTCATAATGTCTTCCTGATTTTTCTTGACAAGATTTAAAAGCTTGCAGTTATTGGCAACAAGCAACGCGCCGCCCGCCATACCTACGGCAAGGCCGATGATAAACTTTTCCACCTTTTTCTCCTTCCTGTAAAAGACTTTCGTCTGCAGTTAGTATGGGCGGAGGTTGGTCGTTTATTACTGTAAATATTTGGTCGTATGTAATTTCCTTGTCAGATATATCATGTCCTTCAATATTACGCCCGCCTCAATAATGGGGTGGTCGTAATTTTCAGTGAAAAAATCCTTCACCGTGTGCGAGGGGGTAAACCCGCAGCTTATATAAAACGGAATTGTCAAAGGGCTGTCGCCCGTGCCGACCTGAACCGTGTCAAAGCCGTCCTTGTACCTTTCGCAGACAAATTCTATAAGCGCCCTTCCGTAGCCGCGCCGCCGGAATTCGGGCAAAATTGCAAGGCTTTTAATTTCCAGCACGCCGTTTCCCTCATTTGTTACAATAATTTCCCCCTTAACGCCGCACTCCTCCAAAATAAACATTGTGCCCTTGTGCAGATAGCGCTCAACCATGTCCGCTTGCTCGTCCGCAAGCAACAGCAAATCCATAAATTTGCGCTTGTCGTCCGCCTCGTAAATGCGCAAACGCAAATCATATTCCAGCTGCAAATCAAACGGCTCCTTTTCAACGTGGACGCAGGACGGCTCCTCCGCAAAAACACAGCCGTATTTGGTGTATGCGGCAATGCTTTCCTTTGCGGAATGAGCGGATATATACAGCTTTTCCGCGCCCGCCTTTTTTGCCGCCTCGCAGGCTTTTTCAAACAGAAGCCTGCCCGTGCCCCGTCTGCGGCAAGGCTCGGCAACGTAAAGCTCCGCCAGCTCCATATATTGCCGGCTTTTTCCGAACAGCTTATTTATCAAAAGCGCAAGCCCGACAATTTCTCCGTTTTCCACCGCCGCAAACGCCGCCGAGCCGTTTTTTACCGCCTCAACAACCCTTTTCGCCTTATTTTGGCGCTCCGTCAGGCTCCATTCCTCGATATAATCAACGGGCGCAAGCGCATATTTTCCGTTTACTTTCCGCCAGCACTGCGTAACCCTTTGCCTTACGACAAAGCCGTCCAGACTGTTTTTATAAAAATTTTCGCCGTTCAACCGCACAATGCTAAGCTTATAACTCATAACTCTTTCCGTAGCTTCAAGGTGTTTTTTATATTGTAGCTTAAAAGGCGGACGATTTCAACCCCGAAATCGTCCGCCCCGCAAATTTACCCGCTATTTTACAAATTCTATATCGATATTGCCGTTATTGCAGTCCGCAAAAAGCGCTTTTGCGCCGTTTTCCTTATTCAGCGGCAAATTACACTCGCCCTTTTTTATCTTACAGCTGATAGAAAAATCGTCCCACCCGCCGATAACAGAGGCGGTAATATTCCCGTTTTTAGCTTTAAAATCAACAGCCTTGCCCACGCTCAGCCGTTCGCAGACGATATTTCCGCCGTCCGCGTCAAGGCTCAGCTTTTCCGTAACAGAAAGCGGTTCAGTCTTTATGCTCCCGTTCGTTGTTTTTGCATAAAGCTCCGCAATCACTCCGTCCGGCACCCTTATTTTTATTTTGCGGAAGCCTGCCGCGGGCTTCGCGCCTATAAAATCCGTCCATACCTTGTTGTATTTCAATTCCACCGTCAGCTGCTTGTCGGCAAGCTTAATATCCAGAAACTCCTTTTCGCCGTCAAAGTAGTCGATATAAGCTTGATTATCCTCCGAAGCGCCTATTTCCAGCTCTCTGTCCTCAACGTTCACCCAAATTTTCTCAATTACACTGTCGCCGCTTGAATATGTCTTTTGTGTAAACGTATCGCCGTTCGCACACCCGCCAAGCGCCAGAACCAATACGCCGCAAAGCGCAAGCAATAATACCGTCAGTTTTTTCATAATAAAGCTCCTTAAAATTTGTTGTTTGACATTTGATTTATGCAATGCTATAATCAGCATAAACTTTTGTGTAACACAAAAGTCAAGGATAATTTTAAAAAAAGTGAAAAATTATTTTACCATAAGTCAGGCGGCAAAAATTGTCGGTATGACAACGGAAGCGTTAAGGCATTACGACCGCATAAATTTAGTCAAGCCCTGCAAGGTGGACGAGTGGACGGGCTACCGATATTATTCTCAAAGCGAAATTATACGGCTCAACACAATAAAAGCCTTGCAGTGTATGGATTTAACTCTTTCGGAAATAAAGGACATTCTTGCATACGACGATTTCGGTAAAATAATTGCAACGTTAAAGCAGGCAGAGGTAGGCGCAGACCAAAAAATCGCACAGCTGAATTATGCAAAAACAAAAATCCGCCGTGCGCGCACCTTTTACGAAAATAAATTGAGCGGCGCACAGCCTCAGTCAAATATGTTTGTCAAATATTATCCGCAAAGGGTAATTCTGTTGTCGGATACAATGCATGCCCCCACGCTGGACAATTTATGGAATTACCACAAGCACTTTTACGACAGTCTGCCCGACGGCCTTAAAGCGGAATTTTCTTTTGAGGATTTGGCTGGCATTTACGAACAGAACGGCAAGTCCCGCTTGTTTGCCGTCTGCACGCGGTTTGCAAAAGCAGCCGCAATCAAAATTCTTCCGCAGGGCGACTATCTTTGCGCCGACTGTACGGAAGAAAACCGCGTCCGAATAATCGAAAGGCTTTTGCAAGCCGCCAAAACCGAATACAACACCGCCCCCGAATTCACCGTACAGCTTATAGTGCTGTCTGGCATACTGCAATGGAATTATCAGGCGCAGGTTTTGATTTCTTAAGCAATTAAAAAATATCAAGGAGTAAAAAATGGAAGGCTTATATCTTGAAAATTCACCCGTTGCCTATTATATAGACGATACACATCAAAGGGAGTGGCTTGTGTTTGTCCATGCCGCGTTTGTTGACAGCAGAATGTTTCAAAAGCAGTTCGAATATTTCTCCGGCAAATACAATTTGCTGGCGGTCGATATTCTTGGCCACGGCAAATCGCTCAATGCGCGCAAGGGCGACAACATAGAAAAAATGTCGGAATGGATAGCCGGCATTTTCCAAAAGCACAATATTCCCGCCGCGCATTTAGTCGGGGTGTCGCTGGGCTCGGTTTTTATACAGGACTTTGCCAACAGGTATGCCGACAAGGTGCTTTCACTCGCCTGCTTCGGCGGCTACGACGTCAACAATTTCGATGCAAAAAGGCAAAAGGCAAACTCAAAGGGGCAAATGCAAATGATGTTTAAGGCAATGTTCTCGATAAAATGGTTTGCAAAGGCAAACAAAAAAATTTCCGCTTACACAAGTCGGGCGCAAACGGAGTTCTACAATCTGAATATCCAATTTAAAAAAAGCTCCTTCAGGTATCTTGCGGGTCTGCAAAAGCTTGTAAACAAGTATAAAAAAACACCCCGTCAGTACAAATTGTTGGTTGGCTGCGGCGGGCACGACATACCCGCGGAAATCGAAATTGTCAACGAATGGGCGGAGTACGAGCACTGCGACAAGGTTATTTTCGAGGGGACGGGACACTGCGTAAACATGGATACCCCGCAGCAATTCAACGCTTATCTGGAACAATTCCTGCAAAAATGCGGCAATTAATAATTTATCGGTATTTAATGTGGCTGACGCCCTTTTCCACATTGCATTTATGGCATAAGGTTTGTAAATTTTCATAAACAGTTTTACCGCCTTTTGCAATGGGCAGTATGTGGTCTATTTCTAATTGCGCAAAGCTTGCGGAAATTCCGCATTTACAGCATCTGTAACCGTCTCTCTCGTATATCGAAAATCTCATTTTATTAGAAACTCTTCCTCTTTCCACGCGGCAAATGGCGTCCCAGATTTCGCGGTCGTTATAAAAACCAACGCTTTTGTTGTTTAATCTTCTGCTAAGCGTAAAAAGGTCGTTAACAGAAAAGCATTCGCTTTTTTTATCGTATATTCGTCCGTCAATTGTAGAGCAGTATAAGGTAACGGTTAAATTAAATTGTGTGGCGGGAGCGCAAAGCGTATTTACTTTTAACAGCCGCTCTTCTGTTTTTATCAGGTTATCAAGCTTTAACATGCCAATCGGCGCTTGAAATTGCCCGAATTGAGTAATTGCTTTTATTTCATTAAGATAATTTGAATACTGCTTCTTATTTTCGCTTATCTTGGTTATCTGACTGAAAATTCTTTTACTTTTAAATTGCAGCTGATAAATTAAATAATCCGTGCAGGAAACAGTATCGTACATTTTTTCATTATCATATGTATGGCACTGGTCAAAGCTTTTATAAGGATAAAAGCTGTAACGTTGGTTAATTTCGTTCAGCTGTTTCAGGCATATGCTGTTCTGCAATACAAAATTATTATATTTTCTTTGTATTAAGTGGCGTATTAAAAATATTACGCCAAGGAAAACAAGTGCGGTAGCTATGGCAATAATAACGCAAATTACAGGCGATAGCATATATAACCTCCTTTGATACGTTAATTTTACAAATAAGCTATGTGTATAACAACCCCGTCCTTTGTCAAAATCACAAAGTCCTTGTAATACGACCACAGCAAAAACCCGCCCTTGTCAACCTGATGGTAAAGGAATAATTTCATGCCTGCATCGACTTGCTCGGTCTTTTTCGGTTTTCCTAATTTTTCAAGCATTTCCGCTTCGGACATTCCCTTATGAATATCGTCTAACTGCGCGGGCTGTTTTTTACTGAAATGCACCGCAGGCACAATTATCAAAACGGTAAGCAAGGTTACTGCAATTATGCCTATAACCAAATATAACACCCAATCCATAAATTTCCGCTCCTTTTAAGCATTGTATTCGGGCTTTAACTAATGCAAAACCTAAAACGTATTTTTATCGGCGTCAGCTTGAATTTCCGTATTCTCTGCACGGGCAAATTTGCCCTTTTTTAACAGGAAAAACGGCAGTATAATCAAAACGCCCAAAATCAGCCCTAATATCAAAGAAACATTGTGACAAACGGTTGTCCAGCCGAAGCTCGTCACATAGGTTGTCAGCACTCCGTAAATTGCCGATATAATTATAGTCGGCTTGCCTATTTTTTTAAAGCTTTTAACGTCAAAAAACAATGCCGCAAGCGAAGCGCCTATAAGCCCGAAAATTCCGCCGGATGCGCCTACGGCAACGGTAGTTGCCACTTCTTCCGCCTTTGACGGCGCCATTGCGATATACAGCGGGTCGGTTATAAACACTTCGGCTACGCCCACTACAATAAATATAATATAAGTCAACCACCGTCCGAAACGCTTTTCCGCATAATTGCCAATAAAATATAATCCGACTAAATTAGTTATAAGGGCCAACAAATGTCTATGAAGAAGCATATGCGTCGCATATCGATATATTTCGGTACCGTTAGGGTCTAAAACCTTACCTGTCCCTAAAAAGTTAGTCAATAAACCGCCGCAATATCCGAATATATAGCCGATTGCACCTTTGTCGTCGTTTGCCCAGTAAAAGCCAGAGTAATTTTTGGGGAAGGGCAAATAGTGGTCTAACAAATAAAAAACAGTAAGTATTAACAATAATAAATTAGTGACAGTCAAATATTTTTTATAATTAGCCTTCTTCATTTCCATACCTCTGTTTTATAACAATTATATCACAAGCGCCCGCTTTTTTCAATGCATAGCGTGCACATAACAAAAAAATAAAGCCCGAACGCCTCGTGTTCAGACTTTAACGCAAATGGTGGAGATAAGGGGATTCGAACCCCTGACCTATACGTTGCGAACGTATCGCGCTACCAACTGTGCTATATCCCCGAATTTTGGTGGGAACAAATGGGCTCGAACCATCGACCTCTTGCATGTCAAGCAAGCGCTCTGACCAACTGAGCTATGCCCCCTAAAAGCACTTTAATTATAACAACTAACCGTCCGCAATGCAAGCGTTTACCGCTTGTTTTTTCTTGCAAATTTCAGCTTTTGCGAAAGGACTTGAAAATCCTGCGCAGCTGTGCTACAATAAAAATATTATCAGAATTCACAAGGAGAAGAAAATGACCGAAATCCGCAAAAAAACACTCACGGGCGAGCGCGCGCTGTTTTTTGCCCGCGATATGAAAATAATAAATTGCACCTTCTGCGACGGCGAGTCGCCCTTAAAGGAAAGCTGTGACATACAGCTTACCTCAAGCGAGTTCGGGTGGAAGTACCCGCTCTGGTACTCAAAAAACGCCACGCTCAACAAATGCCGCTTTACTCCTACCGCCCGCGCGGGTGTGTGGTACACCCAAAACGTCCGCTTTACCGACTGCATTATAGAAGCGCCTAAAACCTTCCGCCGCACGTCGGACATAGTTCTCGAAAATGTTGAAATGCCCGACGCTGCCGAAACGCTGTGGAGCTGCACGGACGTCACCCTTAAAAACGTAACGGCAAACGGCGCATACTTCGGTATGAATTGCCAAAACGTCACCGCCGACAGCCTTATTATAAACGGCGACTATTGCTTTGACGGCGCGCGGGATATAACCGTGCGCAACTCCCGTCTTATGTCCAAGGACAGCTTCTGGAACAGCAAAAACGTCACCGTGTACAATTCCTATATCTCCGGCGAATATTTAGGCTGGAATTCTGAAAACCTCATCTTTATCGACTGCACGCTGGAAAGCTTGCAGGGCCTTTGCTACATAAAAAATTTAAAGCTTGTCAATTGCAGGCTTATAAATACAACGCTCGCCTTCGAATATTCCACCGTTGAAGCGGACATATGCGGGGGTGTAGACAGTATAAAGAACCCCCTCGGCGGCAAAATCACCGCCGACAGCATAGGCGAGCTTATCCTCGAAGCGGACAAGGTCGACGTATCTAAAACGCTGATAAGCTGTAAGGAGAGCGCGTAAAATGCAGTACTCCTTTGACGAGGCAACCACCCGCCGCGGCACAAATTCCCTTAAATGGGACGTAGGTGAAAACGAGCTGCCAATGTGGGTTGCGGATATGGACTTCAAAGCGGCTCCCGCCGTACTCCAAGCCCTGCAAAACAAGCTTAATCAAGGCATATTCGGCTACCAAACGGTGCCGCAGGAGTGGTATTCCGCTATAATAAGCTGGTGGCAGACCCGCCACGGCACTGTAATTGATAAGGAATGGCTCTGCTTCTGCACGGGCGTAATCCCCGCAATCACCAGCGCGGTCAAGCGCATAACCAACGTCGGCGACAGCGTTGTGGTGCAAACGCCGGTGTACGACATATTTTTCCATTCCATCGAAAACACGGGCAGACACGTCCTCGAAAACAAGCTCGCCTACAAAAACGGCGTTTACAGCTTCGATTTCGAGGATTTAGCGCAAAAGCTCGCTATGCCCAATACCACAATGCTCATACTCTGCAACCCCATAAACCCCGCCGGCAAAATTCCTTCCGCGGCAGAGCTTTCCAAAATCGGCGAGCTGTGCGCCCGCCACGGCGTAACCGTGCTGTCGGACGAAATTCATTGCGATATAACGGCGTTGGGGCGGGAATATGTGCCGTTTATGTCTGTTTCCAAGGCCTGCGCGGATATCTCCGTCACCTGCATGGCTGCAAGCAAGGCGTTCAACCTTGCGGGTCTGCAATCGGCGGCGGTGTGCGTGCCAAATGCCGCACTGCGCAATAAAATCTTCCGCGGGCTCAACAGCGACGAGGTTGCCGAGCCCAACGCCTTTGCCGTGGACGCAACAATCGCGGCTTTTACCGAGGGCGGCGAATGGCTTGACGCTCTGCGCGGCTATTTGTTTAAAAACCGCGCTTATGCGCAACAATTTATAGGTAACGCCCTTCCGCAAATCCAAATAGTCAGGGCGGAGGCAACCTATCTGCTCTGGCTCGACTGCTCAAAAATCACCGACGATGCGGAAAAGCTCTGCTCGTTCGTTCGCGCATATAACGGGCTCTACATAACCGCGGGCAATCAATACCGCGGCAACGGCAGCAAGTTTGTCCGCATAAATTTAGCATGCCCGCGCTCAACCCTTACAGACGGGCTCAACCGCTTTGCGGACGGCGTGCGCGCATATTTGCTAAAAGAGAGAAAATGAAAACCAAATACCCGATAATTCTTGCACACGGTATAATTTTAAAGGACTTCAAATATTTCAAGGCGTTCGGCAAAATCGAAAAAATTTTAAGGGCGGAGGGCTGCCGCGTCTACACCGCCAAAACGGACGGCTTCGGCACGGTGGAGGGCAACGCCGCCCAGCTGAAAGCGCAGATTACCGAAATTTTGCAGGCGGAGCAGACCGACAAGGTCAATATAATCGCGCACTCGAAGGGCGGGCTCGACGCAAGGTATATGATAGAGCATTTGGGAATGGAGGACGCGGTCGCCTCGCTCACAACCCTTTGCACCCCGCACAAGGGCTCGCAGATAGCCACAAAAATTTCCTCTATGCCTAAGCCCGTCAAAAAATTCATTGCCTTCTGGGTCAACACCGTCTACCGCATATTCGGCGATAGGCGTCCGGACTCGCTCGCCGTGTGCGAACAGCTTAAAAGCTCCCCTCAGGCCGTAACGGAGGTTATCGACTTTTCCGATAAGGTCTATTGCCAAAGCTATTCCGCGCAAATGCGCCGCAGCCGCGATGACTTCGTCATGGGCATTCCGCTCATATTCTCCAAGCGGTACGAAAACGGCGCAACCGACGGGCTTGTGTCCGAGGAAAGCTCCAAGTTCGGCAGCTACCGCGGAGAATGCACCTCGGGCTCCGTCTCCCACAGCGAAATTGTGGATTTCATGGTCAAAAAAAGCAAAAAGGAAAAAATCTACGCCTTCTATATGCAGCTGTGCCGCGAGCTTGCCGAAAAAGGCTTTTAACCGCCCGCACACGTTCAAACGCTTTACTAATCTTAAAAAAATAAGTATTATATAATTATGAAATATGATTATTTAATTGTCGGTGCGGGGCTTTTCGGCTCGGTTTTCGCGCATCAGGCAGTCAAAAAAGGCAAAAAATGCCTCGTCATAGACAAGCGCCCGCATATCGGCGGAAACGTTTATACGGAAGAGGTAGAGGGCATTACCGTCCATCGCTACGGCGCGCACATCTTCCACACCTCGAATAAGCGCGTCTGGGACTACGTCACAAGCCTTGCGGAGTTCAACAATTATATCAATTCCCCCGTTGCCGTGTACGGCGGCGAGGCGTACAATCTGCCCTTCAATATGAACACGTTTTCCAAAATGTGGGGCGTCACAACCCCCGCGCAGGCGCGTGCAATCATCGATAAGCAGGTGAAGGAGGCGGGCGTTTCCTCCCCGCAAAACCTCGAAGAGCAGGCGCTCAGTATGGTCGGCGCGGACATTTATCACAAGCTTATCAAGGAATATACCGAAAAGCAGTGGGGCAGGGACTGCCGCGATTTGCCCGCATTTATAATAAAGCGTCTGCCGCTGCGCTTCACCTACGACAACAATTATTTTACCGACAAATATCAGGGCATACCCGTCGGCGGCTATACGCAGCTTATCGAAAAGCTGCTCGAAGGCTGTACGGTAAAGCTTAATTGCGATTTTTGCGAAAATAAGGCGCAGCTTGCGTGGCAGGCCTCGCAAATTATTTACACGGGCGCGGCGGACAGGCTTTTCGGCTACGTCCTCGGCAAGCTGGAATACCGCACCCTGAGGTTCGAAACCGAGGTGCTTCCAACCGACAATTATCAGGGCAACGCGGTCGTCAACTATACCTCGCACGCGCAGCCGTATACAAGGATAATCGAGCACAAGCATTTCGAGTTCGGCGCCCAGCCCAAAACGGTCATCTCGCGCGAGTATCCGTCAGAGTGGAAGGACGGAAGCGAGCCGTTCTACCCCGTTAACGACCAAAAAAATAACGCCCTCGCGGCGGAATACGCGCGCATGGCGGTGGAAAAGGGGTATATCCTCGGCGGCAGACTTGCCGATTATAAGTATTACGATATGGACAAGGTCATAGCGAACGCGCTTGCGCTTGCGGATAAAATATTATAGTAACAAAATTAAAAAACCGTGAATTAATGCTTTGACAAAGCAATAAAATTATGGTATAGTGTGAAAGCTAAAATTACATATCACGGTTTGCGGAAGTACCCAAGCGGCTCAAGGGGCTCCCCTGCTAAGGGAGTAGTACGGGAAACCGTAGCGAGGGTTCAAATCCCTCCTTCCGCGCCAAGCAAAACCACCACAATATATTGTGGTGGTTTTGCTGTTTTATACACAACAGCTTGCATTAAAAATATGCCTTAATTCTGTCTGCGGTTTTTTATCGGTCCTTTTGTAAAATTTTTAACATTCTCTACGCTTTTTCATAATGAATTAATTTTACATTTTCCGAAAAAAATTTTCTAAAAAGTATTGACAAATCAAATCCCGTAATTTATTATTTGATTAAGCGATGTTAACGTTAACACTTGCGGCGTCAATTCAGTCGGTCAATTTTTCCGCCAAATCAACGCCAAAAGCAAGTACAACAAGCTGTACAAAGCGTTACGCAAGCGAAGGAGAGTATATGAGCGGTAAGCGTGTTACAATCAAAGAGGTCGCGGCAGAAGCAAACGTCACCGCCCAAACGGTGTCCCGCGTGCTCCGCAACACCGGCTACGTTGCCGCAGACACCTACAACAAGGTAATCGAGGCGGTAAAACGCCTGAACTACGTACCCAACAGAATGGCGGCGTCTTTGCGCGTCGGCAAGTCAAAAAGCATAGCGGTCGTGTTCGACAGCCTCAAAAACTTCTATTTCGCAATAATGGTAGACTATATCCAGCGCGAGGTTCAAAACCGCGGCTATACTCTGCAAACAATATTCGCAAATTCCCATACCATAACCGAGGACATTTACCGCGACGCGCTCTCTTTGGGCGTTTCCGCCGTGATCAGCTTCCTCGAAGCCGACCCCGAGGTGGTAAAGGTTGTCAAAAGCTTCGACGTTCCCCTGCTTATTTTTGGGCGTAGAACAAGCTATCCCGAAATCGACTACGTCACCACCGACGACGTTCAGGGCGGTCGGCTTGCCGCCGAAAGATTTTTACAGCTCGGCTGTAAATCGTTTTTATACGCTTCCGAAGCGTTCGGGATGACTTTTGTTCACGACCGTATCGAAGGCTTTGTAGAGTTGCTTGCGGAAAACGGCTATAAAACCGGCGTTATCGATTGCAGTTACGACGCCGACGGGGCTTTTGACGAATACGTTGCAAAGAACGGTATGCCTTCCGCGATATTCTGTTTAAGCGATATGACCGCTTACGGAATTCTGAACATTTTAAAGCGTCACGGCGAAACGCAGACTATGGTCATCGGCTACGACGATATATCCTCTGACATAACTATGCCCGTAGACGTTACTTCGGTCGGAATTGATAAGTACGAGTACGTCAGCTACGTTATCTGTAAAATTATAGATAAGATAGAGGGCAGGTATAACGGCAGAATTGCAGAAAAGGTTTCCGTCAGACTTCACATCGGCGAAACCGCGTAAAGCTGTTATCGGCTTACAAATTCTGAAAAAATTTTACTTTTACATATTGACAACGCCCCTTCGGCGTTGTACAATAGGCTTGGTAGGTTAACGTTAACAAATTCGCTTCCGTATTGTGCGGGAGCGAGTAAGTTCAAATAGGTTAACGTTAACAATTAATAAAAAATGCACAAAAAATAATAAAAACTGCGGCAAACGGCGGTAAAAGCTGTGCAAATTGCATAAGGTCTTGTCAAAACCGCGGTTTAAGTCGCAAATTTTAAAGGAGCAACTAAAAAAATGATAAAGTTTACCCCGCCCATGGGCTGGAACACTTGGAACACCTTTGCGGAAAAAATCAACGAAGAGCTCATTCTTCGCTCGGCCGACATTCTCGCGGGCTCCCGCCTTAAAAAAAGCGGCTACGAGTACATAGTCATAGACGACTGCTGGGCACAGCGCAGCCGCGACAAAAACGGCAGACTTGTCTGCGATGGGCAGAAGTTTCCCCACGGTATGAAGTATATCGCCGACTATATCCATAAAAAGGGCTTAAAGTTCGGCATGTATTCTTGCTGCGGGGTCATGACCTGTCAGGCGTATCCCGCAAGCTGCAATTACGAGTATATCGACGCGGAAACCTTCGCCGAATGGGGAGTAGACTTCCTCAAATACGACTATTGCTACAAGCCCGACGGCTTAAACGGCAAGGACTTGTACAGAAGAATGGGACTTGCGCTTGCAAACTGCGGCAGAGATATCCTTTTCAGCGGCTGCAGCTGGGGCGCGGACAACACTCCGGAATGGATAGGCACCACGGGCGCAAATATGTGGCGCTCCACGCCCGACATTTTCGACACCTTCGATTCGATAAAAACAATCATCAAATCACAATATAATATTCTGCCCTACGGCGGGCTCGGTTGCTTTAACGATATGGACATGCTCGTCGTCGGTATGGGCGGCAAGGGCTTCGTCGGGCTTAAAGGCTGTTCCGCGGACGAATACAGACTTCACTTCGCCGTATGGTGTATGCTCGCCTCACCGCTTATGATAGGCTGTGACATTCGCGAAACGGACGACGTCACAATGTCCATTCTCACAAATGCGGACTTAATCGCAATCAATCAGGACGCGCGCTGCAACAAGCCCTATATCCGCCTTCACGACGGCAACGAGGATTTACCCATCATAATCCGCGCCCTCGAAAACGGCGATTTGGCTGTCGCGTTCGTAAATATGACGGACGGTCCCGCGTTCTTCTGGGTTCCCACGGACGATATAGGGCTTCCCACGTTCGCGCACAAAACCTTTACCGGAAAGGAAATTTTTTCGGGCGACAGCGTCGGCGCGGTCAACGGCACAATTCAGCGCCACGTTGCGGCGCACAGCGCGGCGGTATTACGCTTAAGCGTGGTAAACAAATAATTTTCAAAGGACAGCGCGCTTATGCAATGCAAATGCTGCGGCAAGCCTCTAAGCTATAACGAGGTCGGGCTGCACAAAAAATTAATCGGCAAATGCAGCCAAAGCTTTTTTTGCAAGCGCTGTCTTGCGCGCTATCTTGATGTCAGCGAAAAGCTTTTGGAAGAAAAGCAGAAGCAGTTTTTAAGGGCGGGCTGTCTGCTGTTTGTTGAAGAAGCCCTTTAAAATATCACACAAAGCTTAAAAAAGCTTGTCACAATAAAATAATCGCGGTTAACGTCCGCGGATATTTTCATATCCGCGCAGGGAATGGCTTTCAGCCATTCCCTGTAAAAAACCTTAACTGCTTTTATAAAAATATGGTTTGGAGGAAAATCCGTAATGAAGAAAAGCCGCGCAAAACTAAGCCTGCTGTTGTTGCTTTTTGCCGTCATGCTCACGGCGTGCCTTGCGCTTGCCGCATGCGCGCAAAGCGCCTACAAAATCAGGCTTGAAAGAACGTCCGTCACGCTTGAAAAGGGCGAACAGCTCCTGCTCGAATACAGCGTCACCAAAAACGGCGAGCCTTACGAGGCAGACGGCGTAACGGTAGAGGTAGCGGGCGACGCAGTCGCCTACGATAAGGCAACCAATAAAATAACGGCGGTAAAGGCAGGCAAGGCAGAGGTCGCTCTGTCTTTTAAGGGCGCAAGCGCAAAGCTCTCGGTCACCGTCCCGCTTTATGAGCTCGAGCTTAAAGGCAACGCCGTGGAAAAGGTAGACCTCGGCGCCGAGGACATCATCGAATATACGGTATTAAAGGACGGCTCTAAGGTCACCGACAAGCGCGTCAATATCACCGTTGACGGCAACGCGCTTAAATACACGCAAATAGGCAACCGCGTTGCGTTCGTTGCGGAGGGCGAGGGCGTTGTAACCGCTTCGCTTGCAGACGACCCCGCGGTAACCGCGCAAAAAACCTATAAGGTAGCCAAGTCATTCTGGAACTCCAACGACCATCAGGTCAACAAGGACAGTATGACTATTACCGACAACAGCGTATATATGCCGGGCGGAAGCGGCTCGCAGTACTTTTTGGGCGTGCTCGAGGGCGGCGTAAAATACGTCTTTAAAACCAAGCTCACAATTCCCGCCTCGTCCGCGCTCGGCTCGCAGACGGTCGGCGTCACGCACGATTTGGACAGAAACAACGCGGGCCTCTGGTTCGGCATAAATTCTCCGGACGGCGCCAACGGCGGCAATTACAGAATATATATCAAAAACTTCTACGGCGGCTGGGCAGGTCAGGACTTCGTCAAATATACGAATGTTGAATTCTCCTCCGACACAGTAGACGTTATAACCGTGCGCGACGGCAGCAATTTCTGGTTCTCGATAGACGGCTATTGCGGCACGTTCACCCTCCCCGCGCAGGGCGACAAAAATTACATCTCCGCAGAAACCCAAACGTGGGCGGGCATCTTCTCGCAGGAGCGCAGGCTAACCGCAACCGACTTCTCGTATTCGACCGAGGCAGAGGCGGTAGAGCAGGCAAAAGCCGTTTGCGAAAGCCCCGTAGCAAGGTTCGAAATCACGAATTCGGGCGTAAACAAGCTCGTCAAGGGCACTACCTTCACCTATTCGGCAAAGGTAATTGCCTCAAATCCCGCAAATATCCCCGCAGTGGAATGGTCGCTCGATAAATCGGCAATGACCTCCGGCGCGGACGGCACCACTATAACTGACGGCACCCTCAGCCTTGCGGCGGACGCGGCGGGCACGGTTACCGTAATCGCGGAGTGCGGCGGCAAGCAGGTTCGTATCCCCGTGGAAATTCTTTCCCACTCGCTTGCGGACGAAAACGAAACGGTCGCAGTCGACGGCGGAGTTGTCCTCGGCGACGACGGCACCGTTGCCTTTACAGAGGAGTTCAACTACAACAACACAACCCTCAACGATACGGACTATACGGATATTTACTATTCCGCAAAGCTTAAAAATCCCGTCCGCGGCGACTTCGAATTCGCCTTCACGCTTACTGATATGCAGTCGGCTTCAACGCCTGCATTCCTCGTAAGTCTTGGCAATTCCTTCGGCAACTTCATATTTACGTCAAACAGCGTAAGCATAAAAACGCAGTTCGTCAACCCTGCGGATAAATCGTTGGAGCAGGGCGCTGTAACGGCAACCTTTGCCGCGGCAGATGCTCTCAACGTGGTTATAAGCGTTGTCGGCGGACATTACAAGGTCACCGTAAACGGAGTGGAGCTCGACTTCGCGGGCAAGGCCTTGGTTCGCCGTATAGAGGATTATACAGCCTCCCGTCCCGTGCTCTTCACAACGGGCGCAGGCACCTCCGTAAAGGTCAGCCAAATTGCCATTACGGACAAATCGGATGCGGAATATGTCGTACTTAACGACAATACAACGCTTGTAAGCGGCGGAATTCAGTCGGCTATGATACCCGCCAAAAACGGCAGCTGGGTCGGCAAGGACAAGGGCGTTTCCACAACCTTCTGGGGCGACCTTCTGCCCGCGGGCGACTATACCGTGGCTATGGACGTTAAGTTCAGCGCGCCCATGTCGGACGCAAAGCTCGGCATTCAGATTGGCAATTGGGAATACCACGTCAACAACAAGATTGCAAGCCAAAGCGTAATCCACGGCCAGCTCTATGCGGGCAGCTGGGGCGACGCGCCCAATAAAAACTCCGGCATAACAACAATAAACAGCGCGTTTAAGGTCACAATCAAAAAAATAAACGGCACCGCCTACTTCTATATCGGCAGCACGCTCATCGCCGAGCACGCAAACGCCCCCGCAGACAGAATTTTAAAGCTGTGGACGTTTGACGACGGCTCCACCCCCGCGGGCGAAACGGTTACGGTAACAAACCTTACGGTAACCGACAGCGCGGCAATCGTCACGCTCACGGGCGACGGCGCAGTTCAGGTCGGCAGCAGCGCAACCTATAAGGTAACCGTTCTCGGCGGCAACGAAAACGACGTCGTCTGGTCGCTCAACAAGGACGGCTTAACCTCGGGTGCGGACGGCACCACGTTCGACGCGGCTACAAGAACGCTCACCTTCGCAAACGACGCGCAGGGCTTTGTGGTCATAACCGCAACCCTCAACGGCGTTGTGGCAGAGCTCACCGTCACCGCCTCCGACCAACCCGCAGACCAGAACACGTCGCTTGCGGAAAGCAAGGGCGGCGTCAAGCAGGACGTTGCAAACGGCAAGCTTATCTTCGACGACGCGGCGGCGGAAGGCGTTGCGGACGAGCAAAGGTATACCGAGGCGGGCGGTTACTACGCAATTCTCAACACCGCACAAAGCACCCGCGCAACAATTCAGGATAACTTCATTCTCGAATTCACGGTATCCGATTATGTAACTACCGCGCAGTTCCCCAAGCTTATGATAAGCCTCGGCGGCAAGTTCGAGCAGTTCTATATTGCATATACGCAAAACGGCGCCAGAGTAGAGCTGTTCAACGGCTACGGCGGTGCAAACAGCAACGGCGGCAGCTGGCTCAACAGCCAATACTTTGCGGATTTCGATATGTCCGCAAGCCATACCTACCAAATCAAGTGCGAGGACGGCTATTACGGCATGACCGTCGACGGCATACCCGTAACGGGCTGGCATAACGGTGTAATTGCCTCCGCAACGCCCTTGCGCAGTCCCGAAAGCATGGCGCTTGCGCGCAATATCATGTTCTCTACCAACAGCGGCACCACCGCAACCGTTTCCGATATCTCGCTTAAAGAGATAGCGGGCAAGGAGGGCAAGGTCACAAAAACCTTTGCAGAATGGTTTAAGGAAAATGCAGACGGCTCCGTCACGGCAACAATGTCCTCTCAAACCCCCAATAACAGAGACGGCTATCACAACATAGACAGAATTTACTCCTATGGCGAATATATCGCGGACAACAGCGTTATCGAAATGAATGTAAAATTCAACGGCGAAGCGGCATACACGGACGAGGCTCTGTTAATCAAATTCGGCTCCGACCGTTCGATAGGCGTTGTCTACAATAACGGTTCAAACAAAATAGAGGTTCAGCACGCATGGGGCGGCACGCCAATAAATGCAGACGCGCTTAAAGACGGCGCCCTCAAAATAAAAATCACGGTCGCAAACGGCGTAGTATCCGCAGTTCAGTTTATGCAGTACGGCGAAGGCGGCGCAGAGCTTGGCTACAACTACAACGTCAACCTCGGCAACGAGGCCATTCCCAACATCGGAGTAATGTCCTTTGCAACCTTTATCTATCAAACCCCCAGCAACGCAACCGTAACCGTGTCCAACATAACGGTTACCAACTCTTAACGTAACGAAAAAAACCGACAGGAGAAATCGTATGAAAAAATTCTTATGTATTCTGCTTACACTTTGCCTGTGTTGCTCGGCGGTCGCCGTATCGGCGTGCGGCGGTAACAATATCGACAGTGAAAGGGGGCTAATCCGCCTTCGCAGCGAGCAGCAGCAAAAAATGAACGTCGGCGAAACCTACAAGCTTGTTTTTGACGCCAAGTACGACGATAAAAACGTCAAGGACGAGGTTACCTTCAAATCCTCGGACGACAACGTAGTAAAGGTAGACAATTACGGCAATATGGAGGCGGTCGGCGCGGGCGAGGCCGTCGTCACGCTCGCACTCAAGCAAGACCAAAGCATTACGGCAAACGTCTACTGCACCGTCACAAAAACCTTCTTCATGGTCAAGCCGGGCTATTCCAACGGCGACGTCGACCCCACCACGGCAGACACCGAGGGCTGGGTTCACATAAAAGCGGGCACGCAAACTCAGCTTCTCGTCAACGAATGCTCCGAAAGCTGGTACTTCAAAACCAAAATCGAGCACACGGGCGACACGGGCGCGGACAGCAACGGCAGATGGGGAGTCGGCTCCTTCCTTGTCGACAAAACCCACCCCATAGGCGACGTTATGGCATGGTTCGGCTTTCAGCCCACAAGCCATACGGAAAAGAAGTACACCCCCTACGTCGGCGGGTGGAAGGTTCAGTCCGGCGGCATGGATAAGGAAATCCCCATCACCGCCCAACCCTTAGAAAACGCAGACCTTGCCACTCTCGAGGTTATCCGCTTCGACACCGAGCACTACTTCACCGTAACGGTCGGCAATCAGGTCGCAAAATACGTCTATTCCTGCCCCTCGCTTGCGGGAACTCCCACATATCCGGGGGTCTATTCCCAAAGACAAAGGCTTTACGTCAGCGAATTCGAGGCCACCTCAAACGTTGACGAGGTTATTGCAAAGCTAAATAACTTCCAAAAGGCGGAAAGCGTGGTAATAGAGGGCGCGGCAACCGAATTAGAGCAGGGCAGGGTATATAACCTTGTCGCAACCGTACTCCCCGAAACCACCTTCGACAAATCCGTCAGCTTCTCGCTTAAAGAGGCGGTGGAAGGCGTTTCCATCACCTCGGGCGGCGTGCTTACGATAGGCGCGCAGGCAACGGGCAGCTTCACGGTAGTCGCAACGGCGGCATCCTCCGAAGCAAGCGTGGAAAGAACGTACTCAATCAAGGCACAGGCTCAGTCCTCGCACGAGCTTATAGACACTAACAACACCGTCGGCGCGGCGGATAAATACACTCTCAACGCAGACGGAGTAACCTACTTGGCAAACAGCGGCAAGGTATACCTTCCTCTCAACGCCAAGGGCGATAAATGGGCGGTTTCCTTCAATACCTCGCTCTCGGCGGGCGCGTTCGGGCTTCTCGGCGCAACTAACGGCATCTGCGACTACGTTGCAATGACGATAAACGGCTCAACCGCGCAGTACGGCTCCATGACCGCCGAAAAGACGGAAATTGCAGTCAATACCACAGCGGCAAACAGCGTAACGTTTATCCGCGACGGCGGCTTCTGGTACATTGCAGTCAACGGCAGACTTGTCGACCGCTTCTATAACGCAATAAACGGCGACATAACCCCCGTGCTGTATACCGACGGAGCGGAGGGCACAATCAACTCCCTCACGCTTGTAACCGAAAGCGCCGCGGTAGACGAATTAATCGCAGGCTATCCCCATACCGTGGGCGCATACGTCACCGATAACGGCGAGGGCAGCTACACAATCGCGCAAAAGTCCTTCGGCACCGAAAGCGACGTCGATTGGCCTCCCGTAAACAATTACGAAAACGGCCTCAAATTTGCGCAGACCCTTACGGGCGACTTCACAATCGAGTTCACTATGTCCGACTTCCGTCCCATGACGGTAAACGGCGAAATCGACGCAAAGGTGCTTGTATATCTTCGCAGCGAAAGCAAAACGGCAAGCCTTCAATTCTGCTTCAAGAAGGGTAAGGCGGACGACGCGGTAAGAATTACCTTCTGCCCCAACCTCAACGACGCAACGTGGAACGAGTACTCGCACGACTGCCTCAATTCCTTTAACGAACCCGTCGCGGTCAAGGTCGTAAAGACGGCGGACAAGGCAGAGCTGTTTATCAACGGCGAGCGCGTGTTTGCGGAAAACGTCGGGCTTAACAACAACGGCTATTGGACGGAAAGCACTCCGTTCACCCCCGGCATAGGCAGCTACCGTTGCGGTGTAACCCTCTCGAACGTGTCGCTTACAGTGGGTAACGATTAATGAAAAAAGCAGTTTTAAGCGCAGTTTTATGCGCAACGGCAATATTTACCGCCGCGGCTTGCGGCTGCGGCGGTAAAGCCAAAATCCAATATCAGAAGTACAATGCTTCAACCGTATCCTTCAAGGACAACAGCGACAAGGGCTTAACCGACTACGATAAAAGCCTGTACTATCTCAACGAATGGAAGCAGGGTTACGAAACGGTCGGGCAGACGGGCGATTTCTTCCCCGATATGGCAGACCCCGTAATCGTGTACGACGACGGTTATTACTACGCTTTCGGAACAAGGCAATGCACCGTTTACCAGTGCTTCCGCTCGGCTGATTTGACGACGTGGGAGAGGCTTGACGATGCGTTTGTACCCGAAAAGGGCAGTTGGGGTACTACTGGGCTTTACGCGCCCGATATTCAGAAAATCGGCGACAAATGGTACTTGTACTATACGGCAACCCAAACGTATTCCGACGAAAGAAACCGTTGCCAGCTCGGCGTAGCGGTGGCGGATAACGTATACGGCCCTTACGTACAGTTTACGGGCGTAAACGCAAACGGAGAGGACATATCCCTCGGCGAACCGTCCTTCCGCGGAATGGCTAAGCATCAGATTTTGGACGCGAACGTTTTGCAGGACGGCGATAAGCTGTATATGTATTTTTCTTACGATACCAAAACCCCGCAGTCTTACGAAAGCGATTATGCAATGATGTCCAAAGACCGGTACGCGGCGGAAATATGGGGGGTAGAGCTTAAGGACCCCGTTACGTGGGACTTGTCCACGCTTACGCCCCTGCTTACGCCCGGCTATAAAACGTACGACGCGCCCAAACGTACAATCTCGTGGGAAACGTGGTCGTACGTGGAAGGCCCCGGCTACGGAATACTCGAAGGCCCGCAGATTTTCAAGAGGAACGGAAAGTATATTTTAACCTATTCTGCAAACCTGTACTCGCACGATTGCTATGCGGTGGGTTATGCCGTTTCCGACAGCCCGTTAAGCGGTTTTGAAAAGCCCGACGACGGCACGCACCTTAAAAATATGCTTTTGGGCGTTCCCTCGGCGCCGGGTACGGGACTTGCGAACTATTACAAGGGTTTTACGAAGGGCACGGGGCATGCGGGAATATTCCGTACGCCGAGCGGTGAGTATATGTTTGCTTACCACGCGCATTTCAACCGCGAAAAGTGGTCGGAAACCCCTCCCGATAACTATCGCGCGCTTGCGCTGGATTACATTTATTTCGATAAGGACGGTATGCCTTATACCAACGGCCCGACCTATTCGTTACAGCTTAAACCCGAGCATATAAGCGGGTATAGGAACATTGCGGGCGAAGCGAAAATCCGCGCGGAGGGCGCTAACGCGCAGTATCTGAACGATAACTACACCAACCGCACCTGCCGCGAAATTATGCTTGACCCTAAGGTGCGGTACGAGGATATCAAGGAAGCGGAGTTTAAAGCGGGTACGCGAAGTATCGAAATTAAATTCGGCAAGCCCGTAACGGTTAAAGCTTTGAATATCTATAATTCCTGCGATTACAGCCTGTCTGTTTTATCAATCGACCAGATAGATTTCGGCAACGGCAAGGGGATAGTTAACGCGCTTTTCAACCAAAGATATTTTTCTTCGGTTACGGAAGAATACATTTTCCCGCACGCCGCTTTTAATATCGAACTCGGCGAAGAAATAGTCACGGATAAAATCGTTATAACAATCACAAGCGGCAAGGCTTTTGCCTTGGGCGAAATCGAGGTCGCAGGCAAATTAAATTAAAGGAAAAATTTATGAAAAAGAAAATTATACCGCTTATCTCCGCGCTGGCGGTCGGCGTAACGCTCGTCGTTGCCCCCGCCTGCGCCGACAGCGGCGGCGACAAAACACCTATAACCTATCAGGAATACTCCTCTTCCACGGTCAGCTTTCAGGACAACCGCGATAACGCCCTAAGCAATTACAACAGCGATTTGTACTACATAAACGAGTGGAAGACGGGCTACAACACCCCCAACACCTCAGGCAAATTCTTCCCCGATATGGGCGACCCCATGATTGTCTGGGACGACGGTTATTACTACGCTTTCGGCACGCGCGGGGCGGACTGCTTCCATTGCTTCCGCTCGCCCGACCTGACCAATTGGACGCGCCTCGCCAACGCCTTCGAGCCCGATGACAACAGCTGGGGCAGGACTAATCTGTGGGCGCCCGACATTCAGAAAATCAACGGCAAGTGGTATCTGTACTATACCGCGGGTATGATAGGCGAGCCAATGTATAACAGCGATAAAAGGGAGCACTGCCAGATAGGCGTGGCGGTTTCCGACAACGTTTACGGTCCTTACGTTCAGTTTACGGGCACAAACGGCAACGGGGAAACGGTAACGCTTAAAGATACCCCCTTTAAAGGGCTTGAAGGGCACACTATCCTCGACCAAACCGTGTTTCAGGACGACGACGGCGAGCTGTATATGTACTTTTCGTACGATTCCAAAACAGGCTCGCCCGAGCATAGGGAAATGTCCAAAAACGGCAACACCTCGGAAATATGGATGGTGCGTATGAAGGACGCGGTAACGTGGGATTTGGATACGCTTACGCCCCTTATGTCTGCCGGATATAAGAATTTTACCGACAGCAAGCGCACAATCGCGTGGGAAACGTGGTCGCCGAGCTTTACGGGCGGGACGCAGTGTTTGGAAGGCCCTTATATGATTAAGCAGAACGGCAAATACTTCCTTACTTACTGCGCCAACAGCTTCGTGGATGCGGAATATTCGGTAGGCTACGCCGTTTCGGACAGTCCTATGGGCCCGTTCGTCAAGCCGGACGACTACTATCTCCAAAATATGCTCCTCGGCGTCCCCGGTGCCCCCGGCACTTATATAGCAAACCGCTATAAGGGCTTTACAAGGGGCACGGGACACGCGGCGATATTCAAGACGGGCGGCGGCGAGTATATGTTCGCCTATCACGCGCATTTCAACCGCGAGGTATGGAGCGATGAAATTCCCTTTGCCAACTGGCGCGCCCTCGCCGTCGACTATCTGCATTTCGACAGCAACGGCAACCCGTATACAAACGGCCCCACATATTCGCTGCAAAACACCCCGTCAGACGTTTCGGGTCTTAAAAACCTCGCCCCGCAGGCAACAATCCGCGCCGAGGGCGACAACGCGCAGTACTTAAACGATAACTACACCAATCGCATCAACAGGACGGTGCTTCTGGACAAAACCAAGCGGTACGAGGCGATAAGGGAGGCGGAGTTCAAGGCAGGCACCCGCAGTATAGAGCTTAAATTCCCTTCCCCCGTAACGGTTAAGGCAGTCAATATCTATAATTCCTGCGACCTCGAGTATTCGGTAAAGTATATCGACCAGATAGACTTCGGCAACGGCAACGGCATTGTCAACGCGCTGTTTAACACAAGGTACGTCAACGACGATTTTATCTTCCCCCACAGCGCCTTCAATATCGAGCTGGGCAACGAGCTTGTAACCGACAGAATAGTAATCACAATTTCAAGCGACACGGATTTCGCCCTCGGCGAAATCGAGGTAATGTGCAAACAGTAAAAGGAGAACGTCATGAAAATCAAAAAATTACTTACCTCCGCCGTATGCATTGCGGCGTGCCTTGCAGTCACCGCCTCGGCAGGCGTGCTGTCGGCGTGCAAAAAGCCCTCGCGCGAGCTTGTCAACGACATCGTTTTCGACGAGTTCGGCGACCCGATATTTACGGACGAAAGCGGCAAGGGCATCAGGCTTAAAATCCAGTCGGTAATAGGCTCGCCCGATAACGCCTATCTGGATATGGTAAATACCGCGTTTAACGACTATTACCGCAGCAGCGGACTGCAAGCCGACATAACCTCAGTAGAAAACGGCATTTTTTACCAACAGCTTGCAAACACTATCAATACCGACCCCAAAAACGCGCCGGACGTAATAATTTTCCACAGCGAGCGCTTAACCTACTTCGCCTCGCAAAAAATTCTCGTTCCTATGGACGAAACGTTCGAGCTCCTCGGCGAAAATAACACCTTCGATAAATCCAACTATCTTGAAAACGTCATAGCCGAATGCCACGACAAGGACGGCACGCTTTACGGCGTTCCTCTGGACGTGCACAGCGGCGTGTGGTACGTCCGCAAGGACATTCTGGAAAAGAACGGGCTTACAATGCCCTCTACAAAAGCCGAATTCGAGGCGGTCTGCAAGGCGCTTATGGAAAGAAAAGCGGCGGGCACCCTCTGGACGCGCGACATGACGTCGGTCAAAACCCAGATAGAAAACGCAACAAGCGAGCAGGAAAAGCACAACATACGCGAACGCGCGTGGAAGCAGGTCGGCGCGGAAACGGCGGCAAGCTTCTTCCCCGTGGAAATGAGCGCCGCAGACAATATCGAATCGGGCTGGCTTCCCCAGACGGCGGTACTGCAAAACGGCGGCAAGCTTGCCAACGCAGACGGCACCCCCGCATGGAACACAAGCTCGGGACTTAAAAACACGCTGGAAATGTTCGAGGGCTGGCAGGATAAATATATCGGCGCCAACCGCGACAACCAAACGCTGTTTGCAAACCTCGGTAACGGCAATGCCGTATTCGGCTGCGAGGGCCCTTGGTGGATGGAACAGCGCCTTAACGAGTACGATAACTACCTCGGCGAGGGCGCGCTTGCAATCCTCAGTCTTTCGGGACTGTACGCAGACGACCCCCAAAGCCCTGCGGCAAACGCGGTATACGGCGTAGGACATGTTTTCAGCATAGCCAACACCGCCGCAAATTCAAGCGCAACCAGAAGGGTAGCGGCAGCGCTGTATGCAAAGTTTATGACGGAAAACGCAGTCAAATACACCGCCGGCGGACATTTGCCCGCATGCAAGACGGTGCTTGAAAGCGAGGAATACAAAACCTCCGTTGCATATAACAGATACCTCAAATATATGGCAGACCCCGCCGACTATGTAATGCTCGGCAACACCCAATACTTCTCGCCCGTATACGAACAGCTTAAAACGGCGTATATATGGACGCTCTCCAAAAACAAGAGCGGCACGGTAGAAGAGCATATAAGGGGCTGCTTCGAGGAGGCAATGGCGCAGATACGCGGCTCCGACGATTTGTAATTCGGGCGCACACGGCAAATTATGAACGAGCAAAAACTTACAACGGTCGGCGAATACGCGTATAAGCAAAGCAGAACGCGCGACTTTTTAAAGCGTTACGGCATGGCGCTTGTGTTTATAGCGCCGCACCTAATATTTTTCCTTGCCTTCTGCATCTATCCGCTCATATACGGAATTATAATGTCGCTCTTCAAGTATAACATTGCAGACCCGTCGCAAAACGAGTGGCGCGGCTTCGGCAATTTTATAACCATCTTGTTCAGGGCAGACAATATTTATCACAAGGAATTCTGGTACGCAATGGGCAACACCGCGCTTTTCGCGGTCGTTGTGGTTCCGCTTTCTATAATAATTCCGCTGTTTATGGCTATCTGCATAAACGCAAAGCCCAAGGGCTATAAGCTGTTCCGTTCGCTTATTTATCTACCGTCCGTGCTTCCCGTAAGCGCCAGCGGCGTAATCTTCACCGCGCTGTTCGGCTTTTTGTTCGGTTATATAAATCAGTGGTTCGGCGTTTCAATCGACTGGCTCAACAGCAACCCCATGCTCGCGTGGCTTGTAATCCTGCTACTGTGCCTGTGGGGCGGCTGGGGCGGCAACTTCATAATTTTAAACGCGGGCTTGAAAAACGTCGATAAAAGCCTTTACGAGGCGGCGGCAGTGGACGGCTGCACGGGCATGCGCCGCGCGCTTGCCGTAACCCTTCCCGCAATAAAACAGCAGATGGTTTTGTGTATATTCAATACCATAATAGGCTACTTCGGGCTGTACGGACAGATTTACGTGCTTACCAACGCGGGGCCGATAACCGACAGTACAAACCATGCCACAATGTCCATAATGTGGTACATTCAGAACCTTATAAACAGCGGCAACTATTCCGTCTACGGCATGGTCAGCGCAATGGGCTTAATCCTCGGCATAATAATCGGCATAATCACCGCAATACAGCTAATCATCACCCGCGAAAGAAAAAGCGGAACAAAGCGCAGTAACGAGTTTGCGGAATACTTAAAGGCAAGGGGGTCTGCAAATGAATAAATTTCTAATGGCCTCGCTTATAATTCTCGGCACAATACTTGTCTTAATGGTCGTTCTGGACGCAGTCGTGCTCTCGCTCAAAAAACGCAAAAAGCTCCCCGCCAACAGAATAGGCAGATACTTTCAGCAGAATTTATTCAAATTTAACGCGTTCGTGTTCTTGCTTATTTTCTGCATAATCTGGGTAATCCCGCTCATTGTCGGTGTTCTGGGTAGTTTTACCTCGCAGTACACGTTCGAATACCACCCCGGTCAGCTTATTCCCGAGGACGGGTTCACGGTAGACAACTACAAGCACTTTTTCAACTACCGCAACAGCGCCAGCGGCGAACGTTACCCCGTAGAGCGCTGGATGCTTAACAGCTTTATCGTATCCGCTTCAAGCACGCTTTTATATCTGCTGTTTGCGGGACTGTCGGCTTACGCGCTGGTGTTTATGAAGTTCAAATTCCGCAACGTGCTTTTCACGTTTATGCTCTTCACAATGGTTATCCCCGGAGTGGCAACCATGACTCCGCAAATCGCAAACATGGCGAACCTCGGCATATCGCGCTCCCTCCTGGCGCTGATACTGCCGGGGCTGGGCGGAGTAGGCGGGCTGTATTTAATACGTCAGTTCTTTTTGGGTATTCCAAAGGACTTGATAGAATCCGCCCGCATGGACGGCGCAAGCGATTTCAGAATTTTCTTAAAAGTCGTGCTCCCCGTCGGCAAATCGGTGTTCTTCGTACAAGGGCTGTTCTGCTTTATGGGCAGCTGGAACGATTTATTATGGCCGCAGATAATCCTCGGCACGTCCGACCCCAGCCTGTGGACCTTGCAGGTAGGTATAGCCGCGCTGTCGCAGAGTAAAACGGCAAACACAATCGGACTAAACCTCGCAAGCGCAATGTTCAGTGCGGTTCCCATAATTCTGCTCTATATATTCACTCAAAACCGCATTATCGAGGGCGTTGCGGCGTCCGGCGTCAAAGGTTAATGTCAAAGGCTAAGGCATAGGTAACTCCAAAATGGAAGAAAAAATAACGGTTAAGGAAGCAAAAAAGCAATACAAGGCAAACAACGGCCGCGTAACAGCCGAAAACGTTAACGGCTTTGTGGTGCTTAACGAAATAAACAAGGTCTACGGCAACCGCGTACAGGCGGTGTTCAACTTCAACCTCGCCGTCGAAAAAAACGAGTTCATCGTCCTTGTCGGTCCCTCGGGCTGCGGCAAGTCCACCACGCTGAGAATGATAGCGGGGCTCGAAGAAATCACCGACGGCAGACTGTATATCGACAACGTGCTTGCAAACTATCTCGAAAGCAAGGACAGGGACATAGCCATGGTTTTCCAAAGCTACGCGCTCTATCCCAATATGTCCGTTTACGACAATATCGGCTTCGGCCTGCAGGTGCGCGGGCTTGCCAAGGACGAAATAAAGCAACGCGTCTTTAAGGCGGCGGAAATTCTCGATTTGGGCAGCTACCTCGACAGAAAGCCGCGCGAGCTATCGGGCGGACAAATGCAGCGCGTAGCTCTGGGCAGGGCAATCGTCCGCGACGCAAAGCTCTTTTTAATGGACGAGCCCTTATCCAACCTCGACGCAAAGCTCCGCGTGCAAATGCGCAGCGAAATCGTCAAGCTCCACCGCAGCATAGGCGCAACCACAATCTACGTCACCCACGACCAGACCGAGGCAATGACAATGGCGGACAGAATAGTCATAATGAACAAGGGCCTCGTCCAGCAAATCGGCTCCCCGATAGAGGTATACAACAACCCCGCCAACGTCTTTGTCGCAACCTTTATCGGCAGTCCTCCTATGAACGTGTTCGGCGCGGACATAAGCGGCGGCAGAATATCGGACGGCGAACAAAGCATAACCCTCCCCAAGGGCGTTTTACAGCGCTACCAATCGCACATAGCACAGCGCCGCGCCTTCTTCGAGCAGCTTGCCTTAAAGGCGCGCCTTACGGAAGAAAAGCAGCTCCTCGGCGATATTTCCGCGCTTGTCAGACAGCTTAAAAGGCTCCCGCCCGAACAGGCTAAAACGGACTATATATCCATAGTAAACCGCGTTTCGGCAGTTGCGCAAAGCAAGGGCTTTATACATTTCGGGCAGGAGCAGGCGCAAAGCTATTTAAATGACGCGGAAACGGGCAATATTTCAGTTATACTTTCAAATCTTGCGGAAATCGAAAAGCTTATCAAAAATACCGACCTCGCCGTATCGGGGCTTTTGAAGGAGGTAGACTCCTCCAATATGCGCGCCGCCAAAAAGGACGCGGCAGTTGTAAAAAAGCAGAGCGTTTTCTCAAAAATCAAACGGCTCTTCTCCAAAAAGCCCGCGGAAGAAACGCTTGAAGAGGAGAACCTCCGCAAAATCAACGAGTACCTTGCAAACTATCAAAGCGAAGAGGTAGCAACGCACGCGCTTGTCGGCATCCGTCCCGAGGACGTGTATTTCGAGGGCGCTCTCGGCGACAACGCAAGCTCCGCAATCTCCACCCGTGCAGAGCTTGTCGAGCTTCTCGGCAGCGAGTTCTGTATGCACGTCAGTATGTTCGGCGCAAGCATAATCGTCAAGCGCGGCGTGCGCGAGGTGGTTTCCGCAGGCTCGCCCGTGCGTCTGCAAATCGATATGGACAAGCTCAAAATTTTCGACCCCGTCAGCGGCAAAACGGTATAAGGAGGCTTTTTATGAAAAAAATCAGAATTTTAACTTTTGCGGTATCCGCGGCAATCGCCGCAAACGTCGGCGCAATGTGCGTGCTTTCCGGTTGCGAAACAACCGAGCCTCCGCCCGTTCAGCTCACCTTCGAAATTCCCGACATAACTGCGTGGATAGATTATCCCCCGTCGGAAATTTCCCCCGTGTTCAATCTTGAAGGCGAGCATACCGTCGCCTATACCACCAACAGCGACAAAATAAGGATAGACGGCAACAAAATAACCGCCCTTGCCGAGGGCGAGGCGGTTGTCTTTGCGGAGGCGGAGGGGTACGAAACGGATTTCAACGTAATCTGTAAGCCCGTCAACCCCGCAGACGCAAAATATTATATGTGGGGCGACGGCTGGGATTGGGAAAACAAGGCAATCCGCGGCAGAGCCAAATACGACAAAGAGGGCACAGACGGTAAAACCACCGTCTTTATAGGCGACAGCTTCAACGATTTGGACTTCTTTTCGGGCTTCTATTCCTTCTACCGCGGCAAGGACGCGCTCTGCCTCGGCATAGGCGGCACAACCTCCAACACATGGGAAATGTTCCTCGACGCCCGCTTCGGCTACAATGCGATTTTCGGCGGCATTCAGCCCAAAAACGCGGTTATCCAGCTCGGCAACAACAACGTCTACAACGACCAGTGCTCCCTGACGGAGGCGGTGGAAGACTTACAGCGCTTCCTCACTCTTATGCACGGCAAAATGCCCGATACTAAGCTGTGGTACTTCACGGTCACGCCCCGCATAATGTCCAACACCTCTTACGAAACGCGCGTAAGGTCGATAAACAAGGCAATGGTCAGATTCGGCACGGGCAAGGATTGGCTTACCGTGCTTGACGTAACCGATACAATCACCGCGGACGACATCAAGGACAATATTCACCTCTATCCGGAAAGCTACAAAATTTTCGTGGACGCCCTTGACGAGGCGGGCATAGAGATAGCGGACAAATAAAATACAATTCCCCCCTTAATCCCCCTGCCTTCGGCAGGGGGATTAAGGGGGGGTGGCGTGCTATAATTCCTCCCCGCCGTGCTCCTTATAGCCCTCGCCGTAAATCTCCTGTGCAGAGGTTACTATTGTAAACGCCTGCGGGTCTGCGTCCTTAATAACGTCCCGCAGTCTGGGAAAAACGTAGTTTTTAACCGCGCACATAATAACGGTGCGCGCGTTGCCCGTGTATGCGCCCTTGCCGTCAACAATAGTCGCGCTTATGTCCAGCTCGGTCAGTATTTTTTTGCATATTTCCTCGCTCTTGTCCGCGGTGGTAACAATGTAAACGAGCTTTGCCGTATTTCCGCCGTACAGTACCAAATCAAAGCTTACAACAAACAGTATCAGCGAAATAACGGTGTAAAAGGTCTTGTCTATGTCCCTGAAAACAATTCCGGCCGCGCCTACTATAACAACGTCTATCAGCATGGAAATTATTCCCGTTTTCATATAGCGGAACTTCTTTCTCAAAATCTTTACAATAATATCCGTGCCGCCCGTGGTGCTTCCCGCTCTGAAAATAATTCCAAGCCCCGCGCCGTACAGCGCCCCGCCCGCCGTTGCGGGTATTAAAATATTGCTTATTTCGGGCATATACGGCAGTATAAGGCGGCTCCACAGCTCAATCAGTCCCGAGGACGCCACCGTCGCATACAGCGTGGACAGTATAAACCTTTTGCCGAAGAACACCGCCCCTAAAACAAACAGCGGCACGTTCAGTATAATAATCAGCCAGCCCGTGCCTATTTTTCCACCCGCGGCATAGCTGATTATAATGGCAATGCCCGTCACTCCGCCCGCCGCAAGCCCGTTCGCGTCCAAAAACAGCGCCACGCCAAAGGAATATATTACGCACCCCAAGGTTATAAGTGCATACTTTTTAAGCAGCTTTAAAAAGGCAGTCTTATTCTTCATACTATATATTATAGACACTTTTTCATTACTGTCAACCCCGCCCTGTAAACGCCGTGTTGACAAACCCCGCGGCGGGTGCTAAAATATCCGCGCAAGGGGGTATAGGGTATGGAGGCTTGCTCTTCCGCAAAATTCAAAGGCAAAATTTACGTAGTGGGCGATTCCACCGTCTGCGACTATACCGTGCCTCCCCAAACGGGGTTAGATGGCGGATATATGCCGCGCTACGGTTACGCGACACAGCTTTATAATTATTTTAATTGCTCGCCTAAGCAGCTTGTCAACCTTGCCGCCTCGGGTAGAAGCTCGCTCGACTTTCTTGCCTTGCCCAATTATGCAACCGTAAAAAACAGCATAGCAGCGGGCGACTATCTTATAATAGGCTTCGGTCACAACGACGAAAAGCACGCCGACCCCGCGCGTTACACCAACCCGAACAAAGCTTATACGGACGCAAGCGCGGCAGACGGCGTTTCCTTTCAGTACAATTTATACGAAAATTATATAAAACCGGCGCGCTCGGTTGGCGCAACGCCCATCCTTTGCACCCCGATTGTCAGGTACGACCGCAACGGCGGCTATTCGGGCGCGTTCGTGCATATAACCGAGCACGGCGACTACGCTGACGCGATAAGAACGCTCGGCAAAGCCGTTTCGGTTACCGTTATAGACTTAACCGAAATAACAAAAGCAATATACCTTGCAGACAATAACGCGGCAAAATACTTCCACGCGCACAACTCGTGCGAGGGGAACGTCCCCTGCGGCATGGACGGCACCCATTTAAACAGGTACGGCGCAAAAACGGTGGCATATCACCTTGCAAGGGCTCTGCTTAAAACCGACTGTCCGCTTAAAGCCCACGTCAATGCAAACGCCCCCGCGCCGACGATGCAGACAGCTTTCCCTTCCGCAATCAATACCCGCTACGTCAAGCCCGAATACAAGCCTTTTGCACCCTCTATGCAGTCATCAAATTATTCCATAGCCGCGCAAGGGTGGTACGGTACCGCAATGGGCGACCTTGTCGGCAGCTCTCTCAGCTCGTTTAAGGTGTCGGAGGCGGGAGGGGTGTTTACCGTAAGCGCGGCGGATAATCAGGCCAAAATTTGCGACGGTGCAGACGGCTTTGCGGCTGCGTTTATGCAAATAGGCTCGGGTAAAAACTTTATTGCAACGGCAAAAGCGCGGGTGGAGCAGGTTACGGAAAACGCGGGTAACGGCTCGGCCTTCGGGCTTATGCTAAGGGACGATATTTATATCGATACGGTAAAGGACGGGCTAAATTCCACTTACCTCGCGGCAGGTGTAATCGATAACAAAACGGCAATTTTCAGCCGCGAAAGCAGGTCGCTCTTTAAGCAGAGCAATTCCGTCCGCGTCGAGGTAGGCTCGGTATTCGATTTAAGCATAGAGCGTAACGGTCAAAAGCTTTATCTTACCGTTGCGGGGGGTGCGCAAAAATTTGCAAGGGAGTATTCCGATTTGCAGATAGGGCTTAAAGCGGTGGACGCGGAATTTATGTATCTGTGTCTGTTTGCGGCGGGCGGGTTAACCGTGTGGTTTTCCGACGTGGCAGTGCGGATAACGGGGGACGCGGGGGCGGAATAAAAACCGCGCGTTTTAAATAAAAAAATAAAAAACAAGCATAAAACGCTTGTAATTTTTTAAATTGTTATATATAATAATTAAGCAAAAACGGCATAAATATGTCTTTTACGGATATTCTTATGTAAAATACGGACATATAAATTAGCTGTTTTAATAAATTTTGGGGTGTCGCCAAGCGGTAAGGCAACGGACTCTGACTCCGTCATTCGTTGGTTCAAATCCAGCTACCCCAGCCAAAAGCGCTGTTTTTCGTTCAATTTGACGTGATTTTGAACGATTAACGGCGGTTTTTTTATGCCTTTAACGGCGGAAATTGCGTGTAACTTGCGTGTAAACGGCGACAATTATATATTATAGTCGACCTTTTGCGCCTGTTCTTTCATAAACTCCCGCGAAAAGTGAGTATATACGATTGACGTCTGCGTATTATCCGCGGCGTGCCCCGCCCAAACGCTCACAACCTCGCGCGGAACTCCGCACTCCTGACAACGCGTTATAAATGTATGCCGCAACTCGTGCAGGTGGTGTTCCGGCATTAACCGTTTCATTGCTTGCGTGAGCGCGTCCGGACGAACGGCGCGAAGCTCGTCAAGGTTAAAGCCTGGCAACCGCGCCGCCAGCATAGGCGTTATAGGTATAAAACGTGTTTTTTCTTTAAAGCCCTTGCGGGTTTTCGCGTTTCGGACTTCAACGCAACCGTCAATAATTCTTGCGCTTGCAAGCTCCGAACGGCGTATACCGGTATAAAGTAAGAATATAAGCGCGTGCTTTATTACTTCGTCGCATTTGCTCGCTCCGATACGCCGCAACAGCTCGCGCTCTTCGTCCAAAGTTAGCGCAACGCCGTTTTGCTCCTCGTACTGTGGCGGCTTTATAAATCTCATCGGTGAACGCTCGATAAGCTCTTCACCGAGGGCAAACTCAAATATTGCTTTTAATGCCTGATAAATTTTATCCGCCGTTCGGTATTTTTCTTGCTCTATGTAGCGGTTTATAAGCTCCTGGCAGTCCGATTGTTTAAGCTCGTCAATCTTGCGCCCGTTGTATGCAGGGAAAACGTTTGCGCGGAATACGCTTTCGTAATGCTCGTATGTTGTGGCTTTTATTATCGGCTTCCGAAGTTCAAGCCATTGCGAGGCTACGTCGTTAAACGGCGGCGATATTTTCGGAATTTCGGTAACGGCAGGCGCGGGCGCGCTTTTACCCTTTGCAGGCTTGCCACCATTCCGCACGTCCTGTAAAAATCTACGCACGGCTTCGTCGCGGTTCTTGGACGAACCGAAATAAGAAACTCCGTCAATTTGCTTGCGTATTTCATAAACGCCTGTTTCCTCGCGGTAACTTATGTTTTTTTGATTTTCAAATTTACTTCTTAAATTTTTCGGCAATGCTTTAATCTCCTTTTGTGTGAAATAAAAGCTTGCGCTCTCTTCCTCGTTCTTGTCCTCCTGTATGCCCGGGAAAATTAACACCTTTCCGCAGGCGTTTTTTTTACGCTTTCAATAAACCGCGCGTACTCCTGTTCGTCCGCGTCGATAACTTCCAGCAGTTGCACCGAAAGCGCGAAAAACTGTTCTGCAATCGGTTTAAGCTTTTGTAATTCTTTCATTTTTTAAAACTCCTTTGCGATATTTCGCAAAGGATATTTTATGCCTTTTTTTGCGAGCTGTCGCCGCCTTTCTTTGCCCAGCTTCTCACGGCTTCCATTGTCAGACCTTGCAAATAAGGGGAAAGCGTGCGGAAGAGTTCCAACAGTTCCCGCTCCTGGGTGTTGTTGGTGTCGCGCATCACGTTTCCCCCTGTCGCAGTTCTTGCGCCGAAATCGTCCTCAAGCCCGAGCAGATAGTCCGCTGAAACGTCGAAAAATTTTGTATATGCAATTAAAACTTCATACGGAGGTGTTGCAATACCGTTTTCATAATTCCATATGCTTTTGTCTGTACTATTCAATTTAGCCGCTAACTCTTTTTGAGTTAGTCCACTTTCAAGCCTTAACGCTCGCAGTTTTTCTCTCATAGAATCACCTTAACGCAATTATCTTACAATTTAAGAAAATTTTGTTGACAACCTTAAAACATAAGGTTATAATACTGTAAAAATCTTATATTCTAAGATTGTGAAGCTTTAATCTAAAATAATTAGATTCAAGTTTATGCACCTGCGCGGTGAAACTCCGTAAAGGTGCTTGCAAATCTCGGCTCCTGCACCGCCATAAACGGCGCGGGGGTTGAGATTAAGGGGAACAACAGCCCGCAAGGGCGTTGAAATATATTTTTTAGGAGATTTGCAAAAATGAAATTCAAAGACTTAATGCACGAACGGCGTTTTTATGAAACGCTTGGCAAAATGAAAAACTCGGATAGTGAACATCGTCCCGTTGCTTATCTTTTAGCCCTTAATGAAGATTTATTCAAACACAAAGACGAAGTATTTTCCTTTAAAAATAATTCCGTTAAAATTGACTGTCTTAAAGCTGGTTGGCAGACGAGCGGTAGCCGCCGCGCAACCCGTTTATTGTTCAATCTTTGGAACGAACAGATTTTTAACGATAACGATGATTTAGAAACTTCCTATCTCTACACACCGGGCGTATTATTCTGTGACAACGACGGGCTTTATTATTTGGAAGCCATAAAACTGCGCTTCCCTTGGATAGATAATAGCGGGGTGCAGTAATGAAAAACGATTTATTGCCTTGCGAAGTGAACGCGCGCGCAACCTGCGAAACGTGCAATTTACATAATAACGGTTGCCCTATCGAAACAATGTGCGGAGCTAAGGGGGCTTATGACATAGTCAAAGCATTTAACCCCATTAAGACCACCGCCAAAGCGGGCGCGGATATTCCGAAGCTCGTAAAAGCGAAGTTTCCCGATTACTACAATTATTTCAATTCAAATCCGATTTTTGATTGGAAGAACCTTGACGGTATTCTTGATTTTTTATACTTCCACGCAAAAATTTTGCACGTTACCGAAGCTCAACAGATTGTAGACCTTATCGAAAGCAATTGCGAGGTGCGACGTGGTTAAAGTCAGATTATGGGGCGAGAACGGCGAAATAGAAAAGCTAATCGAGCTTATCTGTAACGAATTGCCCGCCGTGCGTGTGCTGTCTGTTTCGGGGCATTACAAAGACCGCGGGGCGAGTGTTTACGAGCGTTGCTATTTGGACGTTGTAATAAACGAGCAAGCAACCCCGCCCCCATCTTCGAAGCCGCAAACGGCGGCGTTAGTCAATAAACGAAAATAAAGCGGGTGCAGAGAACGCCCGCGGGAGGAAATAAAAATGGCAAGAGCAAACGGCAAAAAGATAATCAAAAAAACGGGCTTAATAATGGCGGTAATATTGGCAGTAACGGGCGTTGCCTCGCTGTTGGCTTGGGGCACATTCGGTTATACGGATTGGACTTTCGGGAATTGGCGGAGCGCGGCACCCGAGAAGCTCCCCGCCGCTCCCGCCGAAGAGCTTACGGACGAAGAGCCGCAAAGCTATGCTTTTGCCGTTTCCGCGCGGACAGTTGCGGCAAGCTCCCGCGCTATTCCCGCAGGCGCCGAAGCGGAATATGAAAACTTTATCTCTTCCGGCACAGACAAAACCGCGGACGATTACCTTGCAAAAGTCACCGTTAAAAACAACATAGACGGGCAAACGGTAAGCGCAAAAGAAGCAAATATCAGATTTGCTTGGGTTACGTTAATTATGTCGCAAACGGGTTGGTTTGTGCCGCGTGTGAACCCGTTCGAACATCTGACTTCGGCGGGATATATTTACAAAGATATGACTTGCAAATATCGCGGCGTAGACAAACAATGTATGCACAGTACACAATTCGAGTATTGGAACCCTTACTACGAATCCGGCAAAACCACCGCCGCAGATTTAGGCGCAATAGAAATAACCTACATTTTGGAACAAGACCCGAACGCGGTGCAGCCGTTACCGCCCGACCCCGTTAAAGAGGGATACACCTTTACGGGTTGGTATTACGGCACGGACGAAGAGCACGGCGAGAACTGCACGAAATATATCGGCGAAACGGTAACGTCAAATATCAACCTGCACGCGCATTTTGAAATAAACCGTTTTACTGTAACGTTTAATACGGACGGGGGCAACAATATAGAAAATCAGGTTGTAGATTGGAACTCGTCAATTACCCCGCCCACGCCAGAAAAACGCGGCTATATGTTTAAAGGTTGGTTTTTAGAGGACGGAACGGAATACACGGGGCAAGCCATAAAGCAAGATACAACGTTAAAAGCGCATTGGGAAATTAAGACGTTCACCGTAACGTTTTATGTCGGCGGCGAGGTATACGCGACAAAGGAAGTCGATTACGGCACCACTTTTGCGGAAATGGCAGAAGAAGCGAAAGACTTAAATTTGCGCGTGTTGTCGGTAATGACGGAGCACGGCGAACAACCGATAGAATATTTTGCGGATAACCGGATAACGGACGATTACTCCGTTGTTTCGGATAAGCTTTCAGCGCGTGAAATAGCCGTAAACACCTTGCAAAAATATCCCTGGATAATCTTTGCGGGCGGCGGCGCGTTGTCGGTATTAGTCGGAATAGTCGGCGTTGTTGCTTCCATTGTTCAAACAAGAAAGCCCGCGCGCCGCAGAAGAAGATAAACGGAGTTACGGCAAATGGCAGGCACTTTTAAAAAGCTTACATACACCATAGCCGCGGCATTGGTTGCGGTGCTGTGTTTTCTTATCCTCTGCGAGAGCGGCGGGGCGGGTTACGCTTCCGCCGCTTCGGAATATTCAAAAATTGTTACCGCCTATGAAAACCGCAACGTTTGGGACGATTTACAGGGTGCAAGCTACGACGGGGAAAGCATTGATTTAAGTCAATACGGTTTTTCCGAACGCAAAACCCCGAAAATAATCTCGTTTATAGAATTCTGTTATTCGCCGTTCACGGCAAAACACGAGGACTACGGGCTGTACGTTTACATTTACAACCCGCGCGGGCTTGATTTTACCAAATATTCCGAACTGAATAAAATACAGTTCAGGGTCGGCAAGACTTCCGACCTTTTCATTAAAGCCGGTCTGCAATATCTTAACAGAAGCAATGCGGCGGGTTATGAGGGGCTCTTTTACAAGTTTAAAATTAATCTTTCCGACAATCAACGTAAAGAAATTTTAAGCACAGTCAACGGCTCGGCGCGCGTGTACGAAGTCAGCGGCATTGAGCTTTACGAAAGCGGCATTAACGCTACCGAATACAAAATAGCGACGAAATATACTTATACCGGTTATGCAAAAGGCTATGGCTCGGCAACCGCGCAGGAAAGCACGCTTAAATGTTCGGTGGACGGTTTCGATACGGTTTTAAATCTGGACGTACAACAAACGTATTACAGACCGCAAGGCACGCACAAGGACGGGTACACCCGTGACACTCTGCACAGCGTATATTTTTCCGTGCCTAATGATATTTTGGAAAGTTCCGGCGAAATGTCGGCAATACACGCAACCTGGCTTAACGCGTTGACGTCGCCTATTTTCGTTACCGGCAACAAGGATATTTACAACGAGTTGTATTCTCTGCTTAACGAAGAAGTTGACGGGGGCGATTATCTCAACAACTACAACAACAGCAAAAGCAAATTTACCCTTGTCGCTTCCAAACAGCCGAAAGAAGCTATGGAAGCTATCCAGGCTTTACATTTTGGGTATTTAGCTTTTAATACTTATAACAATATGCCGGTTACGGAATACGACCGTATATTAAAAAAGTTGAGCTATATTTTTTACGCTGATAACGGCAATGCGGACACCTACGATTTACCGCGCGAAAAGCTTATCGGCAACAAATTAAAAAATATTAAAGGTTGGTTTGAAACGTTTACGGAGCGTTTCGGCGTTGGTGAAAATCCCGTTGCCGGAAAATATAATGCCGACCTGTTCGAAAACGTTGACGAAAAATTTACGGATATCAATATTCAATCGGACGATACTTACAAATTGACCGATAACATTGTTTCAAACAGTCTTTGGGATAAATTATTCGGAACGCAATTAAAAGGCGAAAACGAATTTGAAGTTTCGGCTATTCAAAAAGTAACCGTTAAGGATATTGAATATTATCCGGATAAAGAATTATTTTGCGATAAATTTTACATTGCCGAAAGAGATTACGAAGATTTTTGCACGTTTATTAATAACGCCGCGAAAAAGGAAAAGCCCGAAACGGTTTATTTGTTCAGATATTATCAAAGCGAATATGTTGTCCACGAAGTTACACAAGGCGAACGCACCATAGATTGGGCGGTTATCGGCGGAAATTTCGGTAGTTATAAAGTTATTGACAGCAACGCATATTTTGCGCAGTCCTGGGCGCAACTTGATTTTGATATTATCGATGTAACGTTCACAAAAGATAACGTATTGACCGTTATCCCCTGCATAATGTCACCGATAGACATCATTGCCGACCAGGAACACCCGATAGACCCTTATCCCGGTAAAGGCTTGCCGTGGTGGGCGATTGCGCTGATTATTGTTGCCGCCGTTGCCTTGTTGGTTGTATTGCTTTATTTCGGATTCCCTGTTCTGCGCGGTGTGTTCAAAGTTATAGGCAAAATTATACTTACAGTATGCAAAGTGCTATGGCTTATCATTTCCGCGCCGTTCCGCGGCATTGCCGCGCTTGTCAAGCGCGGGCGAGAACGTCGGGAACGTAAGCGGGCAACCGCAACGCCCAACAAGACAAAGCCAGGCAATAAAAAACGCAAAGGCAAAAAGAAAAAACGCGCTAAGCCGCCTATTTCCACTCCACCGCCCGCCGACGCGTCTACAAGTTCAAGCCAAAGAAAAATACATAAAGTCAGAGGTAAAAAATAAAATGTTTTTCAATTTAATGATGTCATTTGTATTAGCGGGCGCAAGTGCGTTCGCGGGGTGGGTTTTACAGACTATCACAAGATTAGACTATTTTAATTTCAGTAAGTGGCACATATTTTTTTACATTATGGCGGGCGCAATAGTGCTTGCGGGCTTGATTGATTTTGCACGTTGCATAATCATTCTATGCCGCCGCGCGGGTAGGAGCGGCGGAAATCTTCCGAAACTTCCGAAGACGAAACTACCGAAGCGGTAAATTATGGCTATTACGATAATTGCAGGCGCGCCAGGTTCGGGCAAAACTTCGCTTGCCGCGGCTTTGCTTTGCGAAATTTACAGAACGCAAGGCGAAACGTTGCAAGAAGAAACAGCGGCAAAAATCGAAGCGGCAAACGAAAAGCGTTTAAACCCGCTTGAAATTCCCCAAAAGCCCCCCATTTATGCTGATTTTGACATCGAATTTTTAGTCGGCTATGAAGAATATTACAAACCGTATTTTATAAACGGTTTCTATTTAGGGCTCCCAAATGACAAAATGCAAACGCAATTTGTACCGCCAGGCAGTAAAATTTTTCTGTCAGAAGTCCAACGCTACTATGACAGCCGAAAAAAAGCCCTGCCAGACCACGTTAGCCGCTTTTTTGAAATGCACCGTCATTATGGTATAGATATTTATCTTGACATACAGCGCGCAATGCTCGTTGATTTAAATATCAAAGAACTTTGCCGCCGTTTTATCGAGATACAGTCGCACCAGAATATTACTGACGAAAACGGTCGTATATTCAAAACCGTTTGGACTTACCGCGAGTTCGGCTCCTGGATAGAATACGAGCAGTATTTAAGCAGTAACGCCCAGACTTACATAACAAAAACATATACGCATAACGGAAATATTTTTGAATGTTTCAACAGTTTCAGTTTCTATGAAGAATTTTTCCCGCCCGAAAACGGCAAATTCAGTTACTTAGAATATAAGAGCCGCACGGCATCACAAGACCTTGACGAAGCAACAGCGGCATTTTATAAAATCAGCGAACCCGAAATTTACCGGGGCAAACCGAAAGAAAATAAGGAAAAGAAACAATGAACGCAATTAAGGAATTAGGCGAACTACAAGAAAGTTTCTTTGAAAAATGGGCGCAATTTGATAAGTATAAAGACAAATTATCAAAGAAACAACGCGACCGTATGGAAGAAGATTTATTCAAACTTTATCACGAAGAACACGAACGGCTTATAAAGAAAATTGAACTTGAAAACGCGGGCAATGATTATGATTTGGACGTTCAGAGGGAATATCTACTCCCCCGCCGTTGTGGTATGTTTTGGCTTAAAATCAATTTTATCGCAAAACTGATACGCCGAGAACGTGAAGCCCAAATTGAAAGTGATTTCAATAAGCGAACAACGGCAATCGAACGTCTGGAAGCCGCGCTCGAAGAAGCAACCGAGAACGCAACCCCGACAGGCGAATCGCAAGCACCGACACAGCAAGCAGAGAACGCCCAGGACGGGCAAGAGCCGACAGCAACGGACAACAAGCCGAAAGGCAAAACAAAGCCGCAGAAGCCCACAGACGGGCAAGAAATCGACAAAGGGAAACCGCAAACGCAGGACACCGCGCCCAATACACCACTAATAGCTAAAAAATAGGCTGTTTACGAAACCCGAAATGAACAAAGAGAAAGACAACATAATTAACCGTGGCGGGTGGTCAGCTCGCTGACCTTACGCGGTTAATTATGTTGACGGTTTCGGGTTTCGGTAACGCCGTATATAAATATGGGGTCAGGGCGAAGCCCTGCCGCATTAAAAAAGCTTGGTCGCGCAATGTAAGCCGTAGAAACGCCGAAAATCTGCTTAAAATCGGGCTTACCGCAAAAACCGTGAGAAACAAAGAAAAAACGCGCCCGAAATCGGCGTTTTTAGCCCGTGAGAGCGAAAAAATTTAAAATCAAGGGGTAAATTATGGCAGTTTTAAGCAAAGTTATAAAAGTTTGGGTGTGCACTTGCGACAAATGCGGGAAAAGTCAGGAAGTCGCACCAAGCGACGAAATTTACAACGGCGCGGCGGCTGTTCGCTCGATTGGTTGGAAGTTTGGCAAAGACCGAAGTGTTAAATGCGCGGAGTGCCGCTCTCGTGATTGGGACGACCATTATCAATATATAGCCGCATACAAGCAAGAGAAGAAAAACCGCGACGTTGCGGAGTAGTACGGCCACGAACTACACCGTACCGGCATAAGTGGTACGGCCACGGACTACACCGTGCCGGCATAAGTGGTACGGCCACGGACTACTTAAATCGAATACAAAAGGAGCAAAAAGCAATGCTAACGACTATTAAAAACTATGTCTGTGACGATTGCGGGCGTGAAACCGAGTTCAGAGGTTACCGTCAAGCCCGCGCCGCAAGTTGGGCGATTAGTAAGACTTATACAAAATGCTATTGTCCCCTCTGCGCTCCAAACCACCGCCGCGGCAAAGCCGCAGACAAGAACGACGACCCGCCGCAACTTCCCAACGGTTGGGAGCAGTTAAAACTGATATAAATTCACAAAAAAACAAGCGCATACGCCGCGCATGCACAGTGCCGGCAAGTTAATTTTTGAAAATATCTAACAAAAACAAGGAACCGCAATGCAGGACATAGCAACAAAAAAACTTAATATCGAGCTTCCCGAAGCGACGGAGTTTTCGTTGTGCCCTGTGCAGTTCCTGGGCAAAGCCAAAAACGGGAAATTTAATCCGTTTGCCGACAAGTTCGGCAAACCGCTTGCTCGCGCTAAAATCAAAATTTTAGCGTATATTTGGACTGTACGTAAGAACTTCGGCTTGCACGTTAAGTTGCCCGTTGCAGACATTGCAAGAGCTTGCGGGCTTACTTGGGTAACGGCAAAAAAGAACTTAACACAGTTGAGGCTGTTAGATAATCTTATTGCCGAAACAGGCAAGAATAAATACAAAATAATTCCTAAGGTAAGCGGCAATTATATTACGCTTGAAAACTATCTGCACGCAAAAAAATTTGATATAGACGGCAAGCGTAAGAAGCTTCCCGCAACGTCGGTTATGATACTTGAACGCATTAAAGCGCACTACCTGGAAACCGACGAGAACGGCGAATATATCAATTACGACTTTAAAAGCCGCGAGCCGATAAATTATTTTTACAGTTCGGAGCAAGGGCTTGCAACGCTTTTGAATCTTCCGAAGTCAACCGTATCGTATGCAATAACACCGATATTGCAGGCAAAATTACTTTACCGTAACAAACGTCTTCGATACAAGGACGAGAAAGGCAATCCCGTTTATAAAATAACGCAGGAACGCGGCGTTCCAGGGAATACGAAAAGTATTTTTGTTGTGCCGTATGAAGTTTTAGCGGTTGAATTGCGTTCAACGTACGAGCCGGAGAAAGTAGATTTTATTTATAATTCCGACGAAATCGAGATAACAGAAGAAGCCATTGAAAAGGTATATGCAGAGCTCCACGCAGAAGCCGAAGCAAGAACCGCCGCCGAGCGTGAGCTCGCGTTTAATGACGAAGAACTTACCACCGCAAAAACCGAGCTTGACGAGGCAATAAGCGAAACGTTTACTGCCCAGGAGAACGGCGAGAACGTACAGGAAGCGCAAGAGCTTTGGAACATAGCGCAAGCACGTTATTTAAAGCGGCTTGCAGAACTCGGCATATCCGAAGCGGAAATATCCGAGCCGCAGTATTTATGCCAACGTTGCCGAGATACGGGCTATACGGATACGGGGCAACGTTGCCGATGCCGTACACGAGTTAAGGAATTAATTATATCAAGAATGTTTAAGCGCAAGTAACAGCTTGCGCTTATAGTCGTTGCCAAAGCCTAAAAAACCGCCCTTTTGAGGGCGGTTTTACTTTATCCGAAAACCTCGATTTTAAGCAATTTTCGGGGTTTTTTCTATGCACTAAAAATACAAGCCGAAAATCATACAATTTGAGTATAGTATTTTCGGTTAGTATATACCAAATTTTCGGTTAGCGGCTATAAAGTTATCGGTTTGTATATGTAAAGTTTTCGGCTTCTAATATTATTATATAATAAGTGTAGATAATTACTGACGTAAAAGAAAAGATTAAAAGAAAAACCGTGCCGCGGTTTATGGGCTTGTTTATGCGGTTTAGAGTATGCGCCACCCCTTGAAATCGCGCGGGCGCGATATTCCCCTGCGAGGGGAATTTTAAGCGGTGCAGAGCGTAAAAGAAAAGCCGCCGAAAACGGCGGCTAAGCTGATAAAGGTTGAGTTATACGAAGTCCGAGCGCGGGCGCACTGTTCAGGCGTTTTGTGAAACATTGTAAATCAAAGCTTTGCGACTTTATCTTTACGTTGATGACGTTCATTGACCCCTCGCTCTTTCGACCTTTTTCGTTTGACAGGGCGGCGGCACGGTGGTATAATATAATTCCCGCTTCGGCGGGAGGTACGACAGGGCGACCTGTGGCGGTTAGCCTCCAAACGTGATGTAGCTTTTACTAAACTAAGGAGGTTAAATTTTTATGACAGAGTACATACTTTTATTATTGCTCATTTTTGGGCGTGAAAACGTTTCGTCTGTTACCGTATCCGACCATTATGTGACGATACGCATAAAAAAATAACTGCCCCTCGGTCAAAGTCGGCAGTTATTTTGCTTGAACTTAGGCTAACCGTCACGTAAACCTCAACACGGTTATTGCCTTGCTCGTACTTTTATTATACGATTGTTTTTTTTGTTTGTCAACATTTATTTTTTGCATTTATTCAAGATAAGGAAGAAAGCGCAAACTTGCGTGTAAGTTGTGTATAGCGGTAAAAAGCCGCTAAAAATAATGATTTTATGGGTAAAAACGGCTTTTAGGCTCGCTCTGACTCCGTCATTCGTTGGTTCAAATCCAGCTACCCCAGCCACATTGTAATAATTCGAACTTCTTCATTATTAGAAAGACGTTCGGATTATTTGTTTATTTGGATGAATATGAAAACTTCAACAAATAAAAATAGAGCTATCATATGATAGCTCTATTTTTATAATATCACTAGA
>WSNM01000037.1 GCA_013316055.1 Clostridia bacterium | reverse complement strand
CGCGGGTTTTGAAATTCCCCTTCCCAAAAACATAACAGACCGCTTTACGGACATAGCCGACTACGCCGATAGCGGCAAAAAGGTGCTTTTGGGCATTCGTCCGGAGGATGCGGAGGTTAAGCTCGGCGGCGGCTTCGGCGGCTACGAATGCACCGTCGGCAAGGTAGAAGCGGACAACGACCGCACCTATGCGGAATGCGCCTTAAAATGCGGTATTTCAATGATAGTAAGGGGGCAAGAACAGCTTTCAAGCGGCGCTCCCGCAGAAATCGCAATTGACGCAGCCCATCTTTATATCTTCGATAACGATACCCGCCTTACCCTGCTTGCGCGCGACAGCGGCTATAAAAAAACAGACTTTGCAGAAGCGGACTTCGTTCCTCTTACGTTCGGGGAGGAGCAGCAGATAATAGAAAAGCTCTCCCCCAAAAAGACCGATAAAAAGAAAAAGCTCAGATAACCTGAATGATAGCAAGCATATCGCGCCCCCGCCCGCGGGGGCGCGATAATTCCCCAAAGCTCTACCCCCTGCCTTTGGCGGGGGGATAAAGGGGGGTGGGCGCCCCAACGCAACTCCCAACTAAAGCTACACCCCCGTGTTTAAAACCCGCCTCGGCGGTCAATAAATATACAGCTATGACCTTTGAAGTAATAGGCGACGCCTTTCTGGACACCTTAAAGGTGTTTCCGTTTCTGCTTATAATCTATATTTTGATAGAGATTTTAGAGCACAGAACGTCCCTCACCCAAAACAAAAACATTCTGCAAGGCAGTCTTGCCCCGCTAATCGGCTCCGCAACGGGCATAGTCCCGCAGTGCGGCTTTTCCGTTATGGCGGCAAAGCTGTACGATAAGGGCTTTATCCGCACGGGCACGCTGCTTGCTGTGTTCATCGCCACGTCTGACGAGGCGCTTATAATAATGCTGTCGGAGCTAAGCTCGGCAAGCTGGATAATGCCGCTTATTCTAATCAAACTCGCAACGGCGGTGGGCATAGGCTACCTTGTCAACTTTCTGTTTTCGGGCGAAAAGCTTGAAGAAATGCGCCTCACTGCGGACACCCACATCAATTCCTGCGGCGCCGACCATTCCGGCAAGTCCGACTTGCAGGTATTCCTGCTTTCCCCGCTGTACCACGCGTTAAAGGTAACGCTCTATCTTTTAATAGTCAACCTCGTTTTAAGCGCGGTAATGGAGTACGCGGGCGACAGTATAGAATCTGCAATGCTGATAGGCGGCGCGTATTGGCAGCCCCTTATAACGGGACTTTTGGGTCTAATCCCCAACTGCGCATCCAGCGTAATTTTAACGGGCTCGTTCATAAACCACGGCATACTCTTCGGCAGCTTTGTCGGCGGGCTGTGCTCCAACGCGGGGCTCGGGCTTGTGGTGCTGTTTAAAAACACCAAAAAAATCAAGCGCAACGTGCTTTTGGTAATCGCGCTGTATATCGTCGCCGTGGTCGTCGGCATTGCCGTCAACGGCGCAATGGACCTAATGGGCGTAATCTGACGTCTAACCCCAACCCCACAGCCCCCGCGCCATACCTCGGCGCGGGGGCTTTTTGCCCGCTTTATCCAACTAAAATTCCCCAACCTTTGCAAAACAGTTGAAAAACGTTAAATTATATGGTATTATATAAAAAAATTTTTCTCGGACGTATATATGGCGCTTAAAGTAGAAAATCTTGAAGGCAACGAGCTTGCCGACGATTATATAAGAAAAACCGTCCCGCAGGGCAGATGGGCGGACGCGTGGGACCTTTTCAAATCCAATTTTTTGAAGTTCGTTATTCTAAACCTCGTGGTTTTCGTAACGTTCGTCCCCGGCGTTGCGGTAATGTTCATTCGCACCAACGTATACATTGCCTCGCTCGGTCTTACGGGCCCCTTCAATCCCAGCCTTACCTATCCGTTCAACCCCAGCACCGTCGGGCTAAGCGAAAGTATAACCCTCTCTGCCGACCTTCTGTTTTTCTCGCTGTTGATAGTCGCGGGCTTTATCGCCTCAATCGGCATTTCTGGCGCGGCATATTCGATTAAAAGAATGCTCAACACCCATGGCGAGTGCACTGTAAAGGGCTTTTTCCACGGTATAAGGGTCTGCTATCTTTCAACTGTGCTTCCCGTCACAATATTTATGCTGTTTATGTTCTCCACGGTAATTGTCGGCGACTGGATGAACCTCACAATCGTCACGGGCGGAAATAAAGCGGCGGCAATAACGGCGTATGTGTTCGTAATAATCGCAACCGTGCTCGTCGGTCTTTTCAGCGGCTGGCTTTTTGCGGTCGGCACGGGCTACAAGGTCAAATTCACACAGCTTTTCAAAAATACCTTCGTGCTGCTTGTCGGCACGCCCCTCCAAACGGTGTTTATGTCTGCGTTCACGCTCATACCCGTCTGGCTGTTCATAATCGGCGGCATCGTCCGCACAATCTCATACGTGCTTTTCGTATTCCTCGGCTTCTCGTTCATGCTTTTAAGCTGGACGGCGTACACGCAGTGGGTGTTTGATTTGTATGTAACCCCCAACATCAAAACCGCGGCAGAGGTATCCAAAGCCCCCAAAACCGAAAAGCAGCTCGCGCAGGAGCGCGCGGAAGAGCAGAAGAGGACTGCAATGGAGCTGCTTGCCGCCGGCAGAAGCGAGCTTATCGCCCGTCCCATAATGCCCGTTGCGGCAGAGCCGGCAGTAAGAATACCGGTTTTAACGTTTACGCGTGCAGACGTGTCCGCCGCAGCGGACGACCGTGCCAAGCTCGCCGCAGACGTTGCCGCATACGAGCTCGCGCATATCAACGACCCCGTGTATGCGGAGTACAACAAGCTTTTTGCCGAGCGTGAAAGGGCTTTGCAGTCGGATAGCGGCAAAAAGGGCAAAAAATCCAAAAAAATCAGCGCCGACAATCTGCTTAAATGAGTATAACCAAAGCATATTCGGGGGCGTATTCCGCCCTCGGCAGTGTATTTGAATATTTTAACGATGACTGCGGCTATGAACAATGGTCGCAGTATTTAATTGACAGACTGCAAGGCCTCGGCGCGGGCGCGGTCGGCATAGACATAGGCTGCGGCAACGGCTACTTTACCCGCGCGCTGTACAAGGCTGGCTATTCGGTCACGGGTCTGGATAGCTCTCCGCAAATGCTCTCCACGGCGGTAGACCTCGCCGCAAAGCACCGCGTCAAGGCAGATTTTATTTTGCAGGACGTAACAAAGCTAAGTCTTAATTTCAGGCCCGACTTCGCCGTCGCGGTCAACGATTGCGTCAACTATATCCCCCCGCAAAAGCTGCAAGCTACCTTCGCCCGCGTTCACAAATGCCTCAAAAAGGGCGGGCTCTTCCTTTTCGACGTCAGTTCAGAGCATAAGCTAAGGCATATAGTGGGGTCAAACCTATTTGCGCGCGACTTCGACAACGCAACCCTTCTGTGGTTCAATACGCTAAGCGACGACAGGGTGGATATGGACGTAACCGTTTTCACCCGCCTTCCGGACGGCAAATATGCCCGCGCGGACGAGCGTCAAACGCAGTATATATACGGGGAAACGCAAATTTTAACCGCCCTCACCCAATGCGGCTTTGCCGCAGAGGCAGAAGGCCACCTCGGCGGCGACAAAGCCGAACGCATAAATTTTATCTGTAAAAAACTATGAATAAACTGTATAAAGCGCTTGTGTATGACAGAGAAGTTTCGCTCTCAGTGCTTGAAACCACCGACCTTGTGCAGCAGGCAATAAAAATACATAATTTAAGCGATACCGCGGCGGAAATTTTAGGCGGCATGCTCACTGCGTGCGCGTATATGGCGGGCTGTTTAAAAAGCGAAAAGGGCGCGGTTTCCCTCACCGTCAAATCGGGCGACGGCAGCGCAACCGTCAGCGTTTCGGGCGATATAAACGGTCATATCCGCGGCTATATAGACGGCGGCGAAAACGGCTTGAAGGGCGGCACCCTCACGGTAATCAAGGACGACGGTCTTTTCCGCCCGTTTATCGGCACGTGCGAATTAAGGTGCGACGACGTGTCCGAAAATTTAATGCAGTACTTCCACCAAAGCGAGCAGATAGAAACGGCTGTGGCAATCGGCGTAACGGTCAAAAACGGCAAATGCCTCGCCGCGGGCGGCGTAGTAATGCAATTGCTCCCCAACACTCATGAAGAGAATATGGACAAGGCAGAGCAGGCAATGCAAGGCTTTGTCAATGCCGCGCAGGTCGTCCAAAGCCTCGGCGCGGACGGCATAATGGAAAAATTTTTCATTAAGGAAACGGAAAAAACAGCCTCGTATTTAACTTTTCCCGCATATAAGTGCAACTGTTCGCGCAAAAAAATAGAGGGGGTAATTTTGCCCCTCGGCTTAAACGAGCTTTTAAAAATCTGCGACGAGCAGGGCGCGGTCAGCGTCCACTGCCATTACTGCAATACGGACTACACCTTTGCCAAGGCGGACGTTTTAAAGCTTTTCGGAAAATAATTTTATGGCAAAAACACTGGAATTCGACCCCGCCGCCGACCGTCTTATCGGCATCGCGGCACAGCTTGTCGATTCTCACAACTATATAGGCGCGCTTAAAATGCTCAATAAAAATGCGGACGCGGACGGCGTGGACGAGGACGGCTATATGCTCTATGCCGAAATTTTCGACGACATGGGGCTTTACGAGCGTTGCGTAAACTTCTGGTTTCGTTTTATGGACAATACGGCGGAATGCGATTGGACGGACTGCTACGAGGGCCTTGCCGTCAGCTATATGAACCTCGGCAACCAGCATTTTTCCGCATACTACTATAATAAGCTGCTGTTCGAAAACGGCGAAATCAGCTCGGAGGAGCGGGAGCAGATTGTCGGCGACTTCCTCGCCGCGGAAGAAAACCCCCTGAAATTCGTCTATCCTCCAAGGCTCGCGGACTGTACCGCTATCTTTGCGGACGGTATCGAATTTATGAAGGCGGGCGAGTACGACCGCGCCGCCGCCGAGTTCGAAAAGGTTGACGAGGAAAACGAAAAATACTTCTCCGCCCGCAACTATATCGCAATGTGCAAAATCATCTCCGACCGCACCGACGAGGCAGAGCAGGAATGCTTAAACCTCTTAAAGCGCCGTCCGGACGATATTCAGGCGCTCACAACCCTCGCCGCAGTCAAAACCGAGGCGGGCAAGCGCGACGAGGCATTGCAGCTTGCCGAGCGTTTAATCGCAATTGCTCCGGACGCGCCTGACGAAATTTACAAAATCGCCACGGTCTGTTGCGAAAACAAGCTTCACGCGCAGGCGTACAAGCTGTTTTGCAAACTGCCCGTCGAGTACGAATACGACCAAACCGTGCTGTATTTCAAGGCGGTTTCCGCCTTCAATTGCGGAAAATTCGAAGAAAGCTTCGCCGCCTTCGACAAAATCGTCACAATCAACCCCGACGCGGTCACGGCGCGCTTCTACTACAACGCCGCCCGCGCAATGGAAAAAAGCGGAGAGGTTACCGAGCTAAGCTATTTCTACCGCCTCCCGCAGGAAATTCGCGAATCCTCCTTAAAAATGCTCGCCGCATATTTAAGGCTCCCCGCGGCGTCCGCAAAAAAGCTGTCCGCCTCGCTCGACCTGTCGGCATGCGTAAAATGGTGCTTTGACGAGTGCGACGGCGCCCCGCTTGACGAGCTGCAGTCCCTCGCAATCCACGTCGCCGTAAAGGCGGGCATGGACGACTACGTCCGCGGGCTTCTGCTCGATGCATTTCTCCCCGACCAGCTAAAAATAGACGCGCTGTCGGTGCTCTGCGGCAGAAACGAATTCAACTGCTTCGGCGTGGTCATCTGCAATGTCTACCGCCGCGTAACAATGCAGTCCGTCCGCCTCGGCAGAAAAAAACGCTCCGCCTTCATGGCTGCGTATTCGCGGCTTGTCGCCCACTTTTCCATACTCGACGACGAGCACGGCAAAGCCTTCGCCGCCGCCGCCGAGCAGCTGTATACCGCCCTCGACAACAACTCCGCCCTCGACGCGGCAAGGGATACCGACGCGCTCACCGCGGCAATCTATATCCGCTCCGGCGTTAAAGAGGCAGGCGTAACAGGCAAAAACCTCTGGAATTTTTTCGACGTGGACAAAGCCCGCGTCGCCGCAATAACAAGCCTTATATAAAGGAATATTTATGAAGCTATACGACTTTGACGGAATGTTCGACGAAAAGCTCGGCGCCTATATTCAAAAGCACGCGGGCGAGCATACCGAAAGCGAGTGGGAGGACATAATCCCCCGAATGTACGCCAAATTCGGCGATACCCCAATAAAAGCAATCGGCACCACGCCCCGCAAATTCTACGCGGCAATGTCCGACGCCGACCTTATCAAATGCCTTAAAGCGCATTTAAAGCAGCAGATTTCCGTATCGGAATTCCTCTGCGAGGCAATCGAAGGCAGAAATTTAACCGACCTTCTAATCCCGCTTTTGGACGGAGCGCCCTCCGAGCGCGAGTACGCCGTCAACCTGATAGGCGCGGACGACAAGGTCATAAAAAAGTACCTTAAAATGCTTGTGGAAAGCACGGACGAGGACTTCAAAAGCCGCCTCGCCGACTGCATTAAGGAAAAAGCCGATTTGGTCACGGAAGAGGCGCTCGGCCTCTACGCAAGCGGCGCCGACAAGGAGTACATGCTGGAAA
>WSNM01000036.1:3084-6730 GCA_013316055.1 Clostridia bacterium | reverse complement strand
TTCTGTTCTCCGTCATACGTTAAATAAGCGTCTTCATAAGAATCATAGTCTGCTTTCACTAAATGTTCGCCTGTTTCCGGATTAACAATATCAAAATAACACAGAATAGGTTCTTTATCACCACAAGCAGTCAACGTTAAAGTTAAAATAGCCATTAAACAAGCAAATATCGTTATAAATATTTTTTTCATTGAAAATGGACCTCTACTACATTACTGTATTTAAGCGTTTTTCTTTTTTACAGCATTGCCGCCGGTTAGCAAAATCATTTTTGCCGCCTCTATCGAATAGCTGTCCGCTATGACGTAAAGCTTTTTATCAAGCCTGCCCCTTGCAAGCACCTTTACTGCGGTCGCTTTTTTGGAAAAGCCTGAAACGCGCTTTTTAATCTCCTCGATAGTAACCGTTTCGCCGTCCGCAAAGTTTTTGCTTAACGTATCGATATTGACTATATCGAATTTTGTTTTGTCGGAAATCTCTGCCGCCTCTTCTATAAGCGCCACGGCTATCTCGTCCTGCATAAGCTCTGCCGCCTCGCTTACTGTTACCGCATCTCTCGGTTTGAAAACGTCGCCGCTCTTTGCGTCCTCCTCCGTAAGAACCTTTACAAGCTTACGCTCGATAAGCGGCTCTATTTTTTCATACGGGTATTGCTTTGCGTAGTCGGTTTCGGTATATCCGTCAAGCTTTTTGCGCCCGTCCATTGCGGTTGCAATCAAATCTGCCGAATATTTAAGCCGTCTGTCGTTTTTAATGCGGTAAAGACAGGGAATTTTTTCGTATGCGGCAACCTCGGACATATCGTCAACCTTGTACTTGGTTTCGGCATAGTCGTTTGCGTTAAGCGCAAGGAAAAGACACACGCATTTACCCCTTACGGCAAGCTTTGCATAGGTTTTTCTGCCGCAGTAAAAGGCTTCGCCCTTCCAGCTCATACGGGTTTTTATGCCGTCATAGGATAAAAGCTCGTTTTTCAGCGCCGAGTAATAGCTTTTTACCTCGTCGTCGGACTGAATAAGCTTTGCCGTAAAGCTTTTGTTATATTTGATTATTATGTATCTGACCGCGCCGTTGATACGCGCAACCGACCTTTGTGGCGCCTCCTCATACTCCTCCTCGGGCTCTTCCTCCGGTTCGGCGGCGCTGTCGTCAGCATCCTCGGTATCGTCCTCTGCGGCTTTTTCTTCAACCTGTTGAACAGCTTGCGGTTCGGCTTGTATGGGTTGCGGTTCAGTCCGCTGTTCAATCTTAGCTTCAGCCTTTTGTTCGGGTTGCGCGGGCTTTTTCTTCCTGCGCACAGCAAGCGCAACAAATAAAGCAACAGCGGCAAGCGCAACAAGCGCCGCCACGCCGACAGCAACGGGAATTATGTAGTTTGCCGCAAGCAATAAAGCAGATAAATCAGTCATATCTTATACCCCTCGTAAAAATGCAGTAAAGCTATTATACTACCGTAATTTACAAATTTCAACGATATAGGCAAAAAAAATAATGAGCGGTTAAAAGCCGCTCATTAACAATTTTTTTGTGAATTTTATGATAACTTTTCAAGAAGTCTTAAATCAATGCCCTTGTCGCCGATTTTGATAATTTCTACCTTGACAACGTCACCGATTTTAACAACGTCCTCTACCTTGTCAACACGCTTGTCCGAAAGCTTGGAAATATGAATCATACCGTCCTTACCGGGGGCAAACTCGACAAATGCGCCGAAGTTCATAATTCTTACTACCGTGCCCACGAACATATCGCCGATTTCGGGGTCGTGCGCAATGCTGAGTATGATTGCCTTTGCCTTTTCCGCATTTTCCACGGGCCCCACACATGATATATAGCCGCGGCCGCTGTCGTCGCTGTTGAATTCGATTTCCGTGCCGGTTTCTTCCATAATCTTCTTGATTACGCAGCCCTGCTTGCCGATAACGTCGCCGATTTTGTCGGGGTCGATTTCAAAGCTGATAATTTTGGGAGCGTAAACGGAAAGCTTGGGCGCAACCTCGGGAACAACCTCGAGCATTTTGGAAAGTATGAACTGTCTGCCCTCGTTTGCCTGATTGATTGCGGTGTGCATAATCTCTTCGGAAATGCCCTTGATTTTAATATCCATCTGGATAGCGGTAATGCCCTTTGTGGTGCCCGCTACCTTAAAGTCCATATCGCCGAGGAAGTCTTCAAGTCCCTGAATATCGGTAAGCACCTTGAAGTCGCCCGTTTCCTGATTTTTGATAAGTCCCATGGCAACGCCCGCAACAGGCGCTTTGATGGGAACGCCGGCGTTCATAAGCGCCATAGTAGAGCCGCAGACCGAAGCCATGGACGACGAGCCGTTTGACGAAAGAATGTCGTTAACCACTCTTATTGCATAGGGGAAGCTGTCCTCGTCGGGAAGCACGGGAATAAGCGCGCGCTCTGCAAGTGCGCCGTGACCGATTTCGCGTCTGCCGGGGGAACGCAATGCCTTAGCCTCGCCCGTGCAGTAGCCGGGGAAGTTGTACTGATGCATATATCTTTTAGAGGTTTCCTCGTCAAGACCTTCAAGCTTCTGCGCTTCGGTAAGCATACCAAGGGTGCAGGTTGTAAGCGTTTGGGTTTGTCCCCTCGTAAACACAGCCGAGCCGTGCACGCGAGGAAGCACTCCGCTTTCGCACCAGATGGGACGTACGTCCTTCAAGCCTCTGCCGTCGGGACGGATACCCTTGTCGAATATCTTTGCGCGAACCTTTTCCTTAGTCAGATAGTAAAGGCTGTCCTTGATTTCGCGCTTGTTATCGGGATAGATTGTTGCAAAGTGCTCTAAAATTTCAGCCTCCGCCTCGTTCTGGCGCTTTTCTCTCTCCTGTCTGTCGAAGGTGTCGATAGCCCAGTCGATTTTTGCGCCCGCATACTCGCGTACCGCCTTGTCAAGCTCCTCGGGGATATGGTAAAGCTCTATTTCAAGCTTGGGTTTGCCGACCTCGGGAACGATTTTCTCCTCTATAAATTTGCAAATTTTCTTTATTTCTTCAAAGCCGAAGGTGATTGCGCCGACCATTTCGTCGTTGGTTACCTCATTTGCACCAGCTTCAATCATTAAAATTGCATCCTTAGTGCCCGCAAGGTTCAAGTGAATTGCGCTCTTTTCGCGCTGTGCAAGGTCGGGATTGATAACGTACTTGCCGTCAACCATTCCGACTACAACCGAACCAGTGGGACCCGCCCAAGGAATATCGGAAATTGCAAGCGCAACGGACGAGCCTATCATAGCCAAGGGCTCGGGTGAAACGTCGGGCTCGACCGAAATTGCCTGTGCCGTAACAACAACGTCGTTAAAAAGTCCCTTGGGGAAAAGCGGGCGAAGAGGTCTGTCGATAAGTCTTGCAGTTAAAATTGCCTTGTCGCTTGCTCTGCCCTCGCGCTTTTTGAAGCCGCCGGGGATTTTACCGATTGAGTACATTTTCTCGTCATAATCGACCTGCAAAGGGAAAAAGTCCATACCTTCGCGGGGTGCGGCAGACATACATACCGAAACCATTACGGCAGTTTCTCCGCATCTGACCACGCAAGAGCCGTTTGTCTGCTCGGCATATTTGCCCGTTTCGATAACGACGTCTCTGCCGCCGACCTTAAGAGTGAATTTTTTGAAGTTCATTTCCAAATCTCCTTTTCT
>WSNM01000036.1:0-3074 GCA_013316055.1 Clostridia bacterium | reverse complement strand
GGATAGCGGTAATGCCCTTTGTGGTGCCCGCTACCTTAAAGTCCATATCGCCTTTTCTGTTCTTGTGCCTGCAACACCCGTTGCAGACTTAAAATTTTTGATTTTTTAAAGAAAAAAAGAGCGAGAAAAAAATACCCGCTCAATTTTCAATTACTTTCTTAATCCCAGCGCAGCGACTATGGCACGGTATCTTTCGATGTCCTTGCTCTTCAAATAGTCCAAAAGACCGCGTCTGCGGCCGACCATCTTCAAAAGTCCGCGGCGGGAATGATTATCGTGAATGTGCTCTTTAAGGTGCTCGTTAAGGTGGTTGATTCTCTCCGTCAAAAGCGCAATCTGCACCTCGGGCGAACCTGTGTCGCCTTCCTTAAGACCGAATTTTACGATAATTTCCTGCTTTTCCATTTAATTTATCCTCCTATGGAAATATTTGCGGGCAACAAAGTCAAGCGTTGAGTGTTCGCGTTGCCTTGTAGCCGTAACATAAATCAGTTTAGCACATTATTACGGAAATTGCAAATGTTTTATTGCTGTTTTTGAAATATTATAAACCGAAAAGCTTGTTTCTCTCTTCGATTATTTTATCAAGCTTTTGGATATAGGTAGGAATGTCCTTCGGGGCGGCGTAGCGTTCTATTCTGTCCTCGTCGCCGTAAAAACGCTTTGAAATTGCGTTTGCGCCCACCGCGATATTATCGGAAATTTCCTCCATAACGTCTATGTTATAAACGCACGGCTTACCCTTCTTCGCCCAGCCGACGTTTTCAAGACCGCCCGCCTGATATTTCTGTCGGTACAAATAATACGGCTCATAGCCCGCCCTTGTAAGCCGCTCGCGCGAAAGCATAATCATATCGCTTATGCCCGAAACGTTAAGCCGCCTTGTATTTTCTTTAAGACTTGCGCCCGATTTAAGCGACAGCGTGTGCACCGTGATATTTGCGGGAGCCAGAGAAATTGCCGTATCAAGCGAGTATTCGAAGTCTTTGGGAGTTTCTTCCGCAAGCCCCGCAATTAAATCGATATTTATGTCGAAGCCGTATTTTGCCGCCATTTCGTAAGCCCTTAAGGTTTGCGCGGCGGTATGCTTTCTTCCTATCGCTTCAAGAGTTCTATCATTGAAGGACTGCGGATTGACGCAAATGCGGTTAACGCCGTAGGCCTTGGAAATTTTAAGCTTTTCCTCGGTAAAAACGTCGGGTCTGCCCGCCTCTACGGTGTACTCGCAATTTGTACCGCAAATATCGTTAATTGCGGCATATATGGGGGTCAATTGCTCTGCTTCGAGCACGAATGGCGTGCCACCGCCGATATAAATGCTGCGCAGATTTTTTAAAAAAGGCTTTACGGAATGTATTTCTTTTATAAGGCAAGCAATATATTCCTCAATATATTTGCGCGTTTTTTCAATCGGCGCAGTTATAAAAGAACAGTATTCGCACTTTGTCGGGCAAAACGGCAGACTTATAAACAAGTCCTGTCCGCCCTTTTTATAAATGCCTTGCTGGGCGCGGAAAACGCGTTCAATCAATGATATGTTGGGGTCAATTACGCAAAGCTTTTTAAAAAGCTGTTTAAAATCGCGCCCAGCGGACTGCTCCTGATACGCCATTTTGGTGGGGCGGATGCCCGTAAGCGCGCCCCATGCAAGTCCGCCCTTAAACTGTGACAGCACCTTATAAAAGGCGAGCTTGCACGACCTTTTTGCAAGGCGTTTGAAAACAATTTCGTCCGCCTCGCCGTACTCCTCCTCAAAGTCGTAAAACACGCCGTTGTATTCTATAGAATTATAAAACTTACCGCCCGCGCAAGAAAAATAATGCGTGAAATTTTCTTCCTCCGCACCGAAGGCGCGCAGTACGTCCATAATTTCCGTACGCAGAAATTCGCTGTTTGAAATAAGCATATAGCTACCTTAAATAAGGATTAAAGCGGCGCTCGTATTCAAGCGTGGTATCGCCGCCGTGCCCGCAATATACATTGTAATCGCCTTCAAGCGCTTTAAGCATTTTTAAGCTTTGCAAAAGCTTTGCCGTATTGCCCGTCGGCAAATCGCATCTGCCGATACCGCAGTGAAAAAGAGTATCGCCCGAAAAAATATTATTTCCGGCGATATAGCACATACTGCCCGCGGTGTGCCCCGCGGTATGGATAGCCCTGAAGTCTATTCCGCAAAGCGTAAGCCGCTCGTTATCCCTAACGGTTTTAAAAATTTCGAAGCGCGGAACGTACACCCCGCCGAATATGCCGAGATATTCCTCGCTGAAAATATTGCCCTTTTCCTCTTCCCCGCAATAAATTTGCGCGCCGCCCTCAAAAAGCACGCCGCAGCCGCCCACATGGTCAAAATGCCCGTGCGTCAGTAAAACGCTTTTGCAGACAAGTCCGTTATTTTTTAAAACGTCTGCAATATCCGTTTGCGAGGGGTCGATAACCACGGCATTTTTATTGTCGGCGGTAAGAATATAGGTATTACTGCCGAAACCGCTCGGCTCTGCCTTGATAATTTTCATCAGTTTGTCGTTCTGAACACGTCGATAATATGCTTGTTGCGTTTAAGTCTGTTCATAAGCAAATCTATATCCGAACGCTTGTTAAGCTTAATGCGCAAATCGATTTCTGCATTTTTATCCTTATTTACTCTGCCGTTGACCTGAGTAAGCGATAAATGCATCAAAGAAATTTCTGCAAACACCTCTGCGGCAAGTCCTTCGCAGTTGTCGCCTATCACCTTTATGCCCGCGACGAATTCCGTTTCCACCAGCCCCGTCCACTGTGCGGACTGCAAGCGGTTTTTATCGATGTCCGCAAGGTTGGGGCAATCCGTTCTGTGGACAATAACCCCTCTGCCGCGAGAAACAAAGCCCACTATGTCGTCGCCGGGGACGGGATTACAGCAGTGCGCAAAGCGAACCAGCAGTCCGCCCATACCTTTAATCGTCACACTGCCCGCGGGCGTATTCTTAAGCTTGCCCGAATCGATGACCTCGACAGGCTTGGGAATTTCCTTTTTATAATAGTCAATCAGTTTAAAAATTATCTGATTGACGCCCACGGCCCCATAGCCGACCGAT
>WSNM01000035.1 GCA_013316055.1 Clostridia bacterium | reverse complement strand
CCGTAGTATCTATCAGATAACGTGTGAAAATCAGATTTTCAGGAAACACAATTTGTTTCCCCTGCCATTCATTCACAATGTATAATCAGTTTATAGGAGAAAGCTATGGATTTTAAGTTAAACTACGAAATTTGCGACGGCGTTGAAAAGCTGGAAAAAGAGATTGCAAGAGTACGCAAGGCTCAGCAGCAGTTTGCAACGTTTTCACAGGAGCAGGTGGATAAAATTTTCTTTGCCTGCGCGGTTGCTGCAAACAAGGCAAGAATTCCCCTTGCCAGACTTGCGGTAGAAGAAACCGGTATGGGCGTTGTGGAGGATAAGGTTATAAAAAACCACTACGCCGCCGAGTATATCTATAACAAGTACCGCGACGTTAAAACCTGCGGAGTGCTTGAAGAGGATAAGGCATACGGCATTATGAAGATAGCCGACCCCATAGGCATTGTCGGTGCGGTAATTCCCACCACCAACCCGACGTCTACGGCAATTTTCAAAACCTTGCTGTGCCTTAAAACGCGCAACGGCTGTATAATCAGCCCGCATCCCCGTGCAAAAAACTCTACGATTGCCGCGGCAAAGGTAGTTTACGAGGCGGCGGTAGCGGCGGGCGCACCCGAGGGCATTATCAGTTGGATTGACGTTCCCAGCCTTGATATGACCGCGCTTTTAATGAAAGAGGTTGACACAATTCTTGCAACCGGCGGCCCCGGTATGGTTAAGGCGGCATATTCCAGCGGCAAGCCCGCAATCGGCGTCGGCGCGGGCAACACTCCCGCGATTATAGACGAAAGCGCGGATATTCTGCTTGCAGTCAACTCGATTATCCATTCCAAAACGTTCGATAACGGTATGATTTGCGCTTCCGAGCAGTCAGTTATCGTTGCCGATAAAATTTATGACAAGGTAAAAAAGGAATTTGCCGTACGCGGCTGCTATCTGCTTAAGGGCGACGAATTGGATAAGGTAAGAAAAACCATTATCATAAACGGCTCGCTCAATGCTAAAATAGTAGGACAGAGCGCAAAGAAAATCGCGTCTCTTGCAGGCGTAGAGGTTCCCGAGGGAACTAAAATTCTTATAGGCGAGGTTGAAAGTGTAGAGCTTTCCGAGGAGTTTGCCCACGAAAAGCTTTCGCCCGTGCTTGCAATGTACCGCGCAAAAAGCTTTGCGGAGGCGCTTGACAAGGCGGAAAGGCTTATTGCGGACGGCGGCTACGGTCATACCTCGTCGCTGTATATAAACGTTGTTACCTCCAAGGATAAAATTACGGAATTCGGCGAAAGAATGAAGACCTGCCGTATCCTTATCAATACGCCCTCATCGCACGGCGGCATAGGCGATTTGTACAACTTTAAGCTTGCGCCTTCGCTTACGCTCGGTTGCGGAAGCTGGGGCGGAAACTCCGTTTCCGAAAACGTTGGCGTTAAGCATCTTTTGAATATTAAAACAGTCGCTGAAAGGAGAGAAAATATGCTGTGGTTCCGCGCGCCTCAGAAGGTTTATATAAAGAAGGGCTGTCTGCCCGTTGCCCTTGACGAGCTTAAAACGGTAATGGGCAAAAAGAAGGCGTTTATCGTAACGGACAGCTTCCTTTACAACAACGGCTTTACCAAATGCATAACCGATAAGCTTGACGAGATGGGCATTGCGCACAAAACCTTCTTTGACGTAGCGCCCGACCCCACGCTTGCGTGCGCAATAGAGGGCACAAAGCAAATGAAGGCGTTTGCGCCCGACACGATTATCGCCCTCGGCGGCGGCAGTGCAATGGACGCCGCAAAAATTATGTGGGTTATGTACGAGCACCCCGAGGTTGACTTTATGGATATGGCAATGCGCTTTGTCGATATAAGAAAGCGTATTTACACCTTCCCCAAAATGGGTGAAAAGGCGTACTTTATCGCCATACCTACGTCTGCGGGAACGGGCTCCGAGGTTACTCCGTTCGCCGTTATCACAGACGAAAAGACGGGCGTTAAATATCCCCTTGCAGACTACGAGCTGATGCCTAATATGGCTGTAATAGACACCGATTTGCATATGTCCGCGCCCAAGGGTCTTACCGCCGCTTCCGGTATAGACGCGGTTACCCACGCGCTTGAAGCGTATGCTTCGGTAATGGCAACCGACTACACCGACGGGCTTGCAATTCAGGCTTTGAAGGTTATTTTCAAATATCTGCCCGCCGCTTACGAAAACGGTCAAACCGATGTAGAGGCAAGGGAGAAGATGGCAAACGCGGCAACTATGGCGGGTATGGCGTTTGCAAACGCATTCCTCGGTGTATGCCACTCCATGGCGCATAAGCTGGGCGCATTCCATCATTTGCCCCACGGCGTTGCAAACGCGCTTATGATAGGCGAGGTTATAAAATTCAACTCTGCGGAAGCTCCCGCAAAGATGGGCACATTCAGCCAGTACGCATATCCCAAAACACTCAGAAGATACGCAGAGGTTGCCGAAGCGCTTTCTATAAGCGGTAAAAACGATACGGAAAAGGTTGCAAACCTTATTAAGGCTATTGACAAGTTAAAGGCGCAGGTCGGTATTAAAAAGACCATTAAGGACTACGGTGTTGACGAGCAAGACTTCCTTGCAAGGCTTGACGATATGGTTGAACAGGCGTTTGACGACCAGTGCACGGGCGCTAACCCGAGATACCCGCTTATGAGCGAAATCAAGCAGATGTATCTTAACGCTTACTACGGTAAATAAGGAGGAAAAATATATATGAACAATCAGAATTTAAAGCTTGTTTTTGAAAGAGCGGACAAAAAAATATACCGCGAGGGCGATAAGCTGATTAAGGTATTCGACGCAAACTATTCCAAGGCGAATATTCTTAACGAGGCGCTTAACCACGCAAGAGTTGAAGAAACAGATTTGAACGTGCCCAAATTGCAGGCTGTTCAGGTAGTTGACGGCAAGTGGGCTATTGTGCTTGATTATATCGAGGGCAAAACCCTGCAGCAGCTTATGGACGAACACCCCGAAAAGGAGGACGAGTATCTGGAGCTGTTTGTTGATTTGCAGCTTAACGCGCTTTCCAAAAAGGTGCCTATGCTAAATAAGCTGCGCGATAAGTTTCAGGCGAAGATTTCGGCAACTGCCGACGTGCTTGACGCAACAACGCGCTACGACCTGCATACCCGCCTCGATTCAATGCCCAAGCACACGCATCTGTGTCACGGCGACTTCAACCCCACGAATATCATTATAACCAAGGACGGCACGCCTTATATAATCGACTGGTCGCACGCAACGCAGGGTAACTCGTCCGCAGACGTCGCAAGAAGCTATCTTTTGTTCTACCTTGCAGGAAATGAAGCGCTCGGCGACAAGTATTTAAAGCTTTTCTGCAAAAAGAGCGATACGGCTATACAGTACGTACAGCGCTGGATACCTATCGTAGCGGCTGCCCGTCTTACAAAGGCGCCTAAGGAAGAGGAGGAATTCCTTCACCGCTGGATAGACGTTGTGGACTACGAATAATATTACAATAAATTTAAAGGCTTGCTTATAAGGCAAGCCTTTTTTATTGATTTTTTGCAGTGAAGTGTTATATAATTTTGCTATGAATAAACAATTTTGCTTTGTCGCGGTGGAGTTTGTCGACGACATAAACGTCGTCGGCTATACATACTGGTATTTATGCCCCTTTGACGGCGTTGCCGAGGGCGCACAGGTGCTTGCCCCGCTCGGCAGACACAATAACGAGCAGACGGGAACAGTGCGCAGAGTGCTCTTTGCAGACGAGGAGCACGCGCCCTACCCTATACAATATATCAAGAGAATCAGGAAAGTTATTTCGGAGTAATTATGTACAAAATCGTAAAAAAGCGCGAGCTTAATTCAACCGTAACAATGATGGATATTTATGCGCCGCTTGTTGCAAAAAAGGCGGAGGCGGGGCAGTTTATTATTCTGCGCGTGGACGAAAACGGCGAAAGAATACCGCTTACGGTTGCGGGCTTTGACAGAGAGGCGGGCACCGTAAAAATAATATTCCAGATAGTCGGCGGCACTACAATGCGACTTAACGCAAAAAAAGAAGGTGAATATATTCAGGACTTTGTCGGTCCGTTGGGCTGTGCAACTAAAACCGACGGAGTGAAAAAGGTCTGCATCGTCGGCGGCGGCGTGGGCTGCGCAATCGCTTTGCCTGTTGCACAGAAGTTCAAGGCCTTGGGGTGCGAGGTGCATTCGATAATCGGCTTCCGCAGTAAGGATTTGGTTATTCTTGAAAAGGAGTTTGCCGAATGCTCGGATAAGCTGACAATAATGACCGACGACGGCAGCTACGGTCGGCAAGGGGTTGTTACCGTGCCCTTGAAGGAGGCGATTGAAGGCGGTGAAAATTATGACGAGGTTATCGCAATAGGCCCGCTTGTCATGATGAAATTCGTTGTCGCCACTACAAGACCGTACGGAATAAAGACGACCGTTTCAATGAACCCTATAATGATTGACGGTACGGGTATGTGCGGCGGTTGCCGTTTAACGGTGGGCGGCAAAACCAAATTTGCATGCGTGGACGGACCCGATTTCGACGGCTTTGAGGTAGACTTCGACGAGGCTATGGCAAGGTCAAGCGCGTATGCGGAATTTGAGCAAGGGCAGAGAAGCGAGCTGTGCAATCTGCTTAACAAGGCGGTGAAATAATGGCAATACAACCTAAAAAGAATGAAATGCCCGTACAGCAGCCGCTTGTAAGGGCGGGCAATTTTAATGAGGTAGCGCTGGGCTATACTCCCGAGCTTGCCGTTGCCGAGGCAAAAAGATGCTTAAACTGCAAAAACCGCCCTTGTGTGGAGGGCTGTCCCGTAAATATTTCCATTCCGGATTTTATTACAAAGGTCAAGGACGGTGATTTTGAGGGTGCGTACGGCGTTATTGCCGAAAGCTCTTCACTGCCAGCTGTTTGCGGAAGAGTTTGCCCTCAGGAAACTCAGTGCGAAAGCAAATGCACCTTAGGGATAAAATTCGAGCCGGTAGGCATAGGCAGGCTTGAACGCTTTGTCGCCGACCGGCATAATAATAACAACAATTCTCAACCCGAATTGCCGAAGCTTAACGGACACAGAGTTGCGGTAGTCGGTTCGGGGCCGTCGGGCTTGGCTTGCGCTGGCGACTTGGCTAAAAAAGGCTATAAGGTGACGGTATTCGAGGCGTTGCACCTTGCGGGCGGGGTATTGGTTTACGGAATACCCGAATTCCGCTTGCCTAAGGACATTGTTAAAAAGGAAGTGGAAACGCTTAAAAAATACGGCGTTGATGTTGAAACCAACGTAGTAATAGGTAAAACGATAACCATTGACGAGCTTTTTGAGGACGGTTACGAGGCTGTTTTTGTCGGCTCGGGTGCGGGACTGCCTCGGTTTATGGGTATTGCGGGCGAGGGCTTGAAGGGCGTGTATTCTGCAAACGAGTTTTTGACGCGCGCAAACCTTATGAAGGCTTACGAAAGCAATTCGCAAACGCCGGTTATGCGTGCGGAAAGCGTTGCCGTTGTTGGCGGCGGAAACGTTGCAATGGACGCCGCAAGGACGGCTTTAAGGCTTGGCGCAAAGAAGGTTTACATAGTTTACCGCCGTTCGATGGAGGAGCTTCCCGCAAGGAAGGAGGAGGTTGAGCATGCCGAAGAGGAGGGTGTGAAATTCGAAATTTTGCGCAACCCCGTTGAAATAATCGGTTATAACAACCGAAACGACCGCCGCGACCCTAAAAACGGCTTTGTAAGCGGTATAAAGCTGAGGCGGTGCGAGCTTGGCGAGCCTGACGAGCGGGGCAGACGCCGCCCGATAGAAATAGAGGGCAGTGAATATGTTCTTCCCGTTGACTGCGTAATAATGGCAATAGGCACAAGCCCCAACCCGCTTATAAAAAATACTACTAAGGGGCTTGAGGTTAATAAACACGGCGGAATAATTGTTGAAGAGGGTACGGGCGCAACCTCTAAAAGGGGCGTTTTTGCGGGCGGTGATGCTGTTACGGGCGCTGCTACGGTCATACTTGCAATGGGTGCCGGCAAAACCGCGGCGAAGGCAATCGACGAATATCTTTGCCCAAAAACGAATAATTAAGGAGAAAAGGCAAAAAATACCTTTATATGATAGTTATGGAAATTAAAGATATTTTTACTGAAACCGAAAAAATCAATATATATAAGGACGGAAACGCAACAACCTATATCGAGGGCGACAAGCCATATGAGGAAATTCTTACAGGCTGGAATAGTCTGCTTGACGGCTCGCACGAGATGCCCGCATACGGCGTAAGCCTTGACAAAGAAACCGTAAAGGCAATGAAAAACGGGCTTTGGGTTGAATTTGATTTCGGCAAGCTTACAGAATATAACGGTATGCCCTTTGAAAAGCTGCTTGTAGAGGTAGGCAAGGAATTCTACGGCTTTAATATTATACGCTACACCTCGGAGCGCGGCTATGACGGCAGATGCTTCTATATTGACCTTGTAAACAAAAATATGAGCGATTTTTACAATATTTTAATGGATATTTAAGCGTTTGCACAGTACTATGTCACGCATAGGTAGCTAAAAAAGGAGAAATTTTCAATGAAAGATGCACAAAAGACGGTTGGACTGCTTGCGGACAAGCAAAAGCTTTGCTATATAACCTATGTTGACGAGGACGGCTTTCCGCAGACAAGGGCCATGCTTAGGCCGAGGGAGCGCGAGGGAATAAAGACCTTTTATCTGTCTACAAATACCTCCTCGAATAAGGTTAAATTTCTGTTTAAAAACAATAAGGCAAGTTTGTATTTTGTCGACGGGCGTTTTTATCGCGGGGCTTGCTTAAGCGGTACGGTTGAGGTATTGCAGACGGAGGAAGCTAAAAAACGCATCTGGAGAATGGGCGATACGATGTATTATCCTAAGGGAGTTACCGACCCCGATTATTGCGTTTTGAAATTCACGGCGGTTAAGGGCAGATATTACAGCGGCTTTAAAAACGAGGATTTTGATATTGATTAAGTAAAATAAAAAAGCGGGTAGCTTAAACCCGCTTTTTTGTATTTTAAGTACAGTATTTATTTTTTTACATCTTCAAGCGATTTTTTGTATGCCGCAATCGCCCTTGACAGCTGGTCGGGGCAGGAGGTGTTGTTTTTGCATTTTACGCCCGACAAAAGCGCCTGAATTTCATCGATGTTTTTGCCCTCGCAAAGGCGCGCCACGCCTTGAAGGTTCCCGCTGCAGCCGCCTATAAATTTAAGTCCGCGGAGGTTGTTGTCCTCGTCAACCTCGAATATAATTTGCCTTGAACAAGTGCCTGACGTGAAGTATGTAAACATGCTTAAACTCCTTAATCGCAAAGATTTTCGTATATTACCGAATATAAGTCGGCGGCTTTTTCTTCCCACTTTTTATAAATTGCCTTGGCCGTTTTTTTGTCGGGTACGACAAATTTAAGCTCTAAAATAGGCTGAACGGGCGCAAGTATCTTCAACGATACCGTATAGGTGCCGTCCATATTCTGAAAATAGTCGGAGCGGCATTCCTGACGGTTGCGGTATCTGGTGCTGTTCTTTTTGACGAACTGCGAAATTTCCTCTCGCACGCTTTTGGGAATGTTTATGTAGAAATTCGCCAAAGATTCTCTTCCGTCGGGCGTGATTGTGTAAAGG
>WSNM01000034.1:6799-7937 GCA_013316055.1 Clostridia bacterium | reverse complement strand
AATGTAAGCATATTATTATATTTATATTAAATATTCGTTCTTTTAAGGAGTTTTAAATATTATGTTCTGTACGGAATGCGGCGAAAAGCTTACGCTTATGTTCGCCAACGGCGAGGGACTTGTGCCCTACTGCAAAAATTGCAACCAATACCGCTTTGCACAGTTTGCTACTGCGGTAAGCATGGTGGTAACAAACCGCGCAAAGGATAAAATTTTACTTGCCAGACACGTCGGGCAGGAGGATTTTATTCTGTTTGCGGGATACGTTAAAAAGGGTGAAACGGCGGAAAAGACCGTTACGCGCGAGTTTAAGGAAGAAACCAAGCTTAACGCCGTAAAATACAAGTATATGTCCTCCCGCTATCACGAGCCGAAGAACGTGCTTATGCTTAACTTTATTGTGGTTGCCGAGGACGGCGAGCCCGTGCTTGACGCCAAGGAGCTTGAGGAAGTAAGATGGTTCGCCTTCGAGGACGCGCTTGAAGCGATAAGAAAGGATTCCGTTGCGGAGGCCTTTTTAAAAAGCGCGGTTAACGAAATAAAAAAATTATAAAACAAAGCTTTTAAGGAGAAAGAAATGTTAAATTTACTTGCTATTGGCACGGGCGCACTTGTAGGCATTATTGCTGCGGTAATAGTGCTGTTGATTGTTATTGCCGTGATTGTATGGTATATCAAAACCCATAACGCGTTTGTAACGCTTGACGCGCAGACAGACGAGGCATTTTCCACAATAGACGTATACCTTAAAAAGAGATACGACCTTATCCCCAACATTGTGGAAACGGTTAAGGGCTATGCAAAGCACGAGAGCGAAACCTTTATAAAGGTTACCGAGGCGCGCTCTATGGCGGCAAGCGCAAGCACCCCCGCGGAAAAGGCGGCGGCAGACGTGCAGATGACGCAGGCTATACGCAACTTCAATATGGTTATGGAAGCTTATCCCGAGCTTAAGGCGAATACCAGCTTCCTTGATTTACAGCATCAGCTGAAGGCAATCGAGGGCGAGCTTTCGCAGTCGAGAAAATACTATAACGCGACTGTTAAGGTGTTCAACGTCAAGCTTGGCTCGTTCCCATCCTCGGTCACGGTCATCGTGCGGTCTGCACGAATATCAAAAACAGTGTCGTAGCCCGCA
>WSNM01000034.1:0-6789 GCA_013316055.1 Clostridia bacterium | reverse complement strand
CTTTTTAAGGTATACGTCTATTGTGGAAAATGCCTCGTCTGTCTGCGCATGAAGCTTACCAAAAAGCCCTTCTTCGAGGTGGCTGCACCCGAAGAACGTGAAAACGTTAAGGTTCAGTTTTAAAAATAAAACAGCTTAAAAACCATGAAAAAAGTTAAAAAACTATACTTTTTATGCCTTATTGCGCTTACTTTTATAGTTTGCGCAATAATTTTTGGCGCTTTTACACATCAAAATACAGTCAATGCGGACTCAGCTTATTCCGACACGGCAAACTATATTGCGGGCTACGACACTGTTTTTGATATTCGTGCAGACCGCACGATGACCGTGACCGAGGATTTGACCTTTCACTTTTACGGAAAGTCCGGCTTTGTGAGGGAAATTCCCGTAAACGGCGGCGAAAGGGTGCGCAATATTCGCGTTAAGGAGCTTGACGGAACAACCGAGAAAAGCGTTTATTATAACGTTACCGACGGCGAGGACGAGCATAATAATCCGTTTATCTGGGTGGATATAGGCAGTCAGGAGGTCAAATACGAAAACCGCACCTACCGCCTTACCTATGATTATATTGTACCCGCAACCGGTGACGAGGCGAAAAACAACATAATTGCGCTTGCACCCGTCGGCAGCGGCTACGGCTTTGCCGTTAAAAACGTAAATATTAAAATGCTGTTGCCGGACGGATATTTAAACGACGCCCAAACGCTTTGTTATATAGACGGCGGCAATAAAACGCCCGTCGACATAATTGCGGGCGAAGAAAACGGAAGAAGCGTGCTTTGCGCGCACGTTGACGCTTTGGCGCCCTATACGGGCATACGCTTTGACGTGCATTTCGGTGAAGGCGCATTGAAGTCTTATTTCGACTTCACCCCCTATATCTTTGTTTTGCTCGGGCTTGCCTTGATTGTTGTGCTGCTTATCGTCAAGGCGCTTTGCTTCAGCAAAGCGCATTTAACGCCCGTTGTCAACTTTGAAGCACCGAACAATATGGACCCGCTTTTGATGGGCAAGCTTATCGATACAAGAGTAAATAACGAGGATATAACCTCGATGATATTCTATTTTGCCGACAAGGGCTACTTAAAAATCAGCCTTGACGAAAACAACAGCCCCACTCTTATACGCATAGTGCGCAATTTGCCAAACAGCTGTACGGACTATGAAAAAATAATGTTCGAGGGACTGTTTGCGCACGGAGAAACGGTTACGCCCGCGCAGCTTGCCAACAGATTTTACAAAACGAGCGAAAGGGTGACCGCAATGGTAAACTCCCGCGCGCGAGGGCTTTTCACAAGCAAGAGCATGTCGGTTGCGGTATTGTTTGCCGCGCTTGGCGGACTGCTTTTGGGCGTTGCTCCGTTTGCGTTGGGGCTTATACAAATTTCGGTAAAATATCTTTTGGTTGCGCCCTTCCTTGCCATTATTCCCGCGCTGATAATTTTCGGCGCGAGCCAGACGGTAAGGTGGTACGAGCTGAAAATAAGCAAAAAGAAAAAGGCTTTGTTTTCGCTTTTGATTGCCTTAGGGTGCGCGGCGCTCAGCTTGCTGTATGCACTGCTTGTGCCGCATTGGATTATGGATTTTGTGCCTAAGCTGTTGCTTGGCGCGGTATGCAGTGCGGTATGCGTGCTTTCGGTTATAATAGTAAGCCGTTCGGACGCTTACAACGCCCAGCTTAACCAAATAGTCGGCTTTAAAAGCTTTATTCTGCTTGCCGAAAAGGAAAAGCTGGAAAAAATGCTTGAGGACGACCCGCAGTTTTATTATCACATTTTGCCGTATGCACAGGTTTTGGGCGTTTCCGACAAGTGGGAAGAGAAATTTGCGGACATAACCGTTGAGCCGCCGCAGTGGTACGCTTCTTCGGTGGCAGGCACTGTATTCCGTTTACATGTATTCAACTCGATTATGCGTAACACAATGTCGACAATGACAAAAAATATGGTTTCCCGCCCCTCTTCGGGAGCGAGCGGCGGACACGGCGGCGGGCACTTCGGAGGCTTTTCGGGAGGCGGTCACGGCGGCGGAGGCGGACATTTCAGATAAACATACAAATGCGGCGCGGGCTTAGTAAGCCCGCGCCGCTTAATTATTTACGGATTATTCCGCTTCAACCGAGATTTTGATTTTTGAGGAAATGCCCTCCATAAGCTTTAAATCGATATCGTATACACCGATATTTTTTATGGGCTGGGCAAGCACAACCTTCTTTTTGTCTATATTATAGCCCGACTGTTGCAGAGCATCCGCAACGTTTGCGCCCGTAACCGAGCCGAAAACCTTTCCGCCCTGCCCCGCCTTTATTTTTACGGTGAAGGTTTTGCCGTTGATTTCCTTTGCAAGCTCGCGCATTGCTTTTACTTCCTCCGCATGGTGATAGTCTGCGGCGGCCTTTTTCTGGCTTATATCGTTCAGCTTAGAGGCCGTAGCCGCCTCCGCAAGCCCTTTTTTAATAAGAAAATTGCGCGCGTAGCCCTCGTTCACCTCTATAACCTCGCCCTTTTTGCCTTGTCCCTTTACGTCCTGCAATAGTATAACCTTCATAAAGCTCCTTATCAGCGTTTGTTTGATTTCTATATTATTTTATATCTTTTATGCTGTTTTGTCAATATCTTTGAATAATTTGCGCGTTCGTACACAAAATACTTTAGGAGGGTATTTATGGAAAACGTTAATCATGGAATAGCTTGCGACGTATCCAAGTGCAAGTATAATCATGCGGGCTGCAACTGCACACTCGACCATATCAAGGTCGGCTGTGCTTGCGGTCAGGTAGAATGCACCTGCTGCGAAAGCTATTCGGAAAAGGTTTAAAAATACCTTGAAATAACGGCGGAAAAGCTGTTATAAAATGCGGCGGAGCGGGCTGTTATATACCCGCTCCGCTTTATTTTTACTTATTGAAATTATCCTTTAACGAAACTATTTCCGACAGCACGAAAACGCCGCTATCTGTACATTTTTTGTAATAGCCCGTGCGCATAAGCTGAAACGCGGCATCGTCAGCACTTTCGTAAAGGTACGGCTCGGCGAAGCCTTCAAAACGTCTTTCGCTGTCTGCGTTAAGCCTTTCAGCATAGTCCTGCTCGGGGTACTGCTCGTCCTTTAAAAGCGGTTGATACTGACGAAATTCCGCCTTTACGCCGTACTTACAGTCAACCCACTGAATAACGCCCTTTGCCTTTATGTCGGTCGGCACTGTACTGCCGCTGCGCGTTTCGGGGTAATAAGTGCAAAGAATTTCTTCAACTTCGCCGTTTTTATCAAGCTTTACGTCGTCGCAACGCACGATATACGCGCCTTTAAGTCTGACCGTGCCGCCCTTTTGCAGTCTTTTATATTTGGGCGGAGGGTTCAATGAAAAGTCGTCGCGGTCGATATACACGCTACCCGTAAACTTGATTTTTCTTGTTCCCGCGTTTTCCGCAGTCGGGTTTTTGTCGAAATCCAGCTCTTCCTCGCCCGAATAGTTGGTAATCGTAAGCCTGACGGGGTTGATAACCGCCATTGCGCGCTCTGCCGTGACGTTCAGCTCGTCGCGGATACAGCTGTCAAGCTGGGCGATATTTACAACCGAATACGCCTTTGCCACGCCCACGTCCGCGCAGAATTTTTTAAGCGCAACCGGCGGAACCCCGCGGTTTTTCAAGCCCATAATCGTCGGCATACGGGGGTCGTCCCAACCGCGCACAAAGCCCTCGTCAACAAGCTTTTTCAAATAGCGCTTGGACATAAGGGTGTTGGTAATATTCAGCCTTGCAAACTCTATCTGTCTGGGCAAAGGCGCAGGCAGTCCGGACCTTTCCACAAACCAATTGTAAAGGGGGCGGTGATTTTCGAATTCAAGCGAGCACAGCGAATGGGTTATGCCCTCTATCGCGTCGGAAACGGGGTGAGCAAAGTCGTACATGGGATAAATGCACCACTTGTCGCCCGTGCGGTAGTGCGGAACGTGCGCAATGCGGTAAATTATGGGGTCGCGCATATTGATATTGGGCGAAGCCATATCTATTTTAGCGCGTAAAACCTTTGCCCCGTCGGGATATTTGCCAGCCTTCATTTCTCGGAAAAGCTTTAAATTTTCCTCAACGCTTCTGTTGCGGTAGGGTGAGGGCGTGCCCGCCTCGGTCAAAGTGCCGCGGGTTGCGGTAATTTCCTCTGCGGACAAATCGCAGACGTAAGCGTTTCCGTCAAGAATGTACTTTTCCGCAATTTCGTAAAGCTTATCGTAGTAGTCGGATGCAAAAACAAGCTTATCGTATTCGAAGCCAAGCCATTTTACCGCCTCTACAATTGAATTTACATACTCGTAGTCTTCCTTTGCGGGGTTGGTGTCGTCCATACGCAAATTAAGCGTGCCGTTATAGCGTTCCTTTACGCCGAAGTTAATGCACATCGCTTTAACGTGGCCTATATGCAGATAGCCGTTAGGCTCCGGCGGAAAACGTACGTGAATTTCGTTGTTTATGCACTCGAATTTGCCCGCTTCAAGCTCTTCGTTGATAATTTGCTCTATAAAATTCGTCGCTTCGGGTAGATTCATAAAATTATTATTCTCCGAAATATTTTTTTTGTCTTTTAGCCATAATCCAACACCCGTCCAAATTATGAAAGGCCCGTAATATTTCCGTTTTCGTCAATATCTATATGCTCCGCAGAGGGAGTTTTCGAAAGACCGGGCATAAGCATAATTTCACCTGCGACAGCAACGATAAAGCCCGCGCCGCCCTTATAAATTATGTCGCGCACCTTTATTTTAAAGCCGGTGGGACGCGCAAGCTTTTTAGCGTCGTCCGAAAGCGAGTATTGAGTTTTTGCGATTATTACGGGCAAGCCCTTTATTCCCGCCTTTTCGATTACGGCGATTTTTTCAAGCGCTTCTTCGGAAAAATCCGCGCCCTCGCCGCCGTAAACGTTTTTGACTATATCTTCAACCTTTTTGCAGACGTTATCGTTCAAATCATAAGCGAAATGCAGTTTTGAAGGCTTATCGCACTCAGCAATAACCGTTTTGGCAAGCTCCTTACCGCCCTCGCCTCCTTTCAAAAACACGTCCGTAAACACTGCGGTTGCGCCCGCCGCTTTGCATGCGTTAAGCACCTCGTCAATCTCTGCCTGTGTATCGGTGACAAAGCGGTTCATTGCCACGACAACGGGCTTTTTGAATACGTTTTTGATATTTTCGACGTGCTTTAAAAGATTGGGAAGCCCCGCCTTCAAAGCCGTTAAATTTTCTTCGGAAAGCTGAGCCTTATCCGCGCCGCCGTGGAGTTTAAGCGCCTTTACCGTCGCAACGACGACAACGCAGTGCGGTTCTATGCCGGCAATTCTGCATTTTGTATCGAGGAATTTTTCCGCGCCGAGGTCTGCGCCGAAGCCCGCTTCGGTTACGGCGTAATCGGCAAGCGTCATTGCGGTGTAAGTAGCGCGCACCGAGTTACAGCCGTGCGCAATATTTGCAAACGGCCCGCCGTGGACAATCGCGGGGGTGCCTTCAAGCGTTTGAACAAGGTTGGGCTTTATTGCGTCCTTTAAAAGCGTTGCCATTGCTCCGTCAGCTTTAAGCTGGCGGGCGCGGACAAAGCTTCCGTCCTCGTCTACGCCTATCACTATATCGCCTATGCGTTTTTTCAAATCCTTTAAGTCGGTTGCAAGGCACAAAACCGCCATAACCTCGCTTGCCGCGGTTATTTCGAAGCCCTCCGCCCTATCATAGCTTACGCAACCTTTCATATTGCCCGCGGGCGAATGTATTGTTATACTTCTCAGCGCACGGTCGTTCATATCCATACAACGGCGGAAATAAACTTCCTTTATTTTAAGCGCGTTGCCGCGGAGCAGGTGATTGTCAATCATAGCGCAAAGCAGATTGTTTGCCGCGGTAATCGCGTGCAAATCGCCCGTAAAGTGCAGATTTATATCCGACATAGGCACAACCTGCGCATATCCGCCGCCCGCCGCGCCGCCCTTTATACCGAAAACAGGCCCGAGCGAGGGTTCGCGCAAGGCAAGGCAGACTTTTTTGCCGAGCTTAGCCATTCCGTCTGCAAGACCGATAGATACGGTAGTCTTACCCTCTCCGCTTGCGGTAGGGTTGATTGCCGTAACTAAAATAAGCTTTGATTTGGGGTTAACCTTGTCAAGATTTATCTTAGCCTTGTATTTACCGTACAGCTCTAAATTATCTTCGCCGATATTCAGTTTTTTTGCAATTTCGCGTATGTCGCGCAGTTTGCAGCCTTCGGCAATTTCAATGTCGGTTAACATAGATACCTCTTAAAAATTTTTCCATATTAATAGTAACATAATCATACGGTTATTGTATACTTTTTGAAACGGGAATTTTTATTTAACGCAAAGAATTTCGTTTGCGTCCAAATCCAAAACAACGCAAAGCTTTGCAAAAGTATCCAATGCCGGCATCTTAGTACCTTTAACATAGGCTGAAACAGCTTGTTGACATACTCCTATTTGTTTTGCTATAGCTGTTTGGCTAAGTCCGCTTTGTTTAATTGTTTCTGCTAATCTTGCTTGAATTTGTTCAAGTGTAATCATAAATCGAACTCCTTTTTAAAAATTTTACTACCATTGGTTGAAAATCTCTTGACTTACTACTGTTGGTAGTGATACCATTAAACTATGAAAAACAAAATTATTAAAACAAAGCAAGACGCCGACTGGTTCGTTATAAGCAGTTATATAGAATTGCTTTTTAAATTCGGAATTACTTATAAAGACAAACATTTTGAAAAAATGCTCAAAGATTTATTGAATTACGTT
>WSNM01000033.1 GCA_013316055.1 Clostridia bacterium | reverse complement strand
ATAATAATATACGGTTAGCCGTGCGGTAAAAAAAATGTTTTTCAAAAAGCTCAGGCGGGATATCGCCGCGGCACGGGCAAACGACCCCGCCGCGCGCAGTAATTTAGAGGTTTTTTTAACCTATTCGGGCGTGCACGCGCTCTCATGGTACAGGCTGGCGCACACACTGTACAAAATGCGCCTTAAATTGCTTGCGCGCATGGTTTCCCAGCACGCCAAAAGAAGGACGGGCATAGAAATTCACCCCGCCGCAAAAATCGCCGCGGGCGTGTTTATCGACCACGGCACGGGCGTTGTAATAGGAGAAACGGCAGAGGTCGGCGAGGGCACCGTGCTCTATCAGGGCTGTACCCTCGGCGGCACGGGCAAGCAAACGGGCAAACGCCACCCCACGGTCGGCAAGGGCTGCGTAATTTCCGCGGGCGCCAAGGTTTTGGGCAACATAACCGTCGGCGACTGCGCCAAGGTCGGCGCGGGCGCGGTGGTTTTAAAAAGCGTTCCGCCCCATGCAACGGTTGTCGGCGTGCCCGCAAGGGTCGTCAAAATCGGCGGCCGTCCCGTAAACGAAAACACAAAAACGGAGGAGCAGTGATGCGCGTTTACAATACTCTGACAAGACGAAAGGAAGAATTCGAGCCGCTTGAAGAGGGCAGGGTCAAAATGTACGCCTGCGGAATAACCGTTTCGGGCGAGGCGCACATAGGTCACGGCTATCAGGCGCTTATTTACGATATAATGCGTAAATATCTCGAAAAAAAGGGCTACACGGTCACCTACGCCCGCAATTATACCGACGTAGACGATAAAATTATCGCAAAATCGAATGAAACGGGCATTCCCGCCGACGTTTACGCCGCAAAAATGATAGAAAATATCGACAAAATCATGGCGGAATTCGACGTGGACGAGCCCTCCTTATGGCTTAAAGCCACGCAAAATATCGGCAATATAATCGATTTTATACAAAAGCTGATAGAAAGCGGACATGCGTATGCGGCGGATAACGGAGACGTGTATTTCGACGTTTCCAGCTTCAAAAAATACGGCTGTCTTTCCAACCGCTCGGTAGAGGATATGCTCGACGGCGTGCGCGTTGATAACGGCGAGCAAAAGCGCAGCCCCGCAGACTTCGCGCTGTGGAAAGCGGCAAAGTCGGGCGAAATCAGCTGGCAATCGCCTTGGGGCAACGGTCGCCCCGGCTGGCATATAGAGTGCTCCGCAATGAACCGCGCCGCTTTCGGCGAGCAAATAGACATTCACGGCGGCGGCCGCGACCTGATTTTTCCCCATCACGAGAACGAAATCGCCCAGACGGAAAGCCTTACGGGCAAGCAGTTCGCAAAATATTGGACGCACAACGGACTTATCAAGGTCAACGGCCAAAAAATGTCCAAAAGCCTCGGCAACAGCCTGCTTTTAGAGGACTTACTTAAAAAATACACCAACGAGGCAGTCAAATTCGCCCTTCTTCAAAACAATTACCGCAACGACATTAATATCACCGACGGGCTTTTTCCCGAGGCGGAAAAGCATTTGACCGAGTTTTACAAGGTTATAAAGGCGGTAGAGGACAAATTCGGCAAGGGTGAAGCGGGCAGCCCCGCAATTGACGAAAAATTCAACGAGGACATGGACGAGGACTTCAATACCGCGCTTGCCCTTTCAGAGCTGTTTGGTCTTTTCAAAAAAATTTCCGCCAAGCTTGCCGCAAACGACAAGACGGCGGCGGACGACGTAAGGCAAATAAGGCAAACCTATTCGCTCCTCGGTCTTTTTAAAAAGAACGCGGACGATTATCTTAAAGAGGTCGCCGCAAAAAACCCCGAAAACGGCGCCGAAATCCCCGCCGAGGTTGCAGCCCTTGCGCAAAAGCGCTGGACGGCTAAGCTTTCCAAAAGCTGGGCAGAGGCAGACGCCCTCCGTGCAGAAATAGATAAGCTCGGCTACACGGTAAAGGACGGTAAGGACGGCTACACCGTTTCAAAAAAATAATAAAAAACGCATATATACTTCGCAATTCTGCGTTGTGCTTACGTTTTTTTTGCTCGTGTACTGCTCAGTACACGTCGCTTCAAAAAGCCGCGCACGCCTTGACTTGCTTGTATCTCTGCATTTTTGACGTGCAAAGGCACCCTGACAAAAATAAAACACTTTCAAGGTGAAAAATATGAAGGTTACATCCAAAAGTTTAAGAAAAAGCTGGCTCTCGTTTTACGAGGGCAAAAACCATACGGACATCGGTGCGGTATCGCTTATCGGCGACGGCGCAACGGGCGTAATGTTCAACGTTGCGGGCATGCAGCCGCTTATGCCCTATCTGCTTGGCAGAAGTCACCCGCAGGGCAAGCGCCTTTGCAATATTCAGGGCTGTGTTCGCACGGTGGATATCGAAGAGGTCGGCGACGCTTCGCACTTCACCTTTTTCGAGATGATGGGCAACTGGTCGCTCGGCGACTATTTCAAAAAGGAAAAAACCGCTTGGACGTTCGAGCTGTTGACAAAGGTTTTCGGGCTGGATAAGGACAAGCTCTGCTCCACCGTTTTCGCCGGCAACGACAGCGCCCCGCGCGATGACGAAACGGCCGAGCTTTTGAAAAGCCTCGGCATTAAGCCGGAGCATATCTTCTATTTAAACGACAATTGGTGGGAGCTCGAAGGCACCACGGATACCCCCTGCGGCCCCGATAACGAGTGGTTTTATCCGCTTAACGCAAGCGCCGCAAGCCCCGTTTTCCCCGACGATTATGTGGAAATCGGCAACGACGTTTACATGCAGTACAAAAAGACCGCAACGGGCTATATCCCGCTCGAAAACAAAAACGTGGATACGGGCTTCGGCTTCGACAGAATGCTGTTGTTTTTAAACGGTCTTGACGACGGCTATAAGACGGATTTGTTCCTTCCCGTCATTTCCGCGCTGGAAAAGGCTAGCGGAAAGGTTTACGACAACGGCGGCGAGGACAGAAAGGCTATGCGCATTGTCGCAGACCATACCCGCACCGCGGTTATGCTTATCGGCGACGAGCAGGGCGTGCTGCCCTCCAACACGGGCGCGGGCTACGTCCTCCGCAGACTTATGCGCCGCGCAATCCGCTATTGCCGCCAGATAGGCTTAAACGGCGAGGCTCTGCTTTCGTGCGCAAAAATCTTTATAGAGGATATTTACGGCGAGGCGTACCCGCTTTTAATCAAAAACGAAAAGTACATTCTCGACGAAATCAAAAAGGAAGCGGACAGGTTCGAGGCAACGCTTGCGCAGGGCATTAAGGAATTCGATAAATGCGTAACCTCGTTGCAGCGCAAAAACGAGTTTATGTCCAAAAGCAACCCCGACTACGTTAAGGAAACGGTTATCGGCGGCAAGCAGGCATTCCGTCTTTACGATACCTACGGCTTCCCCCTCGAGCTGACCGAGGAGCTTGCGCGCGAGCACAATCTGACGGTTGACAGAGCGGGCTTTGACGAGGCGTTTAAGGAGCACCGCGAAAAAAGCCGCGTTTTAGAGGCGGGTCAGTTCAAGGGCGGGCTTGAAAGCCATTCGCAAACGGCAACCTATTATCACACGGCAACCCATCTTCTGCTTGCCGCGCTCAAACAGGTCTGCTCGCCCGATATATGCCAGAGGGGCAGTAACATAAACGAGGAAAGGCTCCGCTTCGACTTCAATTTTTCAAGAAAGCTGACCGACGAAGAGGTCGCTCGGGTGGAAGAGCTTGTAAACGGGCAGATAAAGCTTGATATTCCTGTAGTAATGCAGGAAATGACGCTTGAAGAGGCGAAAAATCTCGGCTTTACGGGCGTATTCGACAGCAAGTACGGCGAGGTTGTAAAAACCTATTCCATAGGCGAATTTTCGCGCGAAATCTGCGGCGGCCCGCATGCCGAGCACACCGGACTTTTGGGAACGTTCAAAATTGCCAAGCAGGAGAACGTTTCCGCGGGCGTAAAGCGCATTAAGGCTGTGCTTATCCGCTGAATTTTAAAGGAGCTGTAATGCAGGAAAACAAGGACGATTTCACCGAAGAAGCCCCTCCCGCGGAAGAAAACCCCGTTGTGGAAGCTGCCGCGGAAGAAAACCCCGCCGAAGAAAAAATCGGCGCAAAAAATTCCGACGACGTGTATGTTGAAGACTTCGACAGAGATATAGAACGCCCCAAAAAGAAAAAATTCGGCTGGATATTTACGGTGCTGTTGCTTGTTGCAATCGGCCTCGGCGTCTGGGCAATGTTCGGCATCTCCCGCGAAATAACGGACGCGGGCACAACCCATATAAGCGACCTCGTCCGCCAAAGCAGCTGGGTATTCGCGCTCGTATGTCTTGCGGTAGTGCTCTGCATCTTTATTTTCGATTGGTTTAAATATTTTGTTATAATAAGCGCGGTTAAAGGCCGCGGCTACGGAATTCGCCGCTATGTAATACTCAACCGCCTCGGACACAGCTTAAAGGTCAACCTTATAGGCAAGTTTTACGACAACGTAACCCCCTTTGCGGTCGGCGGTCAGCCTATGCAGATTTACTATCTGCACAAAAGGGCGAACTATTCCGGCGGCGAGGCAAGCGCGGTAGTGCTTGTCAAGTATTTCTTCAATATGACCAGCATGTGCCTTGTCAGCCTCCTTGTCATGGCGTGCAATACTCACGTCCTCGGCGCGATAGAGGTCGATTGGGCGCGCATTCTCATTCACGTTGCGGCGTGGGTCGGCATTGCGGTAAATATGTTTTTGCCGCTTATGGTGCTGTTTTTCGTAATCTTCCCCAAATTCGCAACAAAGCTTGCCACGTTCGTAATCGGCATAGGCTTTAAGATAAAAATAGTCAAGAATAAGGAAGAAGCCCTTGCCAAGGCGCTTAAAACGGTTACGGACTTCCGCGCCGCCTTTAAATTAATGGCTAAAAAGCCCAAAGAATTTATCGCTCTCGTCCTTTTGTGCCTTGCAGAGGACTGCCTTCGGTTCGCACTGCCCTTCTTTATAATGAAGATGTTCAACGGCCTCGGCGCGGATGCGGGCTTTGCAGAGCTTATAAAGGTAATGGCGCTTAACGTGTTCGTAACGCAAAGCGTATGCATAATCCCCACCCCCGGCAACTCGGGCGCGATAGAAAGAGAATTCGAGAAACTGAAAGGAGCAGACAATGAAAACCTACATGGCAAAGGCGGAAACGGTTGAAAGAAAATGGTACGTTGTTGACGCAACCGGCGTTCCCCTCGGCAGACTTGCGTCTAAGGTGGCTGCCATACTTCGCGGCAAAAACAAACCCACGTTTACGCCCAACGTAGATACGGGCGATTTCGTCATAATTCTTAATACGGATAAGGTAGCGCTTACCGGCAAAAAGCTTGACGATAAATTTTACAGATACCATACCGGCTACATCGGCGGCTTAAAGGAAATTTCCTACAAAAAGCTGCTTGCGGAAAAAAGCGACCTCGCCGTATACGAGGCAATCCGCGGTATGCTCCCCAAAAATTCGCTCGGCAGAGATATGATTAAAAAGCTCAAGGTATATAAGGGCGGCGAACACAACCACGCGGCACAAAAGCCCGAAGAACTGAAATTATTTTAAAGGTGAGAGGTAGATTTATTTATGGCAAAGGCTAATTTAAAGAAAAAACTTCAGTTTTGGGGCACGGGCAGAAGAAAGAAGGCTATCGCCCGCGTCCGCCTCATTCCCGCAGGAACGGGCACCATTGAAATAAACGAAAGAGCGTTCGAGGACTATTTCCCTCAGGGCGTGCTGCGTTACGTAGTAAAGCAGCCCCTTGCGCTTTTGGGCGTTGAAGCAAAGTACGACGTGCTTGTCAACGTTTACGGCGGCGGCTACACGGGTCAGGCAGGCGCAATCCGCCTCGGCATTGCCCGTGCATTATTGCAGGCGGAAGAAAGCAGCCGTCCCGCGCTTAAAAAGGCAGGCTTCTTAACCCGCGACCCGAGAGTAAAGGAAAGAAAGAAGTACGGCTTGAAGAAGGCGCGCAAGGCTCCGCAGTTCTCCAAGAGATAATTTTTATACAAAAACCATACAAACGGAAGGCATTTTCAGTGCTTTCCGTTTTTTTATGGCGAAAATTGCGCCGCGCGGCACCAAGAAAATTGTCTTAAAAGCACTTTGTTTGTCGAAACCCGTCGAATGCGGATAAATTATAAAATTTCTTGTTGAGTTTGCGCCGTCCGTATGCTAAAATTAATTTGTAAACAAAAACCGAAAGCTTTGATTATAAAAGACTTTTGTTTATAGCTTGGGAATATAGCGCTTTCCCAAAAAAAAGGTAGGTTATTTTTATTCGGTTTAAGTTTGCAATAAAAGGCGCATTCCGGAACGCGTCCTAAAAATACGGAAGTATAATACTTAAATTACTTAGGAGGAAGCAAAATTGCAAACAAACGTTATCGGCTACGACCGTGAAGAATTATTACAAACTGCGCTGCAAGAAACCGAAATACGTCTAAAAGGCAGACAAACGCCCAAGGAACGTGTTGACACCCTTATAGAGCATATGCTGATTTTAAAAGAGTTGGCAGAGCTGAACAACTGAACGTCAAGGCAATAACGCCGCCCTTGCTTGCAAGGGCGGCGTCACCCGTTACTTAAACAGATAATAGACAAAGCGTCTATTATCTGTTTTATAAAAATAACAATGCGCGGTCGTTTAAAAATTTTTGTTGACAAAACGGGCAAAAAAATAATATGCTGTATATGCAAAATGCATTAAAAACCAAAAGGGGTATAAAAATGGCAAAGAAAAAATCCAAGCTCGATTTGGGCAAAATTCTCACGCTTGCGGCGGCGTTGCTCGCGCTTGTCGCGTTCTTTATGATGTTTGCGCCCGCAATAACAAGCGGAACGGATATTTCGTATACGGGATTGCAGGTAGCTTTCGGCTACACGTCCAAGTCCGAAATACTCGGCAGTACCGTTTCAACAAAAGTACTTGAATTTTCCGCATACTTCGTTCCCTATGCTCTGTTGCTTACGGGTCTTGTGTTCGGCGGTCTTTCCATTTTCGGCATTCTCCCCAAAATCACAAGATTTATCTCCGCGGGCTGCTATATCGCGGCGGGGGTTATGCTTTTCCTCGCAATTCAGCTTGTAATGCCTTACGTAACCGACAAGCTCGGCGGCACAATCAAGGACGAGGCAGTAAAAGCCTTCAGAGAGAATTTAACGCTTGCCTACGGCGCTATTCTCGCGGGTATATTCGGCATTCTCGCGGGCTTGGCGGCGCTTGTGCCCGTATTCCTTAAAAAATAATAAGCGCGTATACTTTACGGCATTGCTTGCGGCGCAACCGCGGGCAATGCCTTTTTTTGCACTCAAAATATATCGTTTATAACAATATTCGCAAATATTTTTCATATTAATATTGCTTTTTCGCCGTCCGTGCCGTATAATTAAGGCGTTTCAGCTATAAAAATTTTCAGGGGGGCAAAATTAAATGAAAAATGTAATCGTCGGACAGTCGGGCGGGCCGACCTCCGTCATAAACGCGTCGCTTTTAGGCGTGTACAAAACCGCAAAGGACAGGGGCGCGGACAAAATTTACGGTATGGTTCACGGCATAAAGGGACTGCTCGACAAGGATATAGTCGACTTATCCGTGCGCATCAAAAACGATTTGGATATGGATTTGCTCAAACGCACGCCGTCCTCGTTTTTGGGCTCGTGCCGCTACAAGCTTCCCGATATTTCCGGCAACGAGCAAACCTACGATAAAATTTTCGCAATTTTAACCGAGCTGGATATTTACGCATTTTTCTATATCGGCGGCAACGACTCTATGGATACGATTATGCGCCTTTCGGAATACGGCTCAAAAATCAACAGCCCAATCCGCTTTATCGGCGTGCCCAAAACCATCGACAACGACCTTGCCATAACCGACCACACCCCCGGCTTCGGCAGCGCGGCAAAATATATCGCCGCAACCACCAAGGAAATTATCCGCGACGGACTTGTCTACGACTATCCCGTTGTGTCGGTCATAGAGGTAATGGGCAGAAACGCAGGCTGGCTTACTGCGGCAACCGCGCTTGCAAAGGGCGAGGACTGCGAGGGCGTAGACCTTATTTATCTGCCCGAGGTCACGTTCGACGTGGATAAATTCATAAAGGACGTCGGCAAGCTTTTAAAGGAAGCGCGCTCGGTCGTCATTGCCGTGTCGGAGGGCGTAAAGGTCGCGGACGGCAGATACGTCTGCGAGCTCAGCGACCACGTCGACTATGTCGACGCATTCGGGCATAAGCAGCTTGCCGGCACCGCAAGGTTCCTCGCGGGCAAAATCGCGGAAAATTACGGCGTAAAAACAAGGGCAATCGAGCTTTCCTCCCTGCAACGCTGTGCGGCGCACATTCAGGCAAGAATAGACGTGACCGAGGCGTTCAACTGCGGCGGCGCGGGCGTAAAAGCCGCGTTCGAGGGCAAAAGCGGCCGTGTTATCACCCTCAAACGCGTTTCCGAGGACCCCTATATGTGCATAACGGAGGAGGCGGACGTCCGCCTTATCGCAAATGTCGAAAAAAAGGTCCCCCGCGAGTGGATAAACGCAGACGGCACCAACGTAATGCCTCAGCTTGTCCATTACATTTTGCCGCTCATTCAGGCGGAAATCACCCCGCTCTGGATAAACGGACTTCCCCGCCATATAAGACTGCACAAGTAAGCTTTTTGCAGAACGCCGCCGCGCCTACGCGGCGGCTATTTTTTGTTTTTAACGCGGTTGGATATAGCCTCGTGCCTCTCCAGCACGGACGCCATAACGTTCGGATATGTATGCTCCGCGGGCGCGTTTGCCGCGCCCGCCGGTGTTGCATGACCCGCGCCCGCTGCGGGCGCAGCGCCGTTGCTTTGTACGTTTCCCGCGGTAAAATTGCCCGCGGCTTGCGTGCCGTTGTCGGTACTGTCTACGGCGGGCTTGGCGGTAAGGCTGTTTAAAGCGTTAAGTAAATTCAAAAGCGCAAATTTTTCCAAGATTTATTTTCCTTTTTTGCTGTTT
>WSNM01000032.1 GCA_013316055.1 Clostridia bacterium | reverse complement strand
TTAGTGGTTGTGGTAAAAAGGAATTTTTTGCCGACCTTGTCCGCCTCCGCACGGGCGTACGCCACAACGTTTTTGATAGTTTGAAGGCACATTAACGGCTCGCCGCCGAAAAAGTCGACCTCCAAAACCCTTCTGTTGCCGCTGTTTTTTATGAGGAAATCAATCGCCTTTTTTGCAGTCTGCTCGCTCATAAATTCGCGCTCGGAATGATAGGCCCCCTCGTCGGCAAAGCAATAACGGCAACGCAAATTGCAGTCGTGGCAGATATGCAGACAAAGCGCCTTAACCTCGGTCGATTTAAGCGGATACGTCTTTATATCTTCCTTTAAAAACAAGCCCTGCTTTTTAAGCTCGTTCAAATCGTTTTCTATTTCTGCGATTTTCTGTGCGGAAAAGTCGGGCTGTTCACCTTTTTTTTCGTATTTATAGGCAACGTAAGCCGCGGTATCCACATCGCACTCGTGCAGGCTTCCGCTGCCGGAATCATATATGTAATTTTTATCCTTATAGCTGAAAACGTGTATCATTTTAACGAAATTTAAGGAGCAGAGAATATTCTGCTCCTTTATACGGGCATATTACACCCTTTTTTATATCTTATTTGCCCTGCTTTTCGGGGTTCTGCTCGCGTGTAATTCTTTCACAGCTCTGGTTGCCTACGGTGCAGCTGGTCTTGCAAGCCGACTGGCAGGTGCTTCTGCATTCGCCGCAGCCTGTAATTTTCTTTTCTGCGGGCTTAGCTATTGTCTTAATCATTTTTATTCTCCTTGATTTCACTTTTTATTTGATTATAAATTAAGGAGCGCAAAAATGCAAGTAAAATAGCGTATTTCACGCATTCTTTTTGATATTTACGGCTATTATTCCCGTAATGCCTCCCGCAGCCGCGCCAAGAACTATCTCTATTATAAGCTTCCACGAAATAGACAGAGAAAGAGAAATAAGACCGAATAAAAGATATGTAAGAAGCACCGCAATAACGCCGTAAATAAGGCCCTTGACAAGTCCCTTTTCGCCGCGGATAAATATAAGCCCGCCCGCGACTATCGAAATTATTTTAAATACCTGATTAACGGGCTTGACGACGTTCATCGGCAGTGAGAAAAGCTGAATTATAAGCGTAAACACAAGCACGAACGCAAGCGAAATCAAAACCGAGGCAAGCACCGCCTTTAAAACCTGAAAAATATTCGTACGCATAAAAAAACCTCCGCTATAAATCTATGCGAAGGCTTTTAAAATTATAATTGTTTTGATTAAACGGCTTAAATATCAGTCGTTCTTTTTGCTCTTTTTGCCCTTCGTTTCCTCTGCGGGCGCTTCCTCTGCAACGGGAGTCTCTTCAACGACTTCCGCAACCTCGGTTGCCTCTGCGGGTGCTTCAATTGCTTCTTCGGCGGGCGCTTCCACAGCGGGCTCTTCCGCAACCGTGTTTGCCTCGGGCTTTTCGACTACCGCGTCCGTCTGATAGATAGCCTGTCTGTCAAACTTGATATAGCTTTTGCCGGAAAGCTCGGTACCCGTTTCAAGCACAAAGGTATTCTCTTCGTCGTCAACCTCTACCACAATGCCGCATATACCGCCGATTGTCTTTACCTTGTTGCCGGGCTTTACCGCATTTATAAGGTCCTTTGCGTCCTGCTCCTGCTTTTTGCGCTTTTTGTTGCCGAGAACATACATTACAACCACCACGACAATAAGAACCGCAAGTATAGCAAGCATTATCCAATTGCCGTAGCCGCTTGCCGCGTTGGTAGTGCCTTCGCCTTCAAGTAAAGAATATATCATAATTTGAACTCCGTTTATTTTAATCTATATAAATATAATTGTTTTAAATTTGTTTTGCAAGCAATTTTAAGCCGTTTTCGTTATTTGCACCCAACTTTCACAATTAACGCGGCAATATTCAGCCTCTGCCGTATTCCGAATAGAATTTTTCCGCAAAATCGTTTAAGCTGTCCGCAAAAATCGCCTCGCGCATATCCGCCATAAGCTTGTGCAGAAAGGTTATGTTATGCAAGCTTAAAAGCATGGACGAAATCATTTCACCAACGTTTATCTGGTGCCGCAGATACGCTTTCGTGTAGTTTTTACAGCAATAGCAATTACACTTTTCATCCAGCGGCGTAAAGTCCTCGGCATATTTTGCGTTGCGCACAACCGTTTTGCCCGTTGAGGTGAATGCGGTGCCGTTGCGCGCTATTCTTGTTGCAAGCACGCAGTCGAACATATCCACACCGCGTTTTACGCCCTCTATAAGACAGTCGGGACTGCCTACGCCCATCAGATATCTGGGCACGTCCTCCGGCAATTCGGGACGGATAAGCTCCAAAAGCTCGTACATTCTCTGCTTAGGCTCGCCGACCGAAAGTCCGCCTATCGCAATTCCGTCCGTTGCAAACGGCTTTGCACGGCGCAGGCTTTCCATACGCAAATCGTCGTACATATTGCCCTGAACTATGGGAAACAGCGCTTGGTCGTTGCGTGTTTTGGCGTCGGCACAGCGTTTAAGCCATGCGTACGTTCTTTCCATTGCAAGCTCTGACTGGGCGTGCGTATAGCCGTACTCGCTGCACTGGTCAAGCTGCATAATTATATCCGCGCCGAGGTTTTCCTCGATAGACATAACCTTTTCCGGCGTAAACAGATGCGCGGAGCCGTCTATATGCGAATTGAAATATACCCCTTCGTCGCGGATTTTATTCAGCTTTGTCAAAGAAAATACCTGAAAGCCGCCGCTGTCCGTCAAAATAGGTCTGTCCCAATTCATAAATTTGTGCAGACCGCCCGCCTTTTTTACAAGCTCGTCATTAGGGCGCAGATATAAATGATAGGTGTTTGAAAGTATTATCTGAGAGCCCGCCTCCTTTAAATCGCGCGGGTACATTCCCTTAACCGTGGCTTGCGTGCCCACGGGCATATATACGGGGGTTAAAATGTCGCCGTGCGGGGTATGAAAAACGCCCGCGCGCGCGCCCGTGTATTTATCGATATGCTGAATTTCGTAAGAAAAATTTTTCATAATTATAATATCATCATTGCGTCGCCGAAAGAGAAAAAGCGATATCTTTCCTCAACGGCGGTTTTGTACAAATTTAAAATTTCCTCTCTGCCTGTAAGCGCCGCAACAAGCATAATAAGCGTGCTCTCGGGTAAATGAAAATTTGTTATAAGAGCGTCCACGCACCTGAATTTATATGGCGGATAAATAAAAATCTGTGTGTTTCCGCTGCAAGGCTTTAAAAGACCGTTTTCGTCCGCAACGCTTTCAAGAGTTCGTACAGAGGTCGTTCCAACCGCAATAACCCGTCTGCCCTCGCGTTTGGCTTTGTTTATAATTTCCGCCGCTTTTTCGCTTACTTCGTAATATTCCGAGTGCATTTTGTGGTCGGTAATTACGTCTTCCTTTACGGGTCTGAACGTGCCTAATCCGACGTGCAGAAGAACTTCGGCTATTTCAACGCCCATTCCGCGTATTTTTTCAAGCAGTTCGGGCGTGAAATGCAGTCCCGCCGTTGGCGCCGCGGCAGAGCCGTCCGTCCTTGCGTAGACGGTCTGATACCTGCCTTTATTCTGCAGCTTCGTTTTGATATACGGCGGAAGCGGCATTGTGCCGAGCCGTTCGATTATTTCTTCAAAAACGCCGTTATAGGCAAACTTAACTATACGCTCGCCGCTGTCGGTTATGCCCGTAACGGTAAGCGAAAGCTCTTCCGAAATTATCAGCTTTTTGCCTACCGTGCATTTTTTGCCCGGTTTTACAAGCACTTCCCACTCGTCTTTGTTAAGCCGTTTAAGCAAAAGCACTTCCACCGCGCCGCCGTTTTCGGTATGCGCGTACAGTCTTGCGGGCAAAACCCTTGTATTGTTTACCACTAGCACGTCGCCCGCGTGCAGATATTCGGTTATTTCTTTAAAAATTTTATGCTCTGTCTTGCCGCATTTTCTGTCATACACAAGCAAGCGCGAGCTGTCGCGCGGCTCTGCGGGGGTTTGCGCAATCAGCTCCTCGGGCAGGTCGTAATAAAAATCACTTTTTTTGTATTGCATATCAATCGTTGTTTTCGCTGTTGTCGAATATAGAAATCTGCGAGCGCTGTTTTTCCGTCATTTTAAAACCGAGGTGCTCGTATCCTCCGCGAAGTATCATTCTGCCGCGCGGAGTTCTTGCAATAAAGCCCAGCTGTAAAAGATAGGGCTCGTAAACGTCCTCGATTGTGCCCGCGTCCTCGTTTATGGTTGCGGCAAGCGTTTCCAGCCCGACGGGTCTGCCGTCGAATTTTTCGACCATGGCGCGGAGAAGCGCTCTGTCGACGTAATCAAGCCCCAGCTCGTCAACCTCCATTTTGGAAAGCGCGTATTTTGCGTCCGCAATAGTCACTGCCGGATTGTTGTTTATGGTTGAAAAGTCGCGCACGCGCTTTAAAAGGCGGTTTGCGATTCGGGGGGTTCCGCGCGAGCGCTTTGCCACCTCCGCCGCGGCTTCGTCCTCGATAGCTATGCCGAGGGTGCGCGCGCTTCTTAAAACTATATCTTTCAGCTCGTCGGGGGTGTACATTTCAAGGCGGCAGATTATACCGAACCTGTCGCGCAAAGGGTTTGCAATCATTCCCGCGCGCGTTGTTGCGCCGATAAGCGTGAATTTTTTAAGCGAAAAGCGAATATTGCGTGCGCTCGGTCCCTTGCCGACGATAATATCCAGCGCGTAATCTTCCATTGCGGAATACAAAATTTCCTCCACGCTGTGGTTAAGGCGGTGAATTTCGTCAATGAATAAAACGTCGCCCTCGTTAAGGTTGGTAAGTATTGCCGCCAAATCTCCGCCGCGCTCTATTGCGGGCGCGCTGGTCAGCTTCAGCTGCCCGCCCATTTCACCCGCGATTATATGCGCAAGCGTGGTTTTACCCAAACCGGGCGCTCCGTACAAAAGCACATGCTCCAACACCTCGCCACGCTGCTTTGCGGCGTTCATATATACCTTTAAATTTTCTTTAACCTTGCTCTGTCCGACATACCCGTCAAGCGTTTTGGGACGGAGCACGTTTTCCTCTATATCGTACTCGCCCTTGGTGCTTTTTACAAGTCTGTCGTCCTCTGCTCCGTATTCCTCTTCTTCGTCGTCAAAAAACATTTAATTACCCGTCAAAAATTTACATTCCCTGCAAAGCAAGCCTTATAATGTCCTCTATTTCCGTTGCACCCTTTTCGCGTGCGCGCGCAATCGCCTTTGCGCTTTCGTTGCGCGTAAATCCCAGCGTCATAAGCGCGACAACCGCGTCCTCGTCGCTTGCGGAAATCTGCACCGCGGGCACAGCCTCGCCAGCAACCGATTGCGCGGCAACAGCGGAAACCTTTTCTCTCAACTCTAAAATAATGCGTTCGGCGGTCTTTTTGCCCATACCCTTTACGGCGGAAAGCCTTTTTACGTCGTTTGTGGCAATTGCGGTGGCAATGTCGCCCGCGCTCATTTGCGAAAGCGCCGCTATGCCCATTTTAGGCCCCACGCTCGAAACGGATATAAGCTTTAAAAACATTTCTTTCTCTTCCGAAGAAGAAAAGCCGAAAAGCGAAACCCCGTCCTCGCGCACCTGCAAATAGGTATAAACCTCGCCCTCGGTTCTGCCCGAAAGACTTCCGCGGGCAGAGCCCGACAAAAGCACCTCGAAGCCCACCCCAGCCGCCGTTTCAATCAGAGCGGTATCGGTACCGAGCGATAAAATTTTACCTTTTAAATAACCTATCATAATTCACCGTATTTATTTTTATATGGAATAGAGTTTGCCGAACCGCGAAGTGTGCGCATGGCACAGCGCAACCGCAAGAGCGTCTGCGGCGTCGTCGGGACGGGGAATTTTGCTAAGGTGCAAAAGCGAGGTTACAACCTGCTGCATTTGCAGCTTGTCCGCCCTGCCGTAGCCCGTTAAAGACATTTTTATCTGGTTGGGAGTGTACTCGTACAGCTTACCGCAGTACTTTATGCAGGTTAAAAGCATAACCCCCCTTGCGTGCGCGACAGGTATACCCGTGGTTATGTTTTTTACGAAAAACAGCTCCTCAACGGCAATTTCGTCCGGCTTGTACTTATTCAGAATTTTATTCACGCCCTCTTCCAGCATTGCAAGACGCACGGGCAGGCTTTCGTTTTTAGGAGTTAAAACCACGCCGTAGTCAAGCGCAACGTTGTTGTCGTTCTTCTGTTTTTCAATAACCCCGTAGCCCATTGTGGCAAGTCCGGGGTCAAGACCTAATATAATCATTTGTTTTTATTGTACTTTAAATTACTAAATAAGTCAACTATAAACCAAGCCGCCCGCGCCTTTATACGGGCGCGGGCGGCCGATAATTTTTGCAAACCCGAATTTACATCGCGGGGCCTGTGGTTGAAGGCGCGTAAGCCCTTGCCAAAAGCTCCTGATTTAGCGCGTAAAGCCCCTTTGCGTCGTTTCCGTAAAGGTGCATCTTTTTGAGCATGTCCTCGGCGTTCTTCTCCTCCTCGCCCTGCTCCTTTATGAACCAATCCAAAAACTGCATTGTTCTGTAATCGTGAATTTTATACGCCTCCGCATATATGTTGTTTATAAGCGAGGTGACGTACTGCTCGTGCTCGTAACCCGCTTTAAGCGGGTCGGTCGTGTTTTTGAAAGTTTTGTCGGGCTTTGCGACCGCCTCGAAGGTTACGCGCACGCCGTTGTCGATAAGGTACCTTCTCATCATCATCGCGTGGTCACGCTCCTCCTGAGCCTGCACCTGATACCAGTGTGCAAAGCCGTCAAGCCCCTCGTCCTCGTAATAATTCGCAAAATCAAGGTATAAATAACCCGAATAAAGCTCTTTGTTAATCTGCTCGTTAATAAGCTTTGCTATTTTATCGTTTAACATAAAATCAACCTCCGTAAGTTTATTTAATTATATACTTAATTTAATAAATTTCAACAGAATTTAAAGAAAAATTAAAAAAATTCGGCAAAATAAGTTTTTTTTATTAAACTATTGACATATTCATATTTAGCTAATATAATAAAGCGGACGGTAAGAGCATTGCCGAATAATTTGGAGGAATACAGAGAGATGAAAAAACGCAACGTAGGTCTTGCTGTACTTTTCAGCATTATCACCTTCGGTATTTACGGTATCTACTGGTTCGTTTGCCTTACAAACGACAGCAACACCATTAACCCCGAAGAAAAGACGGCAAGCGGCGGCTTGGCTATCGTTCTTTCCCTTGTAACTTTCGGTATCTACGGTATTTACTGGAACTACAAGCTCGGCAAGAAGCTTACCGGCAGCGGCACATTGTACTTAATTCTTTCTCTTATCGGTCTGGGCATTGTCAACTATATCCTCGGACAGAGCGAAATCAACAAGTACATCGAAAAGTCTGCTACCGACGAACAAATCGCAGCATAAGTTAATTAAAAAATTACCCGACAATTTGGTCGGGTAATTTTTTATTGCTTTTTAATTTTGCTTATAGCTTTCTGCAAGCGCCTTAAAGGCGGGCAAGGCGCGCTCTATCATATCGGGCGCAACGCAGTAGGAAATACGCACATACCCCTTACAGCCGAAGTCGTCGCCCGCAACCACCAAAAGCTCGAACTGCTTTGCTTTTTCCGAAAACGCCCTTGCGTCCTCCTCCAAAGCCTTTACAAACAGATAAAACGCTCCGTCGGGTCGTACAACGGTATAGCCGTAATCGGTCAAAGCCGAATAAAGTCTGTCGCGATTATGCTTGTATATTGAAATATCCGAGGTTTTGTCGTAAACCCTTTTGACGAGCTGCTGAAACAGATTTGGCGCGCACACAAACCCGAGGGCGCGGCCCGCGCCGCAGATGCCTGCGTAAACCTCCTCAAGCTCCTCCATTCGATTGCAGACCGCGATATAGCCTATTCTTTCACCGGGGAGCGAAAGACTTTTCGAATACGAATAGCAGACAATACTGCGCGGGTAATAGTTCATTATATACGGCACCGTTATGGTCTTATCGAAAACAAGCTCGCGATAGGGCTCGTCGGAAATAAGATAGATAGCGTTGCCGAATTTCTGCGAGTACCTTTCTAAAAGCTGTGCAAGCCTTTTAATATCGTCCGCATTATACACAACGCCGCTGGGGTTGTTGGGGGAATTAATCAAAACCGCCTTGGTTCTGCAATTGATTGCCGCCTCTATTCTGTTTAAATCAAGCTGAAAGGTGCCGTCCGCGCTGTCAACCGCGACAAGCTTTCCGCCCGCGTGCTCGGCAAATACCTTATATTCGGGAAAGTACGGGGCAACGGTGATAATCTCCTCGTCCTTATTCAAAAGCGCGTTCATAACTATCGTAAGCGAAGCCGCCGCGCCGCACGTCATATACAGACAATCGGCTGTAAGCGAGGTGCCGAAGCGCTTATTTATATAGTCGGCAAGCGTTTTTCTTACAGATAAATCGCCCTGAGCCGAGGTATAGCTGTGCAAAGTCACGGGGTCGGTCTGCTCTATAATTTCCTTTAAGGCGCTATGCACCTCTGCGGGCGCGGGCACGCTGGGGTTGCCTATCGAAAAGTCGAAAACCTTATCCCCGCCTATTTCCGCTTTACGTTTTTTGCCGTATTCGAACAGCTCTCTTATGCTCGAACGTATGCGTCCCAATTCCACGTTTTTCTGATTAATCATAATGCAATTATAGCATTATAACAGTCTGTTGTCAAATTATAAAGCGCGTGGAGCTTGCTTTTAAGCAAGCTCCACGCGCCGTTTTTCAGCCCGTTAAGGATTTTCTGAAATTTTCCATAATTCTGTTCTCTATACGCGATACCTGCACCTGCGACACGCCGAGCATTGTAGCGACCTCGCTTTGCGTCATATCGCGGAAATACCGTAAAATTATAACCTTTCTGTCGCGCTCCGGCAAGCCCTCTATCGCAGTTTTAAGCTGTAAGGCGTCAAGCAGCTCCTCCTGATTGTCCTCCACGGGCAGCTTGTCCAAAAGCTCCTGCCCCTTTTCGTCCTTGTAATCGCCCTGAGCGTAGATAGAGACGGGCATATGCGTGGAGCCCATTGTAAACACCACCTCGCTTTCCGGCATATTGAACTGCTCCGAAATCAGCTTGACGGACGGCTGCGCGCCGTGCTCGGCAGAATATTTTTCTATATAACGGTTTATTTCCTTAGCCGTGCTCTTTATCTGACGGGAAACCTTAATGCTGCCGTCGTCGCGCATAAACCGCTTTATTTCGCCAGCTATCATAGGCACCGCATAGGTAGAAAACCGCACGTTAAACGCCTCGTCAAAGCCGTTGATTGCCTTTAACAGTCCCATGCTTGCAAGCTGATATAAATCGTCGTATTCCACGCCCTTGTTAAGGTATCGGCGCACAATACTTTTTATCAGATTGTTGTTTTCGACCAGCAGTCTTTCCTTGGCGGCAGGGCTGCCGTCTTTTGCCTCGCGTATCAGGTTGTTCGTCTCTTCGACGTCAAGCATTCTTCACTTCCGCTTTAAAACTTTTTGTCATATAAACGACCGTGCCCTCGCCGCGGACGGAATTCACCTTAAACTCGTCCATAAACGTCTGCATTATCGTAAAGCCCATGCCCGAGCGCTCGTCCGACGGCGCCGAGGTAAAAAACGGCTGTACGGCTTTGCTTATATCGGGTATGCCCTTGCCCGTGTCGCTTATTTTGATATGTAGCGCGTCGTTTTCGATTTCGCACTCTACCGTAACAAGCCCCATACCGTCCTTATACGCGTGCACGGTGCAGTTTGTAACGGCCTCCGACACGGCGGTTTTAACGTCCGACAGGTCGGAAAGCGAGGGGTTAAGCTCTAAGCAGAATGCGGCAACGGCGTCCCTTGCGAACGCCTGATTGCGGAGCAGTTCAATATGCCGG
>WSNM01000031.1 GCA_013316055.1 Clostridia bacterium | reverse complement strand
GTGTTGCGCTTCAACGCCTCGCGCACTTCGCCGCTCATTTCGCCCTTGCCGATAATCGCGCCCAGCCCCAAATCGAGCAGAGCGGGGGCAAGCTTTTAAACGCCTTGCGGCAATGGACGGAGGAAAAATTCAACGCAATAGAAAAGCGTTTGAAGGATATAGAGCTGAAAAAGAGATATTCCGACGAGAAAATAGACGTAACCCTGCCGGGGCGCGCGGCGGCGGACGGGGCTTATCACCCGAACACGCTTGTCGTAAACGAGCTTGTTTCGTTATTTTCAGGAATGGGCTTCGAGGTTTTTGAGGGGCCGGAAATAGAGAACGATTATTATAACTTTACCGCGCTGAACACCCCCGCGGACCACCCCGCGCGGGATATGCAGGATACCTTTTATCTTGCGCCCGAATTATTGCTGAGGACGCAGACCTCCGCCGGACAGATAAGGGTTATGGAAAACAAAAAGCCGCCCATAAAGATTTTGTCGCCCGGAAAGGTTTACAGAAGCGACGACGACGCGACGCACTCGCCCATGTTCTCGCAAATGGAAGGGCTTGTGGTTGACAAGGGAATTACGCTTTGCGACCTTAAGGGTATGCTTGACGAGTTTGCGGAAAGGATTTTCGGCGAAGGCGTTAAAACGCGGCTGCGCCCCTCCTACTTCCCGTTTACGGAGCCTTCTGTCGAGGTGGACGTAAGCTGCTTCGAATGCGGCGGAAAGGGCTGCCGCTTGTGCAAGGGCACGGGCTGGATTGAGGTGCTTGGCGCGGGAATGGTTAACCGCCGCGTTTTGGAGGGCTGCGGAATTGACCCCGACATATATACGGGCTTCGCCTTCGGAATGGGCGTTGAACGCATTGCTATGCTTAAATACGGCATCAACAATATGAAGCTGTTATTCGAGGGCGACACAAGGTTTTTGAAGCAATTCAAGGGTTGAGGTGAAAGAAAATGAAAGCTCCTTTAAGTTGGTTGAAAGATTATGTTGATATAGACGTTTCCGCAGAGGAATTGCAGACAAAGCTGTTCTCTTGCGGGTTCGAGGTTGAGGAATTAATTAATATCGGCAAGGATATTACGGGCGTTGTCGTCGGCGAGGTTATAGAATGCGAGCCGATTGAGGGCACGCATTTATCCAAATGCAGGGTTGATTGCGGCGGCAAGGGAATTTTTCAGATTTGCTGCGGCGCGGACAACGTTAAAAAGGGCATAAAAGCGCCGTGCGCGCTTGTCGGCGCCACCGTATACGCAACTGCAAAGGACCACGTTACCGTTGAGGGCGTGATGACCATTAAAAAGGGTAAGCTGCGCGGGACAGAATCCGAGGGAATGCTTTGCTCCGGCGCGGAGCTGGGCGTTAACGGGGATATGTACGAGGGCGGCGATTACTGCGGACTGCTTATTCTGCCGAAGGACTGCGAAAACGGCGCGGACGTTAAGCCGATTTTGGGGCTTGACGACTATATTTTCGATATAGGCGTAACCGCAAACCGACCCGACTGCCAGAGCATTTTGGGCATTGCGCGCGAGGTTGCGGCAGTTTTGGGCAAGCCCGTGAAGGAGCCCGATTATTCCTATAAAGCCGTTGCGGGGAAGCATGAAAAAATTGAAATTTGCGACTTAGCCCCCGACATATGCCCCAGATACATAGGGCACTATGTAAAGGACGTTAAGACCGCCCCCTCCCCTCTGTGGCTGAGAAAAAGGCTTGCGCTGTGCGGACTGCGGTCGATAAGCAATATTGTGGATATTACGAACTTTGTGCTGTTGGAGCTTGGTCAGCCGATGCACGCGTTCGATTTGCGGACGCTTGACGGGCGAAAGGTAATTATCCGCCGCGCAGAAAACGGCGAGAAAATAACCACCCTTGACGGCAATGAATTTACTTTGAACAGCGACAACCTTGTTATATGCGACGCTAAAAAGCCCGTGGCTTTGGCGGGAATTATGGGCGGACTGAACAGCGAAATTAAGGACGACACGGCGGAGGTGCTGTTTGAGAGCGCGAAATTTGCGCGCGACAGCGTAAGAAAGACCGCGCGCGCTTTGGGACAGCATTCCGACAGCTCGGCTCTGTTTGAAAAGGGCGTGAACGAATACACGACAGAGCACGCCATAGCGAGGGCGCTGAACCTTATTCAAGCATTGAAATGCGGAGTTGTGACCGACGTTCATATCGATATAACGACGGAGAACTCTCGCCTTGAAGGCAAGAAAATGAAGGTGAGTGTATCAAAAATCAACGCTTTGCTCGGCATTGAGGTGCCCGCGAAAAAAATGGCGGAAATTTTGAAGAGCCTTAACTTCGGCGTAACCTTGAAGGGCGACGAGATGGAGCTGACCGTGCCGAGATACCGCGAGGATATAGACGGCTACCCCGATATTGCCGAGGAGGTCATACGCTTTTACGGCTACGACAATATCAAAGGAACCTTTCTCCCCTCCGCCTCGATTACAAACGGCGGGTTTACCGACGAACAGAAGCTGCAAAGGCGCATTAAGGGCGAGCTGGTTGCAAAGGGCCTGTATGAAATTTCGACCTACTCCTTCTACTCGCAGAGGGATTTGGATATGCTGCATTTGCCCGAGGACGCGGCGGAAAGAAAGGCTATACGCATTTTAAACCCGATTAGCGAGGATTTGGCGATTATGCGAACCACGCTTGCACCGTCTATGGTGAACGTTATAGTGCGCAATCTGCGCCGCGGGAATATGGAGGGCAAGCTTTTTGAGCAGGCGAAAATTTATATCGCCGACGAGCTGCCGATTAAGACCTTCCCGAAGGAAAAAGAAGTGATAGCGCTTGGACTTTGGGGCAAGCAGGACTTTTTCGATTTGAAGGGAATTATAGACTGCATTGCGGGCGTGCTGAATGTTAAATTCGAGTACGCGCCGACGGAAAAGCCCTACCTACACCCCGGAATTACGGCAAAAATACTTTGCGACGGAGTTGAGCTGGGGTATGCGGGAATGCTTTCGCCCGAGGTTGCGGACGAGCTTGCGCTTGACAGATTTGCATATATTGCGGAAATAGATTACGACGAGCTGAAAAAGCACGCAAAGCCGTTTAAATATTCGCCTATATCGAAGTTTGCGGAGGTTACGCGCGATTTGGCGCTGACATGCGACAGAGCGGTGACGTGCGCGGATATTGAAAATGAAATATATGCGGCGTGCAAATTTGTGACCGACGTAAGGCTGTTTGACGTTTACATCGGAGAGCAGATTGAAAAGGGCAAAAAATCGATGGCGTTTAAGGTTACCTTTACCCCTAAGGACGAGCCGATTGAGGAGCGCGTTGACGGGTTTGTAAAGAAGATTTTAAACAACCTTAAATTTAAGCTGAATATTGTGCTGAGGTAAAAAATAGGTAAGAAAATCGAAGAAGCGGCGCGCATTTTTATATGCGCGCCGCCTTGTTTTGTATTAGCTTTTAGGCACGAGGGCGCCGTCGGAGCCGATTATCGAGGCTTGGAGGTATGTATCGGGAATTTTGCCCGTTATTATGCTTTCGCAAATAAGCACCTCGGTAGTGGACGCGAGGTTTGTGCTTTTTGACGGAAGAATAATCGAAATATCAGAAACTATTTCAAGATATAAGGAGTGCTTTGTCTGGTTTATTCCCGCCTGAGTGAATTTTGATACAAACCGACAGCCGACGTTGCTTATGGGAATGATTTTTATGTTGATTTTTTTGCCGAAGCCCGCAAGCGCCTCTACCCCCGTCAATGCGCCAAGCGGGACCATTATGCCGTCCTCGCTCATTTTATTGAGGTTTTCCTGCGAAAGGTATGCCGTATCGCGCGCAATTCTGTTGATTTTTAAGCTGTCGGAGGTAATCGAGGTTACGTTGCCCGCATCGTCGCGCTCGATATAGATTAAATCCTCGTAGCGCATGACGTCGTTGAGCGTGTAATAAATTGCGTCGTTTACGGCGACCGTGGTTATGGAGCGGATAGTCGCCTCGCTTATGGAAATAAGCACGCGAGTAACGTTGCGCTGAAAAAAGATAAGCACGCCTATTATCAAAAAGCAGAAAATGACCAAAAGCAGCTTGAAGCGGCGGAATTTTCTGTTTTTGCGTACAGCTTTATAAGGATTGCGAGCCATACAATATTGTATGGCTCGCTTTAAACTTTTATTATAAGCAATTAATTGCGCTTTGTGCGCGATTTGAATATCAGCGCCATGATAAAGGCAAATACCACTGCGGCGGTTACGCCCGCGCTTGCCGCGCTGAGCGAGCCGGTTATTGCAGAGAAAAAGCCCTTTTCCGCGCCCTTCATTGCGCCCTGCGCCAAAAGATAGCCGAAGCCGGATATGGGCACGGTTGCGCCCGCGCCGCCGAACTCCACCAATGGCTGATACACGCCTACCGCGGTAAGCACCACTCCGCCGAGCATAAAATATACAAGAATTTTGCCCGCGGTCAGGTCGGTGAAGTTGATTATTATTTGCGCCAGCAGACAAATTCCGCCGCCGACAAGAAACGCCTTTAAAAACTGTAAAGCGATTTCGAGCATTTTTTCGTCCATAATTTACACCTCCAGCTGAACGGCGTGCGATATGCACGGGATAGATTCGCCCTGTCCCGAGGAAACCGTGGACAACAGCGCGCCCGTTGCGGCAAACAGCACGCGCTTGTACGCGCCCGCCTGCATTTTGGTAAATATATAAGAATTTAAAACGGTTGCCGAACAGCCCGCGCCGCTGCCGCCCTGAAACTCCTTTTCGATTACCTTGTATATAATTTCGCCGCAATCGACGTGCTTTTCGGATATATCATACCCCTTTTCCCACGTTAAATCCTTTAAAATACGGCTGCCCAAAGCGCCTAAATCGCCCGTTAAAATCAAATCGTAGTCGTCCGCGCAGGTTTCGGTGTCTTTAAAATGCTGCATTATGGTGTCCGCCGCGGCGGGGGAAAAGGTCAATAAAACACCATACCCTTTTTGAAATTTTTTAAAAGCCCGACTTTCCTTATCGGCGGAAAATCGGGCTTAATTTCTTTACTGCTTGCTTGCGGCTATGATTTTTTCCGCAAGCTGGGGCGGAACCTCTTCATACCTTAAAAATTCGGTGGAGAATTTGCCTTGACCGCGGGTAAGTCCCCTTAAATCGGTTGAGTATTTGGTGATTTCGGAAAGCGGAACCTCGGCAATGACTACCGTTACGCCGCCCTCTGCCGAGCTGTCGGAAATTCTGCCTCTGCGTTTTGAAATATCGCCCATAACACCGCCGAGGTATTCGCCGGCGACGGCTACCTTCAATTTCATAACCGGCTCCAAAAGCACGGGCTTTGCGTTTTTAAGCCCTTCCTTGAAGGCTATTGCCGCGGCCGCCTTGAAAGCCATTTCAGACGAGTCTACGTCGTGATAGGTGCCGTCGTAAAGCACAGCCCTTACGCCCGTAACGGGATAGCCCGCCAGAACGCCCTTGCCGAGGCATTCCCTAAGCCCCTTTTCGACTGCGGGGATGTACTGTCTGGGGACGGCTCCGCCGACGACCTCGTCGCCGAACTCGAACTCGTTTTCGCAAGGCTCGAAGCGCACCTTGCAATGTCCGTACTGACCGTGTCCGCCCGACTGCTTTTTGTGCTTGCCCTCTGCCTCTGCAACGGCGCGGATTGTTTCGCGGTAGGGTATCTTCGGCTCAGACAGAATAATATCTACCCCGTAGCGCGCTTTAAGCTTTTTGGCGAGCATTTCGAGGTGAACCTCGCCCTGACCGCTCAAAACAAACTCGCCCGTATCCGCGCGCTTGCCGATTGAAAAGGTATAGTCCTCCTCGCGCATTTTATTGAAGCCCGCGAACATTTTTTCCTCGTCGCCGCGCACAGACGTGCGTACGGCAAGCGAAAGCGCGGGGCGCGGAAAGCGGATAGGGTCGAACTGAATGGACGTACCCGCCTCACAGAGCGTATGGTTTGTGTCGGTATCGGTAAGCTTGTTTACGGCGCCTATGTCGCCCGCGCAAAGCTCGGCAACCTGCTCGGTCTTTTTGCCGCGGAGTAAAAATATCTGGCCTATGCGCTCTTCCGTGTCGGTGTTCGAGTTGTATACCGTCATGCCCGCCCTTAAACGGCCGCGGAAAACCTTTATATAGTTCATTTTGCCCGAATACGGGTCGTTAACCGTTTTAAATACCTGCGCGGCGAAGGGCGCGTCCTCCTCGCAATTTATGCCGACAACCTCGTCTGCGATAAGGTCGTTGGCAAGGGTGCTGCTTCTTTCGCTGGCGGCAGGCATGTAGCGGACGATTTCGTCGAGAAGGTTGATAACGCCGCGGTTCTGGTACGCGCTGCCCGCCATTACGGGTATTACGTTGCCCGTGGCGATGCCCTTGCGTATTCCGTGAACCGTGTCCGCCTTGGAAAGCGCGCCGTCCTCGAAATATTTGTCAAGCAGCAGCTCATCGTTTTCCGCCGCCGTTTCCATAAGCGCCGACTGCATATCGTACATTTGCTTTGAAAGCTGTTCGGGAACGGGAATTTCCTGCGGGCCTTGCGTGGAGAATTTGTAAGCGCGCTCTTGTATGGCGTTGACGTAGCCCGTCATTTTGCCGTCCGTAATAATGGGCAGCTGTATGGGTGCGAGCTTGCCCGCGTATTTCTCTTTGAGCGCGTTTACGGTGCCCGCGTAGTCCGCATTGGCTTTATCCATGCCGTTTATGAAGATTATAAGCGGCTTGCCGAGCCTTAAGCAGTAATCTACAACGCTTTCCGCGCCGATTGGAATTGTGGCGTTTGCGCCTATGACGAGTATTGCCGCGCCGCACGCCGCAAGCCCCTCGTGACGCTCGCCCTCGAAATCGTAAAAGCCGGGTAAATCGAGCACGTTTATTTTAACGCCCTTCCACATTACGTAGGCAACCGAGGTATAGATGGAAAATTTTTTGCTTTTTTCCAGCTCGTCAAAGTCCATGACGGTGGTGCCGTCCTCTACCTTGCCCATTCTGTCCGTTGCGCCGCAATTGAACAGCATTGCCTCGCAAAGGGTGGTTTTGCCCTCTCCGCTGTGGCCTATAACCGCTATGTCGCGAATCTCTTTTGCCGTAATACTCATTTTATCAGTCCCCTTATCCCGTTTTTGCAACGGTTGTTTAATTAATAATAAAATGAAATCTGGCAAATTTCAATAGGCAATTTAAAATTTTATCGTTTTTTTACTGTTTTATTTTCGAAGCGCGGCTTTTTCCGCATTATTGTCCGCATTGTTTAAGCTATGCTCCGCGGCGAGGTATATGTCCCTGAATTTTAAGTGCAAATCTATTTTGCCGCCCTCGCGGATATAAATATTGTCTATAAGCTCTACCGCCGCCTCGCGCGTGAGCTGCTTGAGCTGTGCGTATTTGCCAAAGCAGGCAATAAATTCGTTTATGCCTTCCTCCTCGTCCTTCAACCCGTTTAATTCCCTTTGCAGGGCTTCGATTGCAGCTTGTGTGCTGCTGCACATATTTTCATACCTTTCTTTAAGGGCAAAATACTGCTCGCGGCTTAAAATTCCGCTTTTGAAATCGGGGTAAATTTCCGTTAACAGCCGCTGCGCCTTCAAAAGCTCGCCGCGCCTTGCGTTAAGCTCGGCGGTAATGCGGGAGGCTGTGCCGCCGCCCGACCTTGCGAGCCTGACCCTTTGCGAAAGGCTTTGGTAATTCACCGCAAAGGCGATATACCTGTTTATCACTTCAAGCACAGCCGCTTCAAGCACGTCTATGCGGACGGCGTGCTTGGTGCATGCCGTTTTGTCGAGCTTTTTATAGGTTGAGCATACATAATACGAATATGCTTTATTGGGCTGAACGACGGTGCGCTTTTGCATGGCTCTGCCGCAGTCTGCGCATTTTACAAGCCCCGCAAAGACGGATAGCTTGCCCGTTTTGGGGCTTGTGCGGGTATCCCGCGATAAAAGCTGTTGGGCTTTTGCAAAATCGGCTTTTGATATAATGGGCGTGTGGGTGTTTTCCACAACAATGCGGCTTGCGCTGTCCACCGCCCTTGTTTTATGGATTTTATAGCTGATTACCTCGTTTTTCTTTTGGACGAGGTTGCCGATATACAGCTGATTTAGGAGTATGCGGCGGACGGTGGAATCTACCCACAGCGAACTGTTTTCGGAATTGCGGTTACAGCTTAGCCCCTTTGAGCGCTTATATGCGGTGGGATTGGGCACGGAGCGCGCGTTAAGACTGCGGACAATTGCGGAAATGCCGTTTCCGCTGAGAAATTCTTTGAAAATGAAGCGCACAATTTGCGCCGCCCCGTCGTCAATTACAAGCTTACTGCGGTCGGCTTCGTCCTTGCGATAGCCGTACGGCGCGAACGAGCCTATGAATTTGCCTTGTCGGCGGCGTATATCGAGCGCACTGCGCACCTTTATGGAAATATCGCGGCAATACTCGTCGTTGATTATATTTTTGAACGGAACGATTATATTGTTGACCGAGGCGGGGCTTGCAACGCTGTCGATTTGGTCGTTGACGGCGATAAAACGGACGCCGAAAAGCGGAAAAACCGTTTCCAGATACTTGCCCGCCTCTACATAGTTTCTGCCGAAGCGCGACAAATCCTTTACGATAATGCAGTTGATTTTTTTGTTTGCCGCGTCCTTTATCATACGCTGAAAGTCGGGGCGGTTGAAATCGGTGCCGCTGAAGCCGTCGTCGGTATAGCAATCGAAAAGCTGCATATCGGGGCGCTCTTCCGCAAAGCGCTGTAAAAGCGCCCTTTGTGAGGCGATGCTTTCGCTTTCTATCCTGTCGCCGTCCTCGCGCGAGATACGGATATAAAGCCCGACGCGCCACCTTGACTGTGACGCCGCCGAGCTGTATGCTTGTCTGTATTTGCTTGTTCTTGCCATATGTACGTTTTAGGACAACGGCGCTTTAACACATAGCTATTTTACAGCATTGCACAGGGTTGCGCAAGCCGTTCAATCGGTTTTGCGTATGGCAATATTTGCCAGAGCGTTTTCCAGAGTGGGCGCGGTTGGACTTTGCGAGAAAAATACGGAAATTTGCATATTGTTTATGCTGACTTGATACGGCTGTTTTGGTTTTTGTGCTGCGCGCGGTTGGGGTGTGGGCTTATTTGCAGCAGGCTGTCGGGGTTGGGTTGAGGGCTTGTTCATAAATAAATTTTTGACGCAATTATCGTATTTTAAACAAAAAAAGGCGGCAAAGCCTTTAAAGCCGCCGCCATACGTTAAACATTATTAAGCGTTAAGCCAATTTACAAAATCAAAAGTTTCATCATAAAGCCGTTGTTTACATGAAGCCATTTTATCTGCTCCCGGGAACTCGTTATAACGCTTATAATTTTTCATTATTACGATACAATCATTATTTTCACATTCAACGTATTTATGGGACAAAAATATTTTGTTTTTATACGGCAAATTACAAAATCTTTTTACCAAATCATCTGTGCAACCGTCACGGTAAGCCCCGATTATATATAAATTATCGTGATTTACCCTATGCCGTCTTTCTTCCCATTTTTGTTTTAATTCATCAAACGATGAATAATGAACACCGTGCAGTTTGATTTTGTTATTAAGTAATCCTATAATTTCCTCTTTACTTCCGGCATTGGTTAATTCGCAATTTAAATAAAACCCGAGATTTTCAAGAAACTCAATATAGTCGCCCATATCAAAATATAAATTAACCGTTGGCGATAAAAATTTTAACCCCAAATCATGATAAAGCATTCCGCCAAAGCAATTATTACATATAATGGAAAAATTTTTATTCTTAAGCCGAGCCCTGTATTTTGCACTTTCACGCGGCTTATATATTCTTTCATAAATAACTTTACGCAATTTATTAATCGCTCTGTGTATCAGATTCATAATTTTGCTGTTCTTCTGCCTTTAAATTATTTTCGTTTGCCGTATCACTGTCAATAGACGGTTGAGCCGTTGCGCGTTTATTTCCGAACCTGTCAAACAGCGCTTTTACAGCGCTGAAAAGATAAGTGAATTCGGGTGTTTTAAAATAAATCAGTAAATATACTAAATTCGGCAGAATCAGGCATATAACCACTCTTAAAATGAACCAGCCTATTCCACCATGCGGTATAAAATAGCATGCGAAAAATGTGACGCCGAACGACGCAGCTGTTGATAAAATATAAAAAATGTATTGAAGAAAATATTTATATAGATGCTGCTTGAAATAATTTTTGTATAAAACGTACGGCTCAACCCACAGAGGCACGGTAACCGTACTTATAATTGTTGCAAGTATTACGCCGTTAATACCCATAAAGTATACTAATAACAAGTCCAGCCCTAAATTAATACCCGCTTCAAATAGTGGTTTAAATCTGTCGTTCCAGAACAATCCAGCACATTCTTTAAAATTATTCGCCATAGTGCGGGATTGCGTAACATAAAAATTCAAACATATCAAAACAACCGTCAGGTACGGCAATTGTTTTGAGCTGTCGCCACCCAATATCGATATAAAATCCTGAACACAGACCATTATGCCTATGAAAAGAAATCCTATAAACCACATCATAAGAAGATTTAAAGCTTTAAAAATTTTATAGGATTTTTCGTTGTCACCCGTTGCAATCAAATTGCCTATGCTGCCTTTCATTGCCGCTACCAACAAAGTAATAGCCGATGCAAGCGCATTTGTCACAAGCGTATAATTGCTATACAGCCCTAAAACAGTCAAACTGACGAATGCGGAAATTATTATACTGTCCGTTGAAAAAACAACGGCACTTCGCGTTTAATTCTATTAAAAATAACTTTTGGTTCGGTGTAGGAAGTCACTTAAATGAAACGCAGTTCA
>WSNM01000030.1 GCA_013316055.1 Clostridia bacterium | reverse complement strand
CATTTTGTCATAAAGCCTATATACTGTTATTTGTCAGCTAATATATAATGCGGAAAAGGGGCGTAAATTTTGCCGCTGTTCCGAGGGATAATTTACAAAAAAATGAAAGAGAAAAAGGTTAGGCAGTCCCGTCACGGGCTTAAAATAGAGAAGGATTTAAGCGTGGTTAAAACCGCGGGCTTCCGCGCGTGCAAAAAGCGCGACAAGTCCGTTAACCGCCGCGCGGGGCTTCACGATAAAAGCAAAAGCCTCAGGGGTGAGAGGCGCGTTTACAAAAGCAAGCCGCTAGGCATTGTGCGCGTCCGCAGAATAAAGCAGACAATAGCTACGCTTTCTGCGGTGTTTGCAGGCGTTGCGGGCTATTTCGGAATGGGCTTTTTGTTTAAGCCCGATTTTGTGTTTGTCGAGGAGCTGGGCAACTCCACCGTATGCGCGGCGAAGAGCGCGGAGGAGAATGCGGGCTTGTACAGCGCGTCCGGCAACGAGTATTATATGCCCGAGGACGGCTCGCTGCCCACCGACCACACTGTTATAGAAAATATTGCGTATATGAACTACGTGCTTAAAAACCAGCCGAGCTGGTCGTCTTATATGGAGTCGACCGTAAAGACGGTTATGGAGCAGAAGGTTTATACGCACAAAAAATATTACGACGGCAAGCTGATTTCCGCGGATATGCCGCAGGGCGCGTCGAATATAGCGCGTCAGTTCTGCGTGACGGATAAGGACGTAAGCTGGCGCGAAAAAAGTAAAAACTATATCTACGACGATATGGACAATATCGACTGGCCGAGCGAAAAGCCCACGGGGTTGACGGTTGGCGAGTTCAGAATTTACCGCGGACTGCCCGCAAACGAGTTTTCCGTTTATATTTTAAACGAGCTGACCGTTAAAAACTTCAACGATACCTCCGTTGAGGAGAAGGGCGAGGACGAAAACGGCAAAAGGCTTTATACAATGAAGCTCGATTTGCGCGTGCACCAGTCGGGGCTCGATTCGGCGGTGCATTACTACAAGCAGCAGATGTACGTTACAGGCGGGCTTTACGCATGGCCGAGCTTTGACTATACCACGGTGGAATATACCTTCACAGAGGATTGGGTGGTTAAAGAGTTCACCATAAACGACAAATACGCCGCAAAAATGGGCTCTGTCAGCGCGGACTGCTCTTCAACCTCCACAACGGTTTTCGATTATGCGGAGGAAAAGGCGGTAAACAGCTATTACCCCGATTATTTCAACCAGACCTATATTAAATGGGACCCCACATCGTCCGCAAACGAGCCCACTGCGGCAAGCTGTCTTGCCTCGGCATTCGGCGACGTGCTTACGCAGGGCGCGACCTTGAAGCTGGAGCTCGCAGTCGACGGTAAGCAGATTGACGGAGCGGTTCATATTGGAATGGACGGCGGAAGCTTTAACGATTTACGCGTTGCTCTTGACGGGGCGGGCGTTGGTGGAATAAAGCTGTATATGGCGGACGAAAACGGCAAAAAAACGCTGTACTTCGCAATAGGCGGAAATAAATACAAGCTTGGGCTTGACGCGTTTACTGCCGAGAACGGTGCGGCGGGTGCATCGTCTGCTACGGTAACCGATGCGGCGGTAAATGGCGCAGACGGGGAAAGCGGTGCGGCATTGTTTGACGCGGACGCGCTTGTCGAACAGCTGTTCGGCGGTAAATTTACGCTGAGCGACAAGGGCAAAAAGGCTACGCTGGAAAGCGAAATAGAGCTTTTCGGACTTAAAATACCCGTAAATTTTTCCTTTAATATAAAAAAGAACGTTGCAAGCCTTGACGAGGTTACGGCGGCGTTCAGGCTCGGCAAGAACGATATTGCCGCGCGTATGACCTTCGGCACAGAGGAGGACATTCCCGCACGGCTTACTGCGGAGGAAAAAGCGCAGTATACCTCGCTTACGGAGGGCATTACGCTTGGCGTAAAGCTGGGCTTTGGCGATATAAGCCTTAACGGCAACGCATTTATAGGGTTTGCCGACGGCGGAATAGGAGAGGTGCGCGCGAAATTCGGCGGACTTGGTATATGCTATGCGCCGGCAGACAACGCTTTGTATATTGCGCACGGAAACAACGTTAAATACAGGCTTGACCTTTCTTCCTTAGGCGAAAGCGTTGATTTCGACGGAATTTTAAGCGGGCTTGACCTTAATTCGGTTATCCGCGACGCGTTGAGCAATTTTTATGTCGGCGGGGGAAGCGTTTCCACCACCGTAAAGGTTGATTTACAACAGCAATTACAGCAGATTATAAGCCTTGCGGTTTCGCTTGAATTTAATAACGGCATAAACGTTAACGTGAGCAGCGAGCTTTTCGGCAAGCCGCTTACGCTAAGCGTGGGGCTTGCGCATGAAAGCGTGCCCGAAATCGGAGATAAATCGGAATACACCGATATTATGAACGGCGGTATTTCGGCTGACGTTGCGCTGACGGTGGACGGGTTACGGCTTAATGGTACGCTGTATCTTGAAATGCAGAACGGCGCTGTTGCTTCCGTAAGGGTAGCATTAAATAACGGCGCGGTCGGAATTTATTACGAAAAGGACTTAAACGGCGGCGCGGACGGCGACGTTATCTACATAGATTTGGGCGCCTCTAAAATAAAACTGCCCGTTTCCGCACTGACAAGCGGCAACGGCGGGGTGAATTTGGGCGAGTTTTTCGACAAAACGGATTTGAAGGGCTTGCTTACGCAGGCAATCAAGGGCTTGTGCGGCGGCGAAAATAAATTCGGGTGCTCGTTCACGCTTGAAATAGACGGCGAGAAGGTGCCGGTAAGCCTTGGCCTCGATTTGAACGAAAGGCTTGCGCTGAGGGTTGAGGCGTCTGTTTTCGGTAAGGGAGTTACCGCGGATATAGCGCTCGGCGGCGGAAAAATGCCCGAGCTGACGGATAAAGACGAATATGTTGACGTGATAAACGGCGGGTTTGCCATTTCCGGCAACGTTTTGATTAGCGTTAACGGTAAGACCGCAAAGCTTGCGCTGAACAGTCTTGCGTTGAGGCTTAACGGCGGGCTTGGGTTCGAGCTTGACGCAAGAATTACCGCGGCGGAGAAGTACTTCGATATTTACGCCTCCTATCTCGATAACACGCTTACGCTTGTTTACGGCAGTGACGACGACAACGGCGAGAGCAATTTCGTCGGCGTGCGCGTAAGTACAAAGGAAGATTTGGAGCTGTTGAAGGCCGCGCTTGAGGACGTATATAACAGACTTTGCATTGTTATAGGCGAAATTTCGCCGGAAAATGCGGACGCGCTGAGCAAGGAAAATATCAAAGACCTTATTGACAAGGTAGGCGCGGGCTCGGCTTCCGCCGATATTATGTCGGAAATATTCAAAATTCTCGGCATAGAGCTTGGCGAGGGCGAGCAGCCTAACGCCGAGGCAGTGCTTAAAAAGCTGGGCATACCCCTTAATTCCGACGGAAGCGTGGATATAAAGGGCTTGCTGAAGGCGGTAAGAATACAGTCCTTCGGCAACGGCGCGGCGATAACCTTAGGCGAAAATATTTCGGTTAATATAGGCATAGACGCGGGTGCGGTTAACGGCGGACTTGCGGTTCAGCTTGGGAATGCGTCCGCGAGCGTGGAGCTGACGGACATTAAGCTTGGCGCGTTTGCGCCCGAGTGTCCCGTAAGCGCGAACGAGCTGCTGACGGCGCGCGACCTTGCGGACGGCCTTGATTATATTGCGGCGGCGTTCGAGCTTGTTGCCGAGCGCGAGGTTGCCTTGGACGCAGACGTGACGATTACCGAAAACGGTGCGGCAGCTATGGAGGTAGGCGTTCTGGTTGAGTATAATCAGGGCGAAAACGGCTTCCCCTTGCATATCGACAGCGGAAAAGTAAACGAACAGACGGGCCTGCGCGAGGGCATGAATTTATGGGTTGACCCCACCGCGTATCTGCACCTTAAGCTTGATTTGAAGAATAAAAGGACGGACGGAAAGGATTTGTACGTTGACGCGTACATTCTTGACGCGACGCCCGTTGATAAGTCGTATTTAACGAGCGGGAAGTATACAACGGACGGCATGCTTGACGTGTATCTTTCCGTATCCAACGGCGGAGGTAATCCGCTGACGGTTTATCTGCCTATGAAGGATATACTGACGGTTGCCGCTATGGGCGGGGCTTTGCTGAATATTTCCGACATAGAGCTCGAGGGCGAGAATTTGCAGGAGCTGAACAAGGCGGTTAAGCAGATTGCCGCGGTAATCGACCAGCTGTTGGTGGAAAACTATCTCGGCGGGCTTTCAAGTCAGTTCCATTCGCTTGGCGAAAGCGTAATAGGGCAGATACTTGCCGCGCAGAATATACAGGCGAAAAATCTGAGCGAGCTTTTGAATTTACTGCTTAAATCGGTATTCGGGGCGGACGCGGTTGAAGGCAATAACGTGCCCGCAGTAAGCGGTGCGGCGGCTTGCGGAAATTATATCAAGCGTGTCGGCTTCGAGCGAGGCGAAACGGAGCGCGCGCTTGCTGTTGTGCTTAATTCCGCGGCGATTTACGGTAACGGCTACGGCGATATAGAGCTTAGGGTAACAAAAAACAGCTATTCCTACGGTATTATGCCCGCTGTCGAGGGCGGGGAGCCCGTAACCCAGACGGTAAACAAATCTTACATAACGGGACTTAGCCTAAGCAATGTTTACTTCGGCGAAAATAACGCGAAAAAGCTTGATTTAAGGGCTTCGTTGACGTATGAGACGGCAAAACCCTCCTCGTTTGCGGGCTATCACAGCTTTGCGGATATTTCTGCGTTGCTTGCGGCGTTTGTTAACTCTGCCACGCACGAGGTTGCGGAGGTTGACGGCGGCGCCGAGAGCAACGGAGAGGCGGCTGTCACTGCGGCGGATATTGCAAAAAAATACGCGCTTAACAGCAATTATTATATTGACGGCAACGTTAAAATAGAGGTTTCGGGACTGGGCTGGTTGGGCCTTAATGCGAATATTAGCATTAACAGCTTCTATGTTACCATAAACGAGGACAACAGCGTTGAATTCAATCTTTCGATATACCACGACAGCTTTGTGGGCGTTATAACTGAAAAGGCGACTGTGGATATAACAATAAAGGACGATTTGATTTTGATGCGCAAGACTGCGGACGGCGGCAAAACGTACGTTACGCGTGTGATGACGCTGACCGACTTTTATGCGGATATAATGAACCAGCTGAAATTTATATTCGCATTCTCCGACAGCATAATGAACGCAATGACGGGCAGCAGCGGCGGAAGCGCGCTTGTAATGAAGGACTTCGGCGATTATCTTGACGGATACCTTGCGGGCTATGCATATTCCGAAAATAACGGCGCGGCTGTCTGGTCGGTTGACGTAAGCAGAAGGGCTATCAACAGTCTTGCGGGAATGGATGTATTCTCGCAGGATATAGGCGTTAAGCTGAATGCGGACATTCAACCCGACGGACAGTATAAGCTGAATTCGCTGAATATCGGAAGTAAATTGTTCGGTATGCTTAAATTTACGGCAAATCTTAATTACCGCAATCCGCAGAATAGCTGGGAGGGCGGAAACGATTTGTCGGGCAACGTTGTAAAGCTTGACAGTAAAGCGCAGTACGGCGTTGACGGCAGAAGCTGGACGACGGTTTTGGGTGGAACAAAGGCAGACGAGCTTGCCCAAAGCGTTAATTGGAGCAGACTGTGCCGCGACACCTCGGGCAAGACCTATATAGAGTATAACGGCAGTAATCTGCATTACGGCACATTAAAATTTGCGTATGCTACCGATATAAGCAACACCGTGTTTGAGGAATTCGGCGAAAGACAGAGGGTTTTATACGGTAAAAATATTTATTCCAACATTGAAATGCCCGAAATAAGCGGGGTTATGCCCGCAGTGCCCGACGGCGACGACAGGCTTGTCGGCTACTGGGATTACGGCTATATAACCACGGAGGAAACGGACGAGTTGGGCGCGGTTATCGCTATGCAAGCCAAATACGGCGCTGTGACGGTTTCTATAATCAGCTCTCAGCAGGTTGACGGCGGGCTGAACGGCTTTACCGACTATTATCAGTCAGAGGAGCTTGGCTACGTTTATTACAAGACCTTTAAATACGACGCGGACAACACGGTTGCGCTTGAGCCGCAGAGTAATCTGAACACCTACATATTCAACGGCTATTACGATTATTATACGGGCGAGAGCGTTGAGAGCTTTGTTGCAGACAGACCGATTACCCTTTATGCGGAATGGGTAGGCAAGACTGTTAACGTGACCTATTCAAGCGATATTGCGCTTGACGGAGCCGAGGCGGACGCAAACGGCGTTTACAGCCTTGAAGGAGCATTGCAATACGGCGAGGGCGGTAGCCTGCATACCCCCGCAACGACAGTAGAGGGCGTTGTCTTTATGGGCTGGTATATAGAAGCGGGCGAAGGCTATGCTTACATTGCGGACGCGGAGGCGCTTAAACAGTACTGCGCAAACCTTGGTATTGCGGGCGACAGCGTTGACGTAAGGCTTTGGGCGGTTTGGGTAACCGAAACCGCGGTAGAGGTTACTAATTTTACAAGAAGCAACAGCTTTGTTTGCTGGACGTGGAAGGTCGGCTTCGATTACGGCGGCGCGGAATTCTGCGAGGGCAAGAGCACGGAAATAAGCGGCAAGCTTGGCGCAAGCATTTCGGCTAAGGCTATGATTGAGCTGCTTGACGGGGATAAGTCAAAAATTACCGCGTTGAACAACGGCAAAGAGGTGCAGTTGAGCGGAAACAGCTATTCCGACAGCTATACCTCGCTTAAAACAGACGGAAGCGGCGACGCGGCGTTTGTAGGCGTAAGGGTCAGCGTTGTAGTCAGCTGCGGAGAGGGAGCTATCACTCTTACAGAAACCGGCTATAAAGCAAAATAATTTTAATAAGGCTTTGAAGTCGGAAAAGCCGCCCCGCGCATAGCTATGCGCGGGGCGGCGTTCTTTATTTATTCAAATCAGTCCTTGAAAAGGTTTTTTATCATTGTGTTGACGTAAAGTATGGGCACGATTGCGATTTTGTCCGCATATTTTGTAACCGACTTCATATTTTTTGCGGGTACAAGCACCTTTTTAAAGCCCATTTTAACGCATTCGGCTACGCGCTTTTCGCAATAGCTTACTGCGCGCACCTCGCCCGTAAGCCCGACCTCGCCGAATACTGCGGTAAATTTATCGACGGGCTTGCCGAAGTAAGCGGAGGCGAGCGAGGCGCAGACCGCCAAATCGCACGACGGCTCGCCCAGCTTTATTCCGCCCATTGCGTTGACGTAGATATCGCTTCCGCCGAGGGAAAGTCCGCAACGCTTTTCAAGCACGGCAATCAAAAGCACCAACTTGTTATAGTCTATGCCCAGCGGCATGCGGCGGGGCAGTCCGAAGGAGGTTTTTGAAACAAGGCTTTGAATTTCCACGTTCATGCACCTTGCGCCCGTTTGCGCGGGGGTGACGGCAGAGCCTGCCTCTTCGCCGCGGCTTTCTGAAAGGAAAACGCCCGAGTAGTCGGTTACGGCGATTATGCCCTCGCCCGTCATTTCGAAAACGCCAACCTCGGCAACGTTGCCGAAGCGGTTTTTGACGGCGCGCAAAATACGGAAATTTTCCTGATTTTCACCCTCGAAGTATAGGACGGTATCCATAATATGCTCTAAAACCTTGGGGCCTGCAAGCGCGCCCTCCTTGGTGACGTGACCGACTATAAAAAAGGTTATGCCGCGGCCTTTTGCAATGCGCATTAATTTGGCCGCGCATTCGCGCACCTGTCCGACCGAGCCCGCCGAGGAGGAGAGCTGTTCGGTATACACCGCCTGAATACTGTCGATTACGCAAAATTCCACGCCGTCAAGCTCTGCCTCGATGCCGTCTATGCAGGTTTCGTTGAGAATAAGAAGGTTGTCCGACTTCAAATTAAGGCGCTGAGCACGCATTTTTACCTGAGAACAGCTTTCCTCTGCGGAGAGGTACAAGACCTTTTTCGTTTCGGACAGGTGCGCCGCTGTTTGAGTGAGAAGGGTGGACTTGCCTATGCCGGGGTCGCCGCCCAAAAGCACAAGCGAGCCTGTAACTATGCCGCCGCCGAGGACGGTGTCCAACTCGGATATGCCCGAAGAAGTGCGGTTGTAGCGCTCGTAGGTGATTTGGGAAAGGGGCTTTGCGCGCGGCGCGGTATACTGCTTTGCCGCAGTCTTGTCGGTTGCGGCGGGGGTAATTATTTCCTCTGCCAAGGTATTGAATTTGCCGCATGCGGGGCACCTTCCCAGCCATTTCGGGTTGGAAAAGCCGCACTCGCTGCATACGAACTCGGTTGTGGTTTTAGGTTGCTTTGCCATTGCTTTGTCCTTGGGTATTTTCGGCTTGCGCCGTATTTGTAAATATGCTTTTAAGGTTGTTTAAGGTCCGCTCTCTGTTGGGCTTGTCGGCGCAGACAATCAGATAGACGTTTTTATCCTCGCCCTTGACGTGAATTCTGCCTTTATTCTGCGTTACGGCGGGGTTGGTAAACGTTGCTTTTATCTCGTCGGTTATGCTGCAAAATTTTCCGTTGACGTACATATATATTGCGTTGTCGGTGATTATAAATTCTCTTTTGCCGCCGTTGGAATATACCTTGTATCTGCCTAAACCGAGGAACAGAGCGGAAATAACCGCGCCGAGCACAGAGGCGGCGGTTTTTGCCGCGGCGGTGCGGTTTTGGGATTTGCTTCCGTAATAGCCCCCGCAATATGCGGCGTTTTCAAAGCTTTGACGCATTTGGGCGATTATATGGTTGACGCGCTTGGCGTTTCGATTTGCCGTAACTGAGGAAGCAATTGAAATAATCAGCAGTCCCGCGCCCGCAATGCCCGTAAACAGCGCGCAAATCGCAAAATTACCGTTATTTATAACGTTGCCGTAAACGGTTATATCCGTGTGCTCCGGCGTAAAAATAATTTTATTAATTTTGGCGTTTTGCAGTGTGCCGAGCTTTGCGTGCAAAAAAGACAAGGCTATTTCTTCATCTGGCTGAACGGCTATATCGTCATACGGCTTAATTGTGTACGTCATATTATTGCCGCTTTCGTTTATCGCGCTTACTTCCGCGCGGAAGCCGTATGCCCGTAAAATTATCTCTTTGCCCGAAACGTTTTTTATTTTGCCGTGGACGACGTATTCTCCGTCAACGTATTCAACGGTTGGCTTTTCGGTTATTTTAAGCGGTTTAGGTTCGGGTATAAACAGTAACGCAATTGTTGCCGCAAAGCATGCAAGCGCAAGGCAAAGAGTTATTATAATCGGTATTACATTAATTCTTTTCATAATTTTTTATTTAGTAATACGGCGGCGTATGCCGTTATGCCAAGACCCTCGCCGACAAAGCCCAGCCCCTCGCAGGTGCCTGCGGCGATTGCTATATTTTCTGCGGAAAGCTTGCAGGCTTTGCACAGCTTTGCGGACATATTTTCGATATGCGGGGATAGGCGGGGGGCTTCCGCCTGTACCGTTACTGAAAGATTGGCCCCGATATATCCCGCGGCTTCGGTTATTTCTATTACTTTTTTAAGCATTTTTATGCTGTCTGCGTTTAAGGTGCTTTCGTCCGTGTCCGGGAAGTAGTGACCTATGTCCTTTAAGCCCGCCGCGGACAGATAGGCGTCCATAACCGCGTGGACAAGCACGTCTCCGTCGCTGTGGGCGATAAGCGTTTTATTATGCGGAATTTTTACTCCGCCGAGGGTTATGCCGCTACCTTCGCCAAAGGTATGGGTGTCTGCGCCTATGCCTATTTTCTGTCCCGAAGCGGTCAAAGGTAAGGCATATTCGCGGGGGAAATCGTCTTTATAGGTCAGCTTTATGTTGCTTTGTGCGCCTTCGATAATGTGCGGCGGGGCGATATGGCGCAGATAAACCGCGCTGTCGTCGGTAAATTCCGCGCCGTTGGCAAGGCGATAGGCTTTTTTAATGTCGTGCGTATAAAATCCCTGCGGGGTTTGCACGCGGTAAAGACTTTCGCGGTCGGGATAGTTGTAAATTTCACCGTTACGGGCTGCTGCCGCGGTATCGGTGAACTTTACTGCCGCGACTGCGCTGCCGAATTCTTTCACGCCCCCTATACAGCTTAAAATCAGCTGTTTGTCAACGAACGGACGCGCGCCGTCGTGAATTATCACTATGTCGCCCGTGACGGCTTCAAGCGCGTTTATAACCGTTTGGGTGCGGGTTGCGCCGCCTATAACTGTTTTGTAGCCGAACGGCTTGCACAGAGCGGTAATTTCCTCGAGGTCGGCCGGTGAGGAGGCGACTATAACCTCGTCTACTTCCGGAATGCTGAATTTTTTAAGTGTATGGAATAGCGCGGGCGCGCCGTAGAGGGGCGCCAACAGCTTGTTTTTGCCGAGGCCCGCGCGTTCGCCCTTGCCCGCCGCGCAGATAATCGCGCTTACCTTTTCATTCATTTGCGTCCTCGCTTATTATCTCGTACAAAGAGGAGGCTTCGTCTTTTTTGACCGTTTCTTTAATTTGCAGTATACGGAATTTTACCGTGCCGCCCGTAAAGTGCAGCTCGACTACGTCGCCCGCCTTTATCTGACAGCCCGCCTTGGCCTCTCTGCCGTTTACGCAGACCTTGCCCTTTTCGCACGCCTCCTTGGAGAGGGTGCGCCTTTTGAGTATTCTTGAAACCTTTAAAAATTTATCTATTCTCATAATAACTCCGTTCACGAATTTCTCGGCAAGCCGTTGCCTGCGAAATTCCGTGATTTTTAGGGCTGCTTTCTCAACAGCCGTAGGGGCAACGGCTGTTTCGGTCACCGTTCGCGCGGTGTTATGCGCTCGCTTTTCTCAAACGGCAAAACAGCGCATCGTGCTGTTTTGATAAGTCCGTTTTCGTCCCTCTTTGCGCAATTTTAAGCGCTCACATTTAATATAATTGCGCAAATTCACCCCGCCGAGGTTGCTGACCGCAACAAATTGTGTATGCTTGCAAAAAATGTGATTTTTGCGCGCAACGTTAATTTGTTTAATATCTATATCTCATAATTAAAAAATACTTGTCGTACCGCAAGCGACAAACTATATTATAAAATTGTTTTAACCGGTAAAATCGCTTGACAATGTTGACGTGCGGTTTTATAATGATACACTGAATTAAAATGCGTAATTATGCACTCAAAGGGT
>WSNM01000029.1:490-11651 GCA_013316055.1 Clostridia bacterium | reverse complement strand
AAATAAGGTATGGAATACGGAAAATCCAAAGCAGATTTGCTTGAAAAATTCCATATAGGGCAATGCGATAACGCATACGAGTTTTTCGGTTGCCATAAAATAGATGAGGGCAAGTACGTTTTCCGCGTATGGGCGCCTCATGCAAAGCTGGTTTGGCTTACAATTTTTAAAGGCGGGTCAGAGGAGCTGCTTCCTATGCGTAGCCTTGATGACGGGGAAAGCTTTGAAGCTGTTGCATCAGTTAATGCTGGGACTAGGTACGGCTATACAATAGAAGCCTTCGACGGCAGAAGGCTGTATAAGGCAGACCCGTATGCCTTCTGCGCGGACAGTGCAAAGCAAAGTCTGTCTGTTGTGTGTGATTTGCCAAAGCCCTCCGATTATCCGCCGATTTTTACCAAGCAGCCGCATTATATGCAGCCGATAAACATCTACGAGGTTAATCTGCTGTCCTGGAAGCGCCATAGCGACAATTCGTTTTATACCTATACCGAGCTTGAAAAAGAGCTTGTGCCGTACGTTAAGGAAATGGGCTACACGCATGTGGAATTTATGCCCGTGACCGAATTTCCGTTCGAGGGCAGCTGGGGCTATCAGGTAACGGGGTATTTTTCGGTCACCTCGCGTTTAGGCTCTCCCGAGGATTTTAAAAGGCTTGTAGACGCCTTTCATGCAAACGGTATAGGGGTACTTATTGATTGGGTGCCCGCGCACTTCCCAAAGGACGACTGGGGATTGTACGAATTTGACGGACAACCCCTTTACGAGTGCCCATTGTGGGACAATATGGAGCACAGCGGTTGGGGAACGCGCAAATTCGACTTCGGCAGAGGCGAGGTTGACAGCTTTTTACTTTCCTCTGCGCGGTTTTTCTTTGATATTTACCGCATTGACGGCATACGTGTGGACGCAGTTGCGTCTATGTTGTATCTCGATTACGACAAGCCCGCGGGAGAGTTTACGCCCAACGAATACGGCGGCAACATAAACTTAAAGGCCGTTGAGTTTATAAAAAATTTAAATATATCGATAAAAAAGCTATATAAGGGCGCGCTGACGTTTGCGGAGGAATCGACGTCCTTCGACGGGGTTACGAAAAAGGTATCTGACGGCGGGCTCGGCTTTGATTATAAATGGAATATGGGCTGGATGAACGACGTACTGTTTTATTGCAGACAAGACCCGTATTTCCGTAATCACCACCACAACAAGCTTACTTTTTCGCTGATGTACGCCTTTTCTGAAAATTTTGTGCTTCCGCTTTCACATGACGAGGTTGTGCACGTCAAGGGCTCGATAGTAAATAAAATGCCCGGCGAGTATGCCGATAAATTTGCCGGCGAGCGCTCGCTTATGGGGTTTATGTACGCCCATCCCGCAAAGAAGCTGAATTTTATGGGCTATGAGCTGGCGCAATTCAAGGAATGGGACTATAAAACGGGTATTGATTTTTGTCTTTTGGAATACGAGCTACACGCTAAGATGCAGCAATTTATAAAAGCGCTTAACTTGTTTTACAGAGAAAATGCGCCTCTTTTTGAAATCGATAACAGCTGGGACGGCTTTAAGTGGCTTGTAGTAGATGATAAATACAACAATTTGATAGCTTTTTCCCGATATGACGGCAAGGGTGAAAGCATAACTGCCGTAATCAACTTTTCCGGCGTGGACCTGAGCGGTTACAGAATAGGCATAGACAAGGGCAGATACGCGCTTGTATTCAATACGGACGACAAAGCATTCGGCGGTAGCGGCAAAATAAGAAGAAAGATATATTTAACCGAAAAACAAACGTGCAACGAAAAGGAATACTCGATAAAGCTCGATATTCCCAAGCTTACATGTATGTATTTAAAAAAACAAAAATAAAGATTTTTTGGGGGAATTCAGCAATGCTAAGAAAAAAAGAGTGTGTTGCAATGTTGCTTGCGGGCGGACAGGGCTCAAGACTGTACGCTTTAACCAGCAATATCGCAAAGCCTGCGGTTTCATTCGGCGCAAAATACAGAATTATTGACTTTCCGCTTTCAAACTGCATAAATTCGGGAATAGACACGGTGGGCGTGCTTACGCAGTATCAGCCGCTTGTGCTTAACGAATATGTCGGCAACGGCCAGCCGTGGGACCTTGACAGAACCTTCGGCGGCGTGCATATTCTTTCGCCGTACGAGGCAAAGACAGATACAAGCTGGTACAAGGGCACCGCTAACGCGATTTACCAGAATATCAGATTTATGAAAATGTACGACCCCGAATACGTTCTAATACTTTCGGGCGACCACATTTATAAAATGGACTACGATAAAATGCTGCAGGCACACAAGGCGGCAAATGCCGACTGCACTATCGCGTGTATGCAGGTACCGTTTGAGGAGGCTTCGCGCTTCGGCATTTTGAACACTAACCCCGACGGAACCATTTACGAATTCGAGGAAAAGCCCGCTAAGCCCAAAAGCAACCTTGCTTCCATGGGTATATACATATTCACTGCGTCTAAGCTCTTCAAATACCTCGAAGAGGACGATAAGGACCCCAACTCGGAAAAGGATTTCGGCAAAAACATTCTGCCCAACATGCTTAACAAGGGCGAAAGAATGTATTCCTACCGCTTCGAGGGCTACTGGAAGGACGTAGGCACAATCAGCTCGCTTTGGGAAGCGAATATGGATTTGCTTGGCGTTGTGCCCAACTTCGAGCTTTCCGACAGAGAGCACGAAATTCATTCGAGAAGTCCCTTGGCTCCGCCCGCGTTTGTAGAGGGTGAAATTGTCAACTCTATCGTGGCAACGGGCTGCGAGGCAGAGGGCAGAATAGTCAATTCCGTTATCGGCACCGACTGCGTTATAGAAAAGGGCGCGGAGGTTTGCGACAGCGTGCTTATGGGCAATATCACCGTAAGGGCGGGCGCAAAAATCAATTATGCCATAATTGACGAGGACGTTACAATCGGCGAAAAGGCGATTGTAGGCGCACCTATTACCGAGGCTAAAAAGGTTACGGGCAAGACAAACGGAATTACCGTGCTTGGCAGAGGAATCAACGTTAAAAAGAACGGAAAAATTTCCGCTGGCGAAATTGTTGATAAGGACGTTTAAGGGGGAGAAGACAAATGGCATCAACAGTAGGCGTTATATATTCAAGCATTAACGAGGAAAACGTACCCGAGCTTACAAAGGTAAGGTCTATGGGCTCGATACCCTACGGCGGAAGATACCGCATGGTTGACTTTGCGCTTTCCAATATGGTCAACTCCGGCATAACCACCGTGGGAATGATAACAAAAAATAATTACCAGTCGCTTATGGACCACCTCGGCACGGGCAAATATTGGGATTTGGCAAGAAAGGAAGGCGGGCTTATACTTTTACCGCCGTACAGCGGGGAGACCGAAACGCTGTATAAAAACCGTCTTGAAGCCTTGAAGGGCGCAACGGCATTCCTTAAAAAGGCAAAGGAGGACTTTGTTGTACTTGCCGACAGCGACGCTATATACAAGCTTGATTACAGCAAGGTTATCGATTTCCACATAAAGAATAATGCTGATATTACTATGGTTTATCACGAGCATGAAACCAAAAAATCGCATTATTATATGACGTTTGAAACCGAAAAGGACGGAAAAATAACCGAAATAGAGATAAATTCGGCAAAGGGCGGCGTTAAAAAGAACTATATAAACGTTATGGTCGCAAGGACGTCATTCATTTTAAGAATTATTCAGGACGCTATCCAGCACGGCTATATCAGCTTTGGCAGAGATATTTTAAGCCCCGGAGTAAAAACCTACAATCTGTACGGCTATAAGCTTGAAGGCTATTATGCAAGCATAACCTCGCTTAGCAGCTATTTCGACGCGAATATGGCTTTGCTCGATAAAAAGGTAAGAAGCGAGGTTTTCGGCGACAGAGACGTCTACACAAAGGTGAACGACAGCTCGCCCGCAAAAATTGCAGAGGGCGCAATCGTCAAAAATTCGCTTATTTCGGACGGCTGTCTTATAGAGGGTACGATAGAGAACTGCGTGCTGTTCCGCGGAGTAAAAATAGGCAAGGGCGCGGTTGTTAAAAACTGCATTATTATGACCGATAATATAATCGGCGAAAACTGTAATCTTGCATATGTAATAAGCGATAAAAATTCTGTTATCCGCGATAACAGAACGCTTGCCGGCTGCGAAATACAGCCTTACTTTGTGAATAAAGGCTCGCTTATATAAGCTGTAACGGGGGAAAAATTTATGGCAACGACAAAATCGACAGCAAAAACAACCAAAACAACGACCGCTAAAAAAGCTACGGCGGCAAAATCGACAAGGTCTGCGCCCGCAACAAGGGCAAAGGCAGCGGTAAAAGCGGAAAACAACGGTAAAAAGAAAATTCTTTTCGTTGCTTCCGAATGCCAGCCGTTTGTTGTGACGGGCGGGCTTGCGGAGGTAGTAGGCTCGCTTTCAAAGGCGCTTGCCGCAACGGGCAGATACGACGTCCGCGTGGTTGTGCCGCTTTATTCCGATATTAAGCAGGAGCACAGGGCAAAATTCACCTATAAGGGCAATTTGTACGTTCATCTTGCGTGGAGAAATCAATATTGCGGTATATTCGAATACATACAGGACGGCGTAACCTTTTACTTTATCGACAACGAGTTCTATTTTAAGCGCCCCGGCTGCTATGGCTATTATGACGACGGAGAGAGATTTGCGTTTTTCTCTCGCGCAGTGCTTGAAATAATGCCGTTTATCGACTTTTATCCCGAGGTTATGCATTGCCACGACTGGCAGGCGGCGCTTGCGGCGATTTATCTTAAAACAAATTACTGCTTCAGACCCGAGTATCAGTTTATCCGTGCACTTTTCACTATTCATAACATAGAATATCAGGGGCGCTATTCGCTTGATTTGCTTGGCGACTTGTTCGATATATACGGCAGCTATCAGCACATTGTGGAATATGAGAACTGCATTAATCTTATGAAGGGCGCGATAGAGTGCTGCGAAAGGTTCTCAACCGTAAGCCCCAGATACGCGCAGGAGATAAAGGACCCGTTCTATGCCCACGGACTTGCCCCTATTGTAAGAAGAAACGAATTTAAGCTTACGGGCATTCTGAACGGCATAGACGACATCGGTTACAGTTGCGAGCATGACGAGCACTTGTTTGCAAATTATACGCCCGATGATTTTAAAAACAAGGCCGTTTGCAAGAAGGAATTGCAGAAAATGCTCGGTTTGCCGCAAAAAGCGGATACTCCTATAATTTCCATGATTACAAGGCTTGTTTCGCATAAGGGCCTTGACCTTGTGACAAACGTTATCGAGGAAATTTTGCAGGACGACGTGCAGATTGTTATCCTCGGCACGGGAGAATCGCATTTCGAGGGCTTTTTCACAAGTCTTGCGGGAAGATACCCCGACAAGCTGAGCGCAAATATAGTATTCAACGGCGATTTATCGAGGAAGATTTATTCGGGCTCGGATATTTTCCTTATGCCGTCCAAATCGGAGCCGTGCGGGCTGTCGCAAATGATTGCATGCCGCTACGGCACCGTGCCCGTAGTGCGCGAAACGGGCGGACTGTTTGACAGCATTAAGCCGCTTGTAAACGGATATACGTTTACAAATTACAATGCGCATGATATGATGTATGTTGTGCGCAAAGCGGTTGCCGATTATAAAAACAAAGAAGAGTGGGCAAAACTTATGTACAGAGCAGCTACAACCGATTTCAGCTGGAGCCATTCTGCGAAGGAATATGAAGCTCTTTATTTGGATATGCTTAAATAATTTACTTAACAGGAGAACATAATGAGCAATTCTGCCATCACCGAAAAGGAAGTGAAGGACGCGATTAAAGGCAAGCTGTCGAGATATTTCGGCGTTGCGCCCGCCGAAGCTTCCAAAGACCAGATTTATAAAGCTGTTGTCATGGTAGTAAGAGATATCTTACTTGAAAAAAGACAGCACTTTCATAAAAAAATCAAAGCTAAGCGCGCAAAAAGGGTTTACTATCTTTGTATGGAATTCCTAATGGGCCGTTCGCTAAAAAACAGCTTATATAATTTAAGCGCGACGCCCGTATTTGAAAAGGCCGTATCTAACTACGGACTTTCTCTTGAAGAACTGTACGAGCTTGAACCCGATGCGGGCTTGGGTAACGGCGGTTTGGGCAGACTTGCGGCATGCTTTATGGACGCGCTTGCTACGGGCAATTATCCCGCAATGGGGTATTCGTTACGCTATGAATACGGCTTGTTCAAGCAAAAAATAGTAGACGGCTGGCAGATTGAGCTGCCCGACGTATGGTTACCGGGTGGCGAGGCGTGGCTGACGCAGAGGACGGACAAATCGTTTATTGTACGCTTTAACGGTCAGATTATCGAAAAATGGACGAAAAACGGGCTTGAAACAAGCTATGTCAACTGCAACGAGGTTCAGGCCGTTGCATACGATATGATGGTTTCCGGCAAAAACAGCGAGGCGGTGTCTGTTTTAAGACTGTGGAAGGCAAAGCCCGTGCAGGACTTCAATATGAAGCTGTTCTCGCAAGGCGAATACTATCAGGCAATGACCGATGATAATGACGCGGACCTGCTTACAAAGGTGCTTTATCCCGCGGATAACCACAATGCCGGTAAATCGCTCAGACTTAAACAGCAGTATTTCCTTTGCTCGGCTTCGATTCAGAACATAGTGGAGGACCACAAGCACAGATACGGCAATATTGCAGATTTGCCAAAGCTTGCGGCAATTCATTTAAACGACACACACCCCGCAATGGCCGTACCCGAGCTTATGCGTATTCTGATTGACGAATATTTTTACGATTGGAATACCGCGTGGGCGATTACCACGGGCACATGCGCATACACCAACCACACAGTGCTTGCAGAAGCGCTTGAAACGTGGTCTGAGGATTTAATTGCGCGCACAATTCCCAGAATTCATTCCATAATCAAGGAAATTAACAGAAGGCTTTGCGAACAGCTTTGGAACAGCTTCCCCGGAGAATGGGCGAAAATTTCGCGTATGTCCATTATCGAGCACGACCGCATTAAAATGGCGAATCTGTCGGTTTACGGCGGGCACAGTGTCAACGGCGTTTCGGCTTTGCACAGCGAAATTATAAAGCAGTCCGTGTTCAGAGATTTTTACGACTTTACACCCGAAAAATTTACAAACGTTACCAACGGTATTGCGCACAGACGTTGGCTTAACCAGTCCAACCCCGAGCTTGCGCAGCTTTTGAACGAGTGCATAGGCAACGGCTACGAGCTTGACGGTGCACAGCTTGCCGAATTCAAAAAATTCGAAAATGACGAAACCGTTTTAAAGCGGCTTGACGAGATTAAATTAATCAAAAAACAGCAGTTTGCCGAGTATGCAAAGAGAAAGCAGGGGCTTATAATCGACCCGAACACGATTTTTGACGTACAGGCAAAGCGCCTGCACGAGTATAAGCGCCAGCTGCTGAACGTCTTGAATATTATAGACACTTATCTTGATTTGCAGGAAAATCCCGATAAGCATATCGTGCCCAAGACTTATATTTTCGGAGCAAAGGCCGCGCCCGGCTACGATATGGCGAAAAAGATTATAAAGCTAATCAATTTCCTTGCTGACGAGATAAGAAGCAACCCCAAAATCAAGGAAAAGCTGAACGTTGTATATATGGAAGATTACAACGTGACTATGTCTGAAAAGCTTATGCCGGCTTCCGAAGTGTCCGAGCAGATTTCGCTTGCGGGTAAAGAGGCGAGCGGTACCGGAAACATGAAGTTTATGATTAACGGCGCGCTTACAATCGGTACGCTTGACGGCGCCAACGTGGAAATGGCACAGGCAGTGGGCGATGAAAATATCTTCATTTTCGGCTATAAATCGAATGAGGTTGACGAAATCTGGCGTAACGGTTACAGCTCCAGCAGATATTATAACGAAAATCCCAAATTAAGACGAATAATCGAGGCATTGATTATAGGCTTTAACGGTCAGTCGTTTGCGGATATTGCCAATTATCTGCTGACGGGCTCGCCCGTGGCCGACCCGTATATGTGCATGGCGGATTTTGCGGCGTACAGCGTAACACAGCAAAAAATTTCAAAGCTTTATTCCAAGGATAAAATGCTATGGAATAAAATGTCGCTAAACAATATTGCCGCAGCGGGTATTTTTGCCGCAGACAGAGCGATTGCCGAGTATGCAAGCAATATATGGAATTTGAAAAGTCTGAAAACCGAAAAGTAATTTTAATAAAGCTCGGGGCCAAATCAGTCCCGAGCTTTTGATATTATGTCTGACATAATATTGGTTTTTTATTAAAAATTGTGTTGACATACGCATTTGCTTGTGTTATTCTGTATTAAACACCTAATTTATTCGTAAAAGCTGTGTTTTACGAAGTGTTTGACTTATATAAATATGCCCGCACCACTGCTTTAAAAAACGGAAAATTAAATTTATGGGAACTAATTTCTACACCGAACGCAACAATAAAAATCTTGAAACGGTCGACAGATTACTTGAAGAAAATCTGCCGCTGTTCTGCTACGATTATTTTCTTGCAATTGACAGCCAGACCTCTGCGCTTACCCGATTAAATTACGCGCACGATTTAAAAATTTTTTTCTACTTTTTGCAGGAAAAGAAATTCCGCAAAAGCAAGACAGTGAAGGAGCTTACTCTTGACGATATGGAGGCTGTTACAAGCAACGACGTTGAATATTTTTTAAGCTTTTTATCCCACTACTCCTATAACGGCAAACAGCACTCCTGTAACGAGCGCGCGAAGGCGCGTAAGCTGTCCTCTGTCCGCGCTATGTTCAAATTTTTTTTCAATAAGGGCTATATAAGTGTTGACAATACCGCAAAGGTCGCCACGCCAAAGCTGCACGAAAAGCCTATAATTAGGCTTGATTCCGAAGAGGTTTTCAATATAATCGACATAGCGGAAAGCGGGCAAGGGCTGTCCCCCCACCAGCGCGCTTATCACGAAAAAAACAAGGTGCGCGACAGCGCTATTCTTATGCTGTTTTTAGGCACGGGCATACGAATTAGCGAGCTTGTGGGACTGAATAATAACGATTTGAATTTTAAGGATAATTCCTTTATCGTTACGCGCAAGGGCGGAAGCAAGGCTATTTTGTATTTTGACGACGACGTTGCCGCGGCGCTTAAGCGTTATCTTGATTATAAGGAGCAAAGCTCTGATACTCTCAACGCCCCCACTGCTCCGTTGTTTATTACAAACGGTCGCAACCGAATTACCGTCCGCGCCGTAGAGAACCTTGTAGAAAAATATGCAAAAATCGTATCACCGTTAAAGAAAATATCGCCGCATAAGCTGCGCTCTACCTACGGCACCGCGCTGTACAAGGCAACTGGCGATATTTATATTGTTGCAGACGTGCTGGGACATAAGGACGTTAACACCACACGCAAGCATTATGCCGCAATAAGCGACGATAACCGCCGCGGCGTTGTCGGAAAGGTCAAGCTTAAGCCCGACGGTGACGAAAACAACGATTAAACCTGAAAACAGCGGGCATTATGCCCGCTGTTATTCGTCAAATTATAATCTTATCTATTTTTATAACCGCGGAATCGTGAATTTCAAGACATTTTCCGCAATTGTCGCAAATTTTGTTTTCGTCCAAATCGCAAACCTCGCACTCCATACAGCCTGTGCATTCTCTGTCATAAAGCACGCATTCTTTTCTGTCGTTTTTTTCCATTGTAAGCTCCTCTACTACTATTTTAATACATTTCAAACTAAAAAACAACTGATTTTTATAAACTTATGTTTGCATTTATAAAATAATTATGTTATACTATATACATAAAGGTGAGAAAATGGCTGAAAACAACAACCGCGAAAGGAAAGAGCTTAAAAAACTGAACGAGGACGATGCAGTTTTTAAATTTATACAGAAATTTATTACCGACAACGGCTACGCGCCTTGCGTGCGGGAAATTTGCAGTGCGTGCAATCTTAAATCCACCGCTACGGCTTTTACCGTCATTAACAGGCTTTGCGAGCGCGGACTTCTGACAAAATCAAACGTAAAACGCAGAGCCATTGCATTGCCCGCAAAATCTGTTTCGGTACCGCTTATAGGTACTGTTGCAGCGGGGCAGCCGATATTTGCAACCGAAAATTATGACGGCTATTACGCCTTGCCTGACAGCTTTTTTTCCGGCGAGGATTTATTTATGCTTACCGTCAAGGGCTCCTCTATGATAAATATAGGTATGCTTAACGGCGACAAGGTTGTCGTAAAAAAGCAGGAAACTGCCGATAACGGCGATATTGTCGTTGCCTTGGTTGACGACGGTGCGACGGTAAAGCGATTCTTCAAACGAAAAGGCAAATTTATTCTGCATCCCGAAAATGACGATATGGAAGATTTTGTGCTTGACGACGTTTCCGTTCTGGGCAAGGTTATCGGACTTATAAGGAATATTTAAATTTAAAAATAGCGGCGCGCATTAATTTGAAATGCGCGCCGCATTGTTTTTATTACTCTGCTTCTGTGTGATACGGATTAACATGCACGGTAACGTGCTTAACAAGCGGAAAGCTTTCCTCTATGCCCCTATGCACAGCCTCCGCATATTCGTGCGCCACATGCAACGGTAAATCGCAATCGCAGGCAATTTCCGCAATGACGTAAATTCTGTTACCGAATTTACGGGTCAAAAGACTGTCTACCTTCCTCACACCCTCGCACGAGGAAATAAATACTCTTATCTCCTCTTCCGTTCCTTCGTCGCATGCCTCGTCCGTCATTTTCTTTATTGCGTCTATAAAAATCTGTATTGCCGCCTTTACAATAAATGCACATATAACAAGGCAGGCAATCGGGTCAAGAACCGGCACGCCGCACATTGCGCCGATAATTCCTATTAAGCTGCCGATTGAAGAAAGCGCGTCCGAGCGGTGATGCCATGCGTCTGCACGCAATGCGGAGGAATTAACCTTTTTTGCCGCCCTTATTGTGTACCAGAACATTCCTTCCTTAACGACAATAGATACTGCAGCGGCAACCAACGCGGCAATGCCCGCGGGCGAAAAATTGCCGTAATCAAGCGATTTGTAGCTTCCGTTAATTATGCTGCTGTGGCTCAGTCGGTAGAGCACATCCTTGGTAAGGATGAGGTCGGCGGTTC
>WSNM01000029.1:0-480 GCA_013316055.1 Clostridia bacterium | reverse complement strand
ATTTGTAGCTTCCGTTAATTATGCTGACTATGCCCGAATAGCCTATCCATGCACCCGTGGCGAACAAGACCGCCGCAAGAAGTATTGCCGCAACGCACTCGAAGCGTTCGTGCCCGAAGGGGTGCCGCTTATCAGCCTTTTTTGCGGAAATTTTGACGCCGATTATAACGATAATCGTTGAAAAAACGTCCGAAGCAGAATGAATTGCGTCTGAAATAAGCGCATACGACATACTGAAAATACCGGCAAGCAGCTTAAATACCGTAAGCAATGCATTAATTATTATTGTCACCACCGAGGTTTTGACGGCGGTTTTTTCCAAATCATCAGACTGCATAATACTCCGAAAATATAAACAAAGAACCCCTTGATATTTTGGGGTTCTTATGGAGCTGCTGAGCGGACTTGAACCGCCGACCTCATCCTTACCAAGGATGTGCTCTACCGACTGAGCCACAGCAGCAATATTAAACTTACCAA
>WSNM01000028.1 GCA_013316055.1 Clostridia bacterium | reverse complement strand
GTCGGCAACTGGCCGGGGGTAACGGTAGACAAGCGCGAGGGCGTTTATAAAACGTCCGCAAAAAAACAAAAGGGCAAACGCCATCCAATATTTCGTTTCCATAGGCTCGCCGTGCGTTTTAAGCAGATACTGCGCTATATACGTTACAAGCGCGCGGTCGGCTACCGCAAGCCCGTACAGCTCGTCTGAAGGACCCTTGCCGTAGATGGAATTCTGATAATATTGCTGCATAATCGGCGTAAGGTCTGCGCCGCCCGTTTTACTGAAATCGAACAAGCCCGCTTCAACCATTTCAATCAGAGTATGTCCGTTCTGGTCGTAATACTGCGGATGTACAAAGTCGATATATATCAGCGACCCGTACGAGCCGTCCTCGTTAACCGCGTAGTATTTGTTGTCGGAGCCGAGTGCGCAATTGATTGCAAGGTAGTACGTCAGCTTGGAGTTGTACGACCATGCGCCGTCGTCCGTGGTGCAGAATCTGAGGTAATCGTATTCGTCTGCAAAGTACTGAACATAGAAGTCGTATTCGCCCGTTTCCTGCTGCTGGTTAAAACGGCATTGCAGGTAATAGGTTTCGCCGCCGGTCAGATAAATATATGCGTTTACGTCCTTATAATTAAAGTTTTCGCGGTAAACAAACTTGTCGGGGCTTATGTCGTCGTCGAATTCGCCGAGGAAGTCCTCATCTTCGGTGTCCTCCAACGTGCGCACCATAATCATAGGGTCCAGAGTTTCCGACGAGGAAACGCTGTAAATACGGTAAACGCCGCTTTGCGTGGGTACGAATTTATAGAACAGACCGCCGCCCGCGTTGTGGGTTATTATCTTGGTGATGTTAACGTGGTTTGCCGTGGGCTTTTCTGCGGTCGATTCCAGCGTCGTAAGCGCGTTGTGCTTTCCAAGTCCCTTGGTAGGGTCTGCCTCAACCCAGCAGCTTTCGTTTGCGGAGTGCAGGTCGCCGTAGTGTATAAAGTAGTAGCACAGCTCTAACCATTGCTCTTCGTAATAGGGCTTGTCGTTTTCTGCGCAGTAAGCCTTGGTAAACGTGGTAAGCACGGTCTTCAATTCCTCGGTTACGGGAACATACCCGTTGTCCGAGAAGCTTTGCCAGTAATAGTTGTCTATAAGCTTTGCGGAAAGCTTTTTATCCTTAGTATTGTCGTAGGTGAATATAAGCTTGCCCTCTTGCTGGGCGGTCGCGCGGTTGGACATAAGCCAGTAGCTTAAAAGATACAGCGAGCACTTAGCCGAGGTGCTTGTGGGCGTAGTGAACGAATTTTCGCCGATAACGTGCGACGACCAGGCAGTGGTGTTCAGCAGGTCTGCAAGCAGCAACGCGCCGTAAGCTTTGGTTTCGTTGTTGTAAAGGTGATAGTAGCCGTCTGCGGGGTTCAGCTTTACCGTCTGGTAATGCTCGTACTTGCCGCCAACGATTTCGCCGGAGGCCGCCGCAGTAGCCGAATCGGTAGGCTCCTCTATTTCGCTTGCGTTTATAACGCGCAGATTTTTAATTGCAACAATTTCCGTGCCCTCTGCCGCGTCCTTCTCGGGGTCCTTGTTGTAAAGGAAGGCAAGCGTCAGCTTTATAGGGCGGTTTGCGGTATAAAGCGCGTGCTCCGCCTTCCAGCCGTCGCTGTTGCCGCTGTACTTCGTCAGCTGCGAGTTGTTTGCGGAGTTTTTGGTGTCAACGTTTAAAACGAAAAGAATATCGCAGTCCGCTTCCGTATTCACGTTGTAATCGAAAGCGATAATATCTCCGCTTTCCAGCGTAAAATCCACATAGAAGGTAGAGAAGGAGTAGCCCGCGCCGACGTTGGTTGCCGCAAAATAGGGGTTGGTGCCCGAAGCGTCGTACCCGATTATCCACGGCCACGAATAAACAAGCGCGTCCTCGGTTTCGCCGGGGCGGAAGTTGCTTATTTTATCACTGCCCTTGGTTACTATCGCGGAAGAAATTTCCGAAGAGGAGGGCATTTTAAACGCAGGGTCGGGCTTAACCCATTCAAGCTTGTCATCGTCGTCGGGGTTGCTGTCGGGGTCGCTCTGCGAGTAGTTGTCGTCGGTGAATTTTGCAAATATCGCGCTCCAGGTGGAGGAGTTGGTAATTGCGCCGCTGTTATCGTGGTAAGCGATTGCGCCGTATCTGTCGACAACAATACTGGTCGGCCACGACTGCACGCCGAACAAGCCGTGAAGTCCCGCCTGGTCGGTCGCCATATAAAAGGTAAGCCCGAACTCCTTACGGAAGGAGGCAACTCTGTCAGGGCTGTCCTTACTGCTGTCCGCAAGCGCGATTATCGCTATATCGTCGGAATAGCCCTCGTAAGCCTCCTGCATGGGGTTGAATTCCGAGCGGCAGGGGCCGCAGGTCGTATAGAAAAAGTTAATAAGCACCGCTTTGTACTGTGAATGTATTTCCGAAAGCGTGTATCTCCTTCCGTCGGTAGCGTCGGTAAAGGAAAAGTCGTACATTATGTCGCCCATAGAGTAGGACGTGCCGGACACCGCAGTGGTGGGGATAATGCCGGAGGAAAGCAGTACGTCGGCTTCCGCCTTGGTTGCGCTTGTCTTAAAGCTGCTGCCCTCGGGCACGAAATAGCCTGCGGGTAACGAGCTTTTGTCTACAACAAGCGTGTATTCCGCGGGGTTAAGGTCAAACTCGATTTTTCCGTCAATCGAAATGCCCTCTGAAATGGTTTCTCCGTTCAACACGGCAGATACCTTTACGCCGTTGACCTTCAGTCCGCCCAGCGATTTTACGGAAATGATATAGTTTCCCGTAAATTGTTCATTTCCGCCACCGGAAGGGTTGCTGGGGTTAATGAAGTCAAGATATGCCTTTTGCGTGCATGCGGTGACCAGAACCGCAACGGATACCGCCATTATTGCGGAAAGTAAACAAATAAGCAGTTTTCTTACTTTACTCATAAATCCTCCGAAATTCCTTTAAATATTTTTTGTCCGTCCGCCGTCTGCGGACGCGGTTGTTTTCTATATTATATATAGCCGTGCAATTTATAGTAGCATACTTTGCCGCCCAATGCAAGCAAATTGACGCGGTTATGCACCAAATAGTATAAAAAATAAATTTAAACGGAAATATTGCAAATTTTATGCAAATATGCACAGTGCGCTTAAAAATTTCCGCAAAAAAATTTAACTAAGGTTATTTTTTTGTTGACAATGGAATATTTTGTAATTATAATAACCGATGGAAATTAACGTCGGTTAAGTTTTGGAGGGGTAAATATGCCTGTTGCAATCGCGCCCTTGGGAAGGGAGCTTGAAATAAAAAGAGTAGGCGCGGACGAAAGAGTAAAAAAACACCTGCGCGAGCTGGGCATTTGCGAGGGCGGGCGGATAACGCTTATCTCCTCCTCGGGCGGCAACGTTATTGTCGCCGTAAAGGAAGGCAGGCTATGCCTTGACCGCGCTTTGGCGGGTAAAATTTTAGTGGCGTAGCGCCGCTTCAATTTTTACCTAAAAAATAAACTATGGTTAATATTTTGATAAAAAATAAGGAGATTTTTATGAACAAGCTTTTAAGCGATTTTGCCGTTGGCGAAAGCGGAAGAATTGTAAGGGTCACGGGCGAGGGCAGACTGCGCCGCAGACTGTTCGATATTGGCGTCACGCCCGACGCCGAGGTAACCCTGCGCAAAAGAGCGCCGCTCGGCGACCCGATAGAGGTAACCCTGCGCGGCTACGAGCTTACTTTAAGAAAAACGGAGGCGGCTTGCGTTGACGTGGAGCTGAACGGAGGTAAAGCGGAATGAAAACCTTTGCTTTGGCGGGCAATCCCAACTGCGGAAAGACAACGCTATTCAACGCGCTTACGGGCGCGACGGCGCACGTCGGCAACTGGCCGGGGGTAACGGTAGACAAGCGCGAGGGCGTTTATAAAACGTCCGCAAAAAAACAAAAGGGCAATGCGGCGGTCAATATGGCCATAGTCGACCTCCCCGGTATCTATTCGCTGTCGCCCTATACGCCCGAGGAGGTTATTGCAAGAAATTATATTCTTAACGACCGCCCCGACGGCATAATTAATATAGTGGACGCAACCAATTTGGAGCGCAACCTCTATCTTACCACCCAGCTGCTGGAAACGGACGTACCCGTCATAATCGCGCTGAATATGATGGACGAGGTGGAAAAGTCGGGCGACAAAATCAACGCGGCCGCGCTCGAAGGCGCGCTGGGCGTGCCCGTTGTGGAAATTTCCGCGCTTAAAGGCACGGGGATAGATAAATTAATGCAGCGCGCCGCGCAATTGCCCGCAACAAGACGGGGGCAAACCGTTTTGAAGGACGCGCTCGGCAAGCAAATTGATACCGCCTGCGCTTATTACGAGGCGGAGGGCGTTCCCTCGCCGCTGTTCCACGCCTTAAAGCTTTTGGAAAACGACGAAATCGAGCTTGAACGCAAGGGCGCGCAGACCGTGCTTGACGAGGTTGCCGCGGGCGCGGATTTAGAGGCGGCTATCGCGGACGAAAGATACAAATTTATCTCGGGCAAGCTTGCGGGCGCAAAAACAAAGGCAAAGCGCGGCGCGCTGACCAAATCGGATAAAATAGACCGTGTTTTAACGCATAAAATCTGGGCTATCCCCGTTTTTCTTGTGGTGCTGTTTTTTGTGTTTCATTTAACCTTTTCCGAAAATCTTTTCTTTTTAAACGGCTTTACCGAAGCTCAGGGCTGGATGCCCTCGCTTGTGGATTTGGGGCTTGCGGCAGAGGTTGACGGAAGCGTGGAATACAACAATTTCGGCGTTGAGCTGCTTGCAGTGCTTTACGACGGTACGGTGTTCTCTCCCGGAGTTATTCTGACAAACTTCTTAAATCTGTTCCTCGACCATATCTCGGACGGCGTTGTAACGCTTATGGAAAATGCGGGCGCGGCACAATGGGCTACGGGGCTTGTGGGCGACGGAATATTCGGCGGTATCTTCGCCGTGCTCGGCTTTCTTCCCCAGATTTTAACCTTGTTTTTATTCTTCTCTCTGCTGGAAGACAGCGGATATATGGCGCGTATTGCGTTTGTTTTGGACAGAATTTTCCGCCGCTTCGGGCTTTCGGGCAGGGCGTTTATGCCTATGATTATGGGCTTCGGCTGTTCGGTTCCCGCGGCGGTAAACACCCGCACGCTTTCGGACGAAAAGGAAAGAACGGCAACCATACGCGTAATTCCCTTCTTCTCCTGCGGGGCTAAGCTTCCCATTTTAACTGCCGTTGCGGGCGGTATTGTCGCCGCGTTCGGCGTTGGCAATTCCGATTTGATAACCTACGGAATGTACGTCTTGGGCGTTGCTTCCGCCATAGTATGCGTGCTTTTAATGCGCAATACCTCGCTCAAAGGCGAAACGCCCCCGTTTATTATGGAGCTGCCCACATATCATTGGCCCAAATTCAAAAATCTTATGCTTCACCTGTGGGATAAAACCAAGCATTTCGTCAAAAAAGCGTTCACTATTATCTTCGCTTCAACGGTAATAATCTGGCTGTTCTCGCATTTAAGCTTTAAGTGGGGCTACCTCCCCGACGAGGAAATGAATAGCTCCATTCTCGCGTCGATAGGTATGCTTTTGCAGCCCGTGTTCACGCCGCTCGGCTTCGGCTCTCAGCTCGGTCAGTTCGGCTGGGTGTTCGCGGTCGCGGCGATAACGGGGCTTGTCGCCAAGGAAAACGTCATTGCAACGTTCACCACGCTTGCGCTGTGCATAGGCGCGTACGCGGGCGCGGGCACCGAGGACGGCGTGGAGGAATTAAGCGGACTTATTGCCGCAATCACGGCTGACACGGGCATATCTCAGGGGCAATTCGTTGCGGGACTGATTGCGTTTATCGCCTTCAATATGACAACTATCCCCTGTTTTGCGGCTTGCGCAACGGCCAAGGCAGAGCTGCCAAAGGGCAAATTTAAGTGGACGTTATTGTTCTGGCTTGCGGCAAGCTTTGTTATCGGCGCGGCGGTGTATACTGTCGGCGCATGGTGGTGGACGCTGTTCATCTGGCTCGCCGTTATTGCGGTTGTAACAACGTTTATAGTTTTAAGGAATATCGGCAAATTCGATATTTTAAGGCTGTTTAAAATTCGCAGAAAAAGCAATAAGGAGGAGTAAATGGGCGCTTTGGATATTGTTGTGCTGGTTTTGGTCTGCGTTGCGTTTGCAGGCGCGGCGGGTTGGCTTATTTACCGTAAAGTAAAGCATAAGGGGGGGTGTACGGGCTGTGACTGCGGCAGCTGCGGCGCGCACTGCCCGCATTGCAGGGACAAAGCGGATAAAAATTAATGCGCTTATATTGCGTTGCTTATGAATTTTTAACAAATTAAGCGTCAAAAATTAAATATATTTCAAGTTGTTGCAAAACGGTGCAAAACTCTGTATAATTATGGCTGAACATAAAATTGTACGGAGGAAGTAATTATGATTAAGGTTTCGGACAGAGTAAAAGCCATTGCGCCCTCTATGACGCTTGCAATTTCCGCAAAGGCGAACGAGCTTAAAGCCGCGGGCGAGCGCGTTATCAACTTCGGCGTTGGCGAACCCGACTTCAACACTCCCGAGCACGTCTGTCAGGCGGCGAAAAGCGCGCTTGACAAGGGCTATACAAAGTACGTTGCGGCGGCGGGCTTGCCCGCGCTTAAAAGGGCAATCGCAAAAAAGCTTAAAGCCGACAACAATCTCGATTACGAGCCCTCGCAGATAATCGTATCCAACGGCGCAAAGCATTCCATTTTCAACGCGCTGTTTGCCACAATCAACCCCGGCGACGAGGTTTTGATACCCAAGCCCTACTGGCTGACCTATCCCGAGGTAGTAAAAGCGTGCGGCGGAGTTCCCAACTACATATACGCAACCGCCCGCCACGGCTATAAGGTAACTGCGGCGCAGATAGAGGCGGCTATTTCCGAAAAAACCAAAATGCTGATTTTTAACAGCCCCTGCAATCCCACGGGCGCGGTGTATACCGAGGAGGAAATCCGCAGAATCGCCGAGGTGTGCGTAGAGCACAACATTATCGTGCTTTCGGACGAAATTTACGAAAAGCTTATTTACGGCGGAGAAACGCACTTTTCAATCGCGCAGTGCTCGCCGGAAATGAAGGATTTGACCATCGTCGTTAACGGCGTTTCCAAGTCCTATGCCATGACGGGCTGGCGTTTGGGTTATCTTGCCTGCCCCGAAAAGCTTGCAAAGGCAATAGCCTCGTTCCAGAGCCATTCCACCTCTAACGTAAACACAATGACGCAGTACGCAACGATTGCCGCGCTTGAAGGCGACGACACGGCTATGAAAAATATGATTAAAGCCTTCGGCGAGCGTCGTGAAAAAATGCTTGAAAAGCTGGACGGAATGAAGCCTTTGGGGCTTGATTACGTAAAGCCCGACGGCGCGTTTTACGTTATGCTTCTTTGCGACAGTCTGTACGGCAAAAAGTACAACGGCGAAAAAATTCACGGCAGTATGGACGTTGCGGATATGCTTTTAACGCATAAAAAAGTTGCCGCAACCCCCGGAGTATGCTTCGGCGACGACGATGCGCTCCGTCTTTCGTACGCGCTTTCGCTCGAAGATATGCTGGAAGGTCTGGAAAGAATAGCCGAATTCGTAAAAGAGTGCGTTTAAGTCCGCATTTTTGAAAATTTTAAGAAATTTCACAAAAGGTATTGAAAATTTCCTTTTTTACTGATAAAATACAGTAAAGGTTAAGTATAATATTTTAACTTGCTATCAGGAGGATTTTCAATGATAAAAATAATCTACGGACCCAAGGGCACAGGCAAAACCAAGCAGCTTTTAGACGCGGCAAACGCACAGGTTAAGGATGCTAAGGGTTTAAGCGTATTTATTACGGACAACAAGCGCGCAATGTACTCGCTTGACCGTGCAGTCCGCTATATCGACGTAACCGATTACGATATCGCAGGCGAGGACGCGCTTTGCGGGTTCGTCAAGGGCGTAGCCGCTTGCAACAGCGACCACGAATATATTTACATAGACGGCGTTGCGCGTATTGCGGGCAAGCCGCTTTCCGAGCTTGCGGGCATATTCTATATGCTCGAAAAAATTTCGTCGGAAAACAAAATCACTATCACTTTAACGTGCAGTGCGGCGGAGGCGGAGCTTCCCGACTTTGTCAAGAAGTTTATTTAAGCCGCAATAAAAATCGGCTTTAAGGCGGCGCGTGCGTTTTCGCGCCGCTTTATTTCTGTTTTTCCGAGATTTTAGTGAAAGGAGTTTACAATGAATTTTATCAGCACCAGAGGCGGAGAGAAGGTTACTGCCGCCCGCGCAATAGTAAAGGGGCTTGCCGATAACGGCGGGCTTTTCGTGCCGGAAAAATTCCCGTCCGTATCCGCGGAGGAAATGCGGAAAATGCTTGAAATGAGCTATCCCGAGCGCGCGGCAAAGGTGCTGAAAAAATATCTTTCCGAGTACGATGAAAAGGAGCTGCTTGCCGCGTGCGAAAGCGCTTACGGCAAGTTCGAGGGCGACGACCCCGCGCCGCTTGTTCGCCTTGACGACGGCATATATATGCTTGAATTGTGGCACGGACCCACCTGCGCCTTCAAGGATATGGCGCTTACGCTTTTGCCCTATCTTTTGCGGAAGGGAGCGGATATATGCGGGGTAAAGGAAGAAATTCTTATCCTTACCGCAACCTCGGGCGATACCGGTAAAGCCGCGCTCGAAGGCTTTAAGGACGCGGAGGGTATAAAGGTTATGGTCTTTTACCCGTCCGAGGGCGTTTCCAAAATGCAGAAGCTGCAAATGTGCACGCAGGAGGGCGCAAACGTCAACGTGGTTGCCGTAAAGGGCAATTTCGACGACTGCCAGACCGCCGTAAAGGAAATTTTTTCAAGCGAAGCATACGCAAAGGCACTGCTTGAAAAGGGCGTGGTGCTTTCCAGCGCCAACTCTATAAACTTTGGCAGACTTGCGCCGCAAATCGCATACTATTTTTCGGCTTATCTCGATTTGGTTTCTTCCGAGCAGATAGAAATGGGCGAGCAAATCGACTTTACCGTGCCGACGGGCAACTTCGGCAATATTCTCGCGGGCTATTACGCAAAAAGAATGGGTCTGCCGATACGCAGACTGCACTGCGCCTCCAACAGCAACGACGTGCTGACGGAATTTTTTGCAAGCGGCGTTTACAACGCCCGCAGAGAATTTTATAAAACCACGTCGCCGTCGATGGATATACTCGTTTCCTCCAACCTCGAGCGGCTTGTTTTCGAGTTTTCGGGCAGGAATGCTAAGCTTACCGCCGAGCGTATGCTATCGCTTAAAAATGACGGTAAATACGCCATATCCGCGGGGGAATTGGCGGAAATAGGCGAAATTTTCGACGGCGGCAGCGCTAACGACGACGAGTGCGTAGAGGCAATGTACGACGTGTTTATCGACGTGGGCTATACAATGGATACGCACACGGGCTGTGCAATGAAGGTCGCTCAGGATTGGTTCGAAAAGCATAAAAAGGACGAAACGAATATGATAATCGTTTCCACCGCAAACCCTTACAAATTCCCGCAGGACGTGCTTTACGCCGTCACGGGCAACGACGTAAAGGACAGCTTCAAGGGCATTAAGCGTCTGCACGCGGCAACGGCAATGGCGGTGCCCAAATGCCTTAAAGAGCTGCGCGACAAGCCCGTGCGCTTCACAAAAACCGCCGACAGAAAAAAGCTGTTTGACGAGGTGCTCGAATTTATTAAATAATTAAGCATATGCCGCCGAAGAGAAATGCTTCGGCGGCGGTTTTTGTTAAAACGGTGAATATTTAAGCTAAGTTTGGTGATTATGCCGTCAACTTATAAAAAAACTTTGCTTTTTGCGGGCGGGTATGGTAATATTATCCTGTAAAGGTAAGAATATGGAAGAGAATAAGAAAACGCTGTACTCGGCGGTACAGCCCACAAACGAGCTTACGATAGGCAACTATATCGGCGCAATCCGTAACTTTGTTGCGCTTCAAAACGATTATGACTGCTATTTTGCAATAGCGAACATGCACGCCATAACCGTCCGCCAGAACCCCGCCGAGCTGCGTCGGCGCACCCTCATCCTGCTTGCGCTGTATATTGCGTGCGGGTTGAACCCCGAAAGCACCGCAATTTACGTCCAGTCGCACGTTCCCGCCCATGCAGAGCTGTGCTGGGTGTTAAACACGTTCACCTACGTCGGCGAAATGGAGCGAATGACGCAGTTTAAGGATAAGAGCAGAAAACACGCCGATAATATAAATATGGGGCTTATGGATTACCCCGTTTTAATGGCGGCGGATATTCTGCTGTACCAGACGGAGGTAGTGCCCGTCGGGCTTGACCAGCGCCAGCACGTAGAAATCGCGCGGGACATCGCCCAGCGCTTTAACAATGTGTATTCGCCTACCTTTAAGGTACCCGAAGCGCTGTATATGAAGGTCGGCGCCAAAATATGCGATTTGCTTGACCCGACTAAAAAAATGTCCAAGTCGGCGGAAAATGTAAACGGCTCGGTATTTTTATCGGACGATAAGGATACTATTATAAGAAAGTTCAAGCGCGCCGTAACGGACAGCGACATACAGATTAAGTTCGACCCCGAAAACAAGGCGGGCGTAAGCAATTTACTTAGCATATATTCCGCGTTTACCGGTAAAAGCATAACTGAGGCAGAGGCGGACTTTGCGGGCAAGGGCTACGGCGACCTTAAGCTTGCCGTAGGCGAAGCGGTTGCCGACAGGCTTGCGCCGATACAGGCAGAGCAAGCCCGTCTGCTTGCGGATAAGGTTTATCTTAACGGTATTCTCCGCTCGGGTGCAGAGCGCGCAAGCCGCGCCGCGGGCAAAACGCTTGCAAAGGTCTATAAAAAAATAGGCTTTTATCAGCTTTAAAACGCATATATGCTTTGCATAACGGTGCAACCAAGGTATTATTTATGTTCGGATATATTTCCCCCGATACGCCGTATCTGTTCAAAAAGGACGAAATTTTATACAAGGCGTTATATTGCGGCTTATGCAAGGGCATAGGCGCGGGCTGCGGGCAGGTTGCGCGCACCGCACTGCAATACGATATGGCTTTTGCCTCTGCGCTCGTTCATAATATCCGCGGCGAGGACGTAAAAATAAAAAAGGCGCGCTGTGCGGCACACTGGTTCAGGCGCAGACCGATTGCCGCCGTCGACGACACTGCAATAGCCCTCGGCTGTGTTAACACGGCTTTGGCGTACTTCAAGCTGTGCGACGACAAGGCGGACGGAGAAGTTCGCGGGGTATTGCGGCACCTCTACAAAAAAGGCTATAAGCGCGTTTTAAAGCGCCACCCGCGGGTTGCGGACATAGTTTCAAAGCAAATGCAGGCGCAGTCCGCGCTTGAAAAGGCGGGCTGTGCGGTGATTGACGAGGCATGCGAGCCGACGGCAAATATGATGCGCGAAATTTCCGACTATCTTTTAAAGGAATATTCCACGCCTCAAACGCAAAAGCTTTTTTATAATCTGGGTAAGTGGGTTTATCTTATCGACGCGCTTGACGACTACGACAAGGACGTAAAAAAATCAAGGTACAACGTGCTTTATAACGTCTATAGCGAAGGCTGCCGCGCGCAGGCAGTCAAAAAGGGCGAAAAGGAGCTTGTGTTTATCTTCGATATGCTTTTTGCACAGCTTCGCGAAAGCTTGTCCGCAATAAAATTCAATTTCAACCACGATTTGACCGACAACATAATTCTGCGCGGAATACCGCTTAAAACCAAGGCTGTTTTTTACGGCGGCTGCAACGGCGGCTGTTCCGCAGATAAAAAAACGGCAAAGCAACTTAAAAAACAAGACCTGTCGACTGGTGTTTAAAGCGAAATAAGCAAAAACGCAGACAGCTAAAAGGATAATTATGAATAAAACAAATCTCGATATTTTAGGGCTTTCCGAGGGCGCCACCGCAGAGGACGTAAGGGCCGCTTACGAAACGCTTCGCGCAAAATACCTCGAAGAGCGCTTTATGGACGGCGAAACGGGCAACAACGCCGCAAAAATGCTGACCAAAATAGAAACTGCGTATACCGAGCTGTTGACCGAGCTGAAGGAAGCGCCCACGCAGGACGGCGGCGAAGCCTTCTCGCGCGTGGAGGAGCTTATCAAGGACGGAAACATTCAGGACGCGCAGCATGTGCTTGACGGGTTTAACGAGCGCGGCGGACAGTGGCACTATCTGCAAAGCGTGGTGTTTTATCGCAAAAACTGGATGAACGAAAGCAAAAAGCAGCTTGAAATAGCCATTCAGCTTGAGCCCGACAACGAAAAGTATAAGGAAGCCTACCGCAAGCTTAACGAAAAAATCAATTACGACGCAACCGCGGGCGCGCAGAACGCCGCGGGCACGTCTGCGGGCGCGGGCAACCAAAGCGCGTATCAGGGGCAGACGATGAATTCCTCCTCCGCAGACGAGCAAATGGGCGGCAGCTTCTGCGCGCAGTGCATAGACTGCTGTTCCACCTATCTTTGTTTAAGCTGTCTTTGCGACGGCTGTTGCAGATAATATTTCGGAGCGCGGGGCGTAATGGGCAATAAAAAACGGCTTAGCGCGTTTGAAATCGCGCTGTCGGGAATTTCATGCGCGGTTGCGGTGCCGTCGCTTGCGCTGGGCGTTATGACGGGCGTAAACTCGCTTACCGCGGTCGGCTACTTTCTGGCGGTAATCGCGCTAATGCTGCCGCTTTCAAGGCAGTTCTTTCTCGGCGCGTTTCTTTCCTATCTCGGCACGCTTATCCTTGCAATTGCGCTCGGCGCGGCGGCGCAGTTCTGGAAGCTGGTGCCGTTCGTGATGTTCTTCGGTCTGCACCCCATTGCAAACGCGTTGCAGCTACGCTTTAAAATCAACAGATGGCTTGCGCTTGCCGTCAAGGCGGTTTGGTTCGACTGCACTTTAATTGTGGGGTATTACCTTGTTTTCGGCGGCCTTCTCGGCGGCTCGTTACTTCCGCAAAGCGTTTACGAGGTTGTCAATAAATACATTTTTGTGTTTATTTTTACGTTAGGCACCGTAATATGCTTTGTTTACGACTATCTTGCCTTCAAATGCCAGATAGCAATAAACCTTTTAGTCGGGCGCATAAAAAAGTGATATGAAAAAGAACGAAATACATACGGGCGCCGTCTGCGGTCTGGGTACGGACGGCGAGGGCATAATAAAATCAGAGGGCACAACGGCGTTTGTGCCTTTTTGTCTTGAAGGAGAGCAGGTCGCCTTTAAGGTGCTTAAAGCGGACAAAAATATTGCGTACGGCAAGCTTCAAACAGTGTTAACCCCGTCATATTCCCGCGTCAATGCGCCTTGTACTGTGTTTGAAAGGTGCGGCGGTTGCGATTTGCAGCATATGAATTATCCCGCCCAGCTC
>WSNM01000027.1:4388-14077 GCA_013316055.1 Clostridia bacterium | reverse complement strand
TATTATGTCAGCGCGACGGTGCGCGCGCTGACATAATACGGGAATTATACGGCGTTTGTGCATTCCTTCCCTTGCGGGAGGGCTTGTTTCGTTTGCTTTAATTCCGCTTTTTGCCGATATACATAAAAAACACCGTAACGGAGAAATATTTTGAACAACCAACAAACACAGTCACAGGCACCCACTAACGATAACAACCGCCGCGGCAATTCCGCAAAGAGCGGCAAAAATACTCAAAGCAATGCAAATACCCCGCGCAGACAGAACAACCGCGGCCGCACGGAACAGCGCTCTGCAACGCATGAGGGCAACGGACAAAGCCGCGAGGGCAAAAGGCTGCGCACCGGTAAGCGCGGCGAGGTAAAGCCCGTAAAGGAGTTAAAGACGGCTAAGGCGGACAAGCCCGCAAGGCAGACCAAAACGGGCAAGCCCGTAAAAATAGTATTTTTGGGCGGCGTCGGAGAAATCGGCAAAAATATGACGGCAATCGAGTGCGGCGACGATATTATAATTATCGACGCGGGCGCGATATTCCCCACAGACGAAACCCCCGGCTTCGATTTGATAGTGCCCGATATTACCTATCTTGTTGAGAACGCTAAAAAGGTCCGCGGACTTGTTTTAACCCACGGACACGAGGACCATATCGGCGGCGTGCCCTATCTTTTAAAGGAGCTTAAGGTTCCCGTAATCGGCACAAAGCTTACGCTTGCGCTTGTCGATAACAAGCTGCGCGAGCACCGGATAAACGACGTTAAGGAGGTTACGGTCAGCCCCGGACAGACTGCGCAGCTGGGTTGCTTTAAGGTGCGTTGCATAAACGTAAACCACTCTATCGCAGGCTCGCTTGCGTTTGCAATACAAACGCCGCAGGGCGTAATCTTCCACAGCGGTGACTACAAAATCGATTTGACCCCCGTCGGCGGCGAGCCTATCGACTTAAAAACCATATCGGACGCGGGCGCGGCGGGCGTGCTTTTGTATATGGGCGAAAGCACAAATATCGAGCGCGCGGGCTTTACCATGAGCGAAACGGTAGTCGGCTCTACCTTAGAGCGGCTTTTTAACGAAAATTCCCGTCGCCGCATTATAATCGCCACGTTTGCCTCCAACGTATACCGCATTCAGCAGATACTCGATTTGGCGGTAAAGCACAGACGTAAGGTCGCGCTTTCGGGCAGAAGTATGCTTAACGTGGTAGAAGCCGCGGAAAAAATAGGCGAAATAAAGATTCCCGACAATCTGCTTGTGGACGTTTCCCAAATTAAAAACATGCGCGACAGCGAGGTAGTGGTGGTATCCACGGGCAGTCAGGGCGAGCCGATGAGCGCGCTGACGCGTATGGCAAACGGCGCCAACAACTTTGTAACCGTGGGCGAAAACGATACGGTAATAATTTCCGCAAAGCCTATCCCCGGCAACGAGAAGCTGGTTTACAGAGTAATAAACAATCTGTACAAGCTTGGCGCGGAGGTCATTTACGAAAGTCTGGATAATATCCACGTTTCAGGGCACGCCTGCCGTGAAGAGCATAAAATTATGCACCGTCTGTTGCACCCCAAATTTTTCATACCCGTGCACGGCGAATACCGCCACCTTAAAATGCACGCGCAGCTTGCCGAGGAAATGGGGCTTGAACCGCATAAAATAATCGTTCCCGATATAGGCGACTGTATAGAGCTTACCTCAAACAGTATAAAGCGTGCGGGCAGCGTAACATCAGGCTCGCGCCTTATCGACGGCGAGGGTATCGAGGACGAAAAGGCTTCGGTAGTAATCGAGGACAGACGTCAGCTTTCCGAGGAGGGCTTGTTTATAGTGTCGGTTGCAGTAAACGGCGGCGAGGTTGTCGGCGAGCCCGCAATAAATACGCGCGGTTTCGTGTTCGACTTCCACCGCGACTACGATAAGGAAATCCGCGAGGTCATAAAGCACGCGATAGAGGGCTATGACCTTGCCCGCGGCAATTGCGACCAGTTAAAGCGCGTTATTAAAAACTCGCTAAAAAACTATCTTTGGAAAAAGACCAGACAGAACCCTATGGTAGTGCCCGTAATAGTCGAAATTTAAGCAAAACGCATATATGCGTCGCAATACTTTGTTGCGCTCTGCTTTTCTGCTGGTCGTTTACGCTTAGTAAACTCCCCTTGAAAATGCTCGCGCGCCTCGTCTTGCTTGCATCTCTGCATTTGATAAAGCGGTATTTAAGTAAAACGCATATGCAAAATTTTTCCTACGCACACAAAAATACAAGGGACGGCGAAAGAACAACCCCGACCGCGCAGTTCAACAAGCCGAAAATATCCGACAGTCTTGCGCAGCTGCGCAGTCACGCCTTTGACCGCGAAATTCCCGTATCGGACGATGAGACGCTTTGCTTTCTGCAAACGGTTTTAAGCGCCGTTCAGCCTAAACACATTTTAGAGCTGGGTACGGCGGTCGGTGTTTCGGGCGCGGCTATGCTTGATATATGCAGAACTGCTCACCTTACCACGGTTGAACGCGACCAAGGCTTTTATAACGAAGCGCAGACGAATTTCGCAGGTCTGGGGCTATGCGACCGCATAACGCAAATTTTAGGGGACGCGGGCGAAGTCATAAATACCTTGTCGGAAAACTCCTTCGACTTCATTTTTATGGACTGCGCAAAGGTGCAGTACGTTAAGTATCTGCCCCGCCTTAAACGGCTTTTAAAGCGCGGCGGCACGCTGATTGCCGACGATATTCTGCTTTTCGGATACGTCACGGGCGAGGAGGCGATTCCCCCCAAGCGCAAAATGCTTGTCGAACATATCAAAGAATATATTACCGCAGTAACGAATGACAGCGGACTTCAAACCACAATAATAAATATCGGCAACGGCGTTGCGCTTAGCGTAAAGCTATGAAAGCCCGTTATTTCCGTCTCATTGCTGTACAATAAGCTTGACGGCTTTCCTAAGGCAAAACAAATATTGGATAATCTGTTATGAAGGTAGAACTTTTAGCCCCCGCGGGCAACTTTACAAAGCTTAAAACTGCGATAAATTTCGGCGCGGACGCGGTATATGTAGGGGGCAAGGACTTTTCCTTGCGCTCGTTTGCCGATAATTTCACACGTGAGGAAATGGCGGAAGCGGTAAAATTTGCGCACTCTCTCGGCAAAAAGCTTTACGTCACCGCAAACATATTCGCAAAAAACGCGGATATGTCGCTTTTGGAGGACTACTTTAAATTCCTTGAAGAAATTAAAGCGGACGCGGCTATCATTTCGGATGCAGGCGTTGTTTACGCGGCAAAAAAAAGCGCGCCCAAGCTGGATATTCATATATCCACGCAGGCAAATCTCACCAACAAATACGCCGTTAAATTCTGGCGGGAGCAAGGCGCAACCCGCGCAGTGCTCGCCCGCGAGCTTTCGCTTGAAGAAATAGCTGAAATTCACTCCTTCGTGCCCGATATCGAGTTAGAGGCATTCGTTCACGGCGCAATGTGCATTTCATACTCGGGCAGATGCCTTTTGTCAAACTACCTTGCGGGGCGGGAAAGCAACCGCGGCGAGTGCGTGCAGGCTTGCCGTTGGAACTATCAAGTCCGCAAGTCGGACGAGCTTTCCGACAGCGGCTGGCTGGACATAGAGGAGGACGGACGCGGCGCGTATATTCTCAATTCAAAGGACCTGAATATGAGCGCGCACCTCGACAAAATGGCGCAAGCAGGCGTTTGCTCGTTTAAAATCGAGGGCAGAATGAAGTCGGAATACTACCTTGCAACCGTAATAAACGCATACCGCAGATGTATTGACGGCGGCTATTCCCCCATAATCGAAAACGAGCTTTTAACGGCCTTTCACCGCGACTATACAACGGCTTACGCATTCGGTGAAAACGCGCAAACGGTAAACTATGCGGACAGTCAGGCAAAGGGCGGGTGCGACTATATAGCGAACGTTATCGGCAGTGAAAACGGCTTTGCGATAGTTGAAATGCGCGGTAGGTTCAAGGTTGGCGATACCTTGGAGGTGTTAAGCCCTACCGACAGCTTTTTAAAAACCTTTACGGTGGAAAAAGCGTTTTTAATTAACGGCGAAGAAGTGCGTGACTGCAAGCTCGTCCAGCAGCACTATAAAATAAACTGCCCGTATACTTTAACAAGCGGCGACATTTTAAGAAGAAGAAAATAAAAACGCATATATACTTTTTGTATCTATGCGTTTTTGTCAAAGCAACTTAATTACTTAAATATTTATGAACTATCAGGTAAAAAACATTTACGGAAAAACCAACAATAAAAATATAACGGTGCGCGTGGACGGTTCAAAATCTATAACCGCGCGCGCTATGCTTATCGCCGCGCTTGCAGAGGGAGAAAGCACTTTGTCGGGCGCGCAGTTTTCCGACGACTGCGCAACCTTTTTAAAGTGCCTTAACGCCCTCGGCATAAAAAGCGAGGCAAACGGCACAACGGTAAAAATTACGGGCTGCGGCGGCAAAATACCCGTAAGCCGTGCGGAAATAAACGTCGGCAGCGCGGGTACTGCGGCGCGTTTTCTGCCCGCGTTTTTAGCTTTTCAAAGCGGAAAATTCAAGGTTGACAGCTCGGCGCAAATGAAAAACCGCCCCGTGGAACCGCTTATAACCGCGCTTACACAGCTCGGCGCAAGGTTCACCTTTTTGGAAAAAGAAAATTCCTTTCCCTTCATAATCGAGGGTACGACCTCGCCGAGCACTCAAATTACTGTGGATATTTCAAAAAGCAGTCAGTACCTTTCCGCGCTGTTGATGTCCTCGGTGTGCGCCGTCAAGCCCGTGTGCGTTAAGGCGGTTGGCAGTCACGGCCGCGACTACGTAGATATGACCGTGAATATTATGTGGTCTTTCGGGGTAAACGTTGAAGAAAATAACGGCGCTTTTACCGTCAACGGCAGATATTCCGCAAGGCAATACGATATCGAGCCTGACGTTTCCGCCGCATGCTATTTTTATGCAATAAATAAAATTCTCGGCACGTCTGTTGCGGTTAACGGAGTGTTTCCGCACAGTATGCAGGGCGACATAAAATTTATAAAGCTTTTAAAGACTTTCAACGGCGGCACGGTTGATATGTCCGCCTTTTCCGACCAGACCTTAACGCTTGCCGCAATTGCGCCGTACCTTGCAAAACCCACGCATATTACGGGGGTAAAGCATATTCGCGGGCAGGAATGCGACCGCATTAAAGCAATTATCAGCAACCTTAAAGCAATGCGCGTAAGGTGCGAGGAATTTGAGGACGGCGTAAAAATTTATCCCTCTCAGCCACAGCCTGCAGCAATCAAAACCTTCGGCGACCACCGCGTTGCAATGAGCTTCGCGCTAACGGGTCTGCGCGCCGACGGAATTGTTATAGAAGACGCCGAGGTCTGCTCTAAAACGTTTAAGGATTATTTTAACGTGCTTGATGGCGTTTGCGCTCAGCTCGCTTTAAAAGACTGATTTTATCAACACATTGCATTTTGTTGAATAATATTGTATAATGTAGCAAACAGGTGAAAATCATGAAAATAAAAAAGCTTTTAATTGCGTTTTTGGCGGCGCTGTCGCTTATCGTTTTAGCGGCGGGGCTTTCCGCATGCGATTTTATTGACGGAATTTTCGGCGACGAACCGCAAAACCCGCCCTCGGGCGTGCAGCCGCCCGACACCGACCCCGAACCCAATCCCCCGCCGCAGCCTGAAATCTGCGTGCATGTGTACGGTGAGTGGACGGACGAGATAAATAACTGCAACGTCCACAAGGTCAAACGCGTATGCTCGCTTTGCGGCGATATCGAATACGACTTTTTGGAAGCGGGTCACATATACGGGCCGTGGACGGATATTGTAAATAACTGCACAGTGCACACGCAAAAGCGCTTCTGCACAGAATGCGGAGCTATTCAGACTAACTCCCTTCCCGCCAAGGGTCACCGCTACGGCGAGTGGACCGATTACGTCAACAGTTGTACAATACATACCCAAAAGCGCGTATGTTCCGCATGCAACGACCAACAGTTTCAATCTCTTTCCGCCAAGGGGCACAGCTACGGTGAGTGGGAGGTCGTAACCGATACCTGTACGGAATACGTCCAAAAGCACGTTTGTTCTGAGTGTAAGGAAGAAGAGGAAAAAACGCTTACGCCAATCGGACACCGTTACGGCGAGTGGATTGACGAGGTTAAAACCTGCACTCAGCATATTCAGAAGCAAACTTGTTCGGGTTGCGGCGACGTCAAAAAGCGCGCGCTGAAAACCGACGGACACGACTTTGAAAACGGTACCTGTAAAAAATGCGGGCAGTCTGTCGCGGACGGCGGCGGAGCCGAGCTGGACAAATACAACGGCGATTACGGCTATAATTATTTCAAGCAGAACAATTTAACCGCACAACAAACGCTTTACGAGCGCATAGACGCTGGCGTACGCGCTTTTCATCTGGATAAAACGGCAAATGCAGAGCAAAAGCTGCAAAACGGCAAAACCGTTTACATAGCGGCAACGGCGGAATATTCCGATTTGTCGCTGAGCGCGGACGAGGCGGTTTCCGTATGGAAAACCTTTAAGGACGACAATCCGCTGTATTATTGGCTGTCCGGCGAGCTTATGTATACTGTTGAAGAACTGTATATGCTTGCCGTTGAGGACTATGCGCAGGGCGACGTGCGCATAAGAGCGAACGATTTTGTGTACAACAAGGTTGCGGAGTATTCGTTTTTGCTTGACGTAAACGACAATGCTTACCGCAAGGCGCTCGCCTTCCACGATAAAATTATTTCCGCTGTGGACTACGCATACGAAAGCGTCGGCGTACCGCAGACCGCGCATTGGGCGCATAGCGTTTTGGGCGTTTTCGAAGAGCGCGGAGCGGTGTGCGAAAGCTATGCAAAAACATTTCAGCTGCTTTTAAATTATAACGGAGTTGAAAATATCTTTGTAACGGGCAGAGGTAACAGTGAGGAGCACGCGTGGAATCTTGTACGGCTTGATAACGGCGGTTGGTATTGGTGTGACCTTACGTGGGACGACACTCCCGCAAGTTATTGCGGAATTTCTTACCGGTATTTCCTTGTAAACGATACACAGCAGGTTAACTGGCTTGACGGAGGCGGGTACTATAATACGGTTGATACCTTCCTCACCCGCCATACTCCGCATACGGCGCAGGGTACAAGCATACAGTTTTTGTACGAGCTGCCCGCCCGTGCAACGGCAAATTATGCGGAAGAAAACGGCTTAACCTTGCGCAAAACATTCTCGGTAAACGGTTTTCAATACGCTGTTGCGGGCTATAATACCGTTCAGCTTGTAAAATGCGAGGAAAGCGGCGCGGTCGCCGTTCCGCAGACCGTAACACATCAAGATATTACCTATACGGTTATTTCAATCGGCGTAATAGACGCAAAAGGTTTATTTGGCAGCGGTTCGGTTTTTAAAAGCGCAACCTCGGTGTTTATTCCCAAAACCGTACAATTCATATGGGATAGCGCAATGGTTTGTTCGGTTAACACGTCTGTAACTGTAGACGCCGAAAACGAATATTTTTGCTCGGTTGACGGCGTTCTGTTTACAAAATCAATGAAAACGCTGGTAAATTATCCCGCAAACCGCGCGGACGGGGAGTATAGAATTCCCGAGCAGACCGAGTGGCTTGCAACCGGTGCGTTCTCGCTTATCAAAAATTTATCCCGCCTTTACGTCGGTAAAAATGTAGTTATCGACGGAATTGCTTGCTGGGGCGTGTATTACGATAATTCCCGCAACATGGTTTCCGGCGGATGGCGGAATATCGCATACAATTTAAAGCTTTCGGAAAATACGGGAATAATAGTTGACGAAGATAATCCGTATTTCACCGCCGACGGTGAATGGCTTTACAGCAAAGACAAAACCGTCGCGTACTGTTATTTCAACAGAAAAGCGGTAACTATTGAAATTCCCGCAACGGTCACAAGCTTTGACGACGGCGTTTTTATGAATTTTATGCAGCTTGAACGCTTTACCGTTGCAGAAGGCAATACCGCCTTCGCCGTGCAGAACGGAATACTTTATAATAAAGCTTTTACAGAAATTATCCATATTCCCAACCATGTAAGCGGTACGGTAACGCTTCCTTCTACAATCACGCAGTTGGGCGTGGACGCCAACTCCGATTTTATCAACTCTTATATAACGGAAATAAATATATCGGTTACTCTTAAAGAGCTGGGCAGATTTTCCTTTTACAATCCTTATCGGCTTGAACGTATAAATTACGGCGGAACTATGGAGCAGTGGCTTGCGATAGAAAAGCATGATAAATGGGTGTACGGCACGGAAAAATTCGTAATAGTCTGTACGGACGGCGTGCTTGACATACACGGCAATCGCGTAACAATATAATCAAAGGCGGGAAGGTATTTTCCCGCCTTTACTTTTGCCGTTTTTTGTGTATAATAAAGGTATGGAACGCATCGTAATTCATTCCGACCTGAATAATTTTTACGCCTCGGTTGAAAGAACGCTTCACCCCGAGCTTGCGGGCAAGCCGATTGCCGTTTGCGGCAGTAAGGAGCTGCGCAAGGGTATTGTGCTTGCCAAAAGCGAAGAGGCAAAGCGCTTCGGTGTAAAAACGGGCGACACCGTCTGGCAGGCTCAGAAAAAATGCCCCGATTTAATTTGCGTTCCCCCGCATTTTGACGAATATATAAGCTATTCGCGCAAGGTCAAGGCAATTTATGCGCGGTATACCGACCTGATAGAAAGCTACGGTATAGACGAATGCTGGCTTGATTTAACCCGTTCAACCCGAATTTTTCCCGAATTTACTCCCAAATTTACCGAAGCTGACGGCGAAAAGCATTTCAGCGACGAATATTTAAAATTTTTGGGCGACTATATCAGGGAAGAGGTCAAGCGCGAGCTTAAAATAACCGTTTCCTGCGGGGTTTCGTTCAATAAGGTGTTTGCAAAGCTCGGCTCCGATTTGAAGAAGCCCGACGGCACTACCGTTATTTCGTATTTAAACTATCCGTCGGTAATCAATGCGCTGCCCGTGGAGGATTTACTGTATGTAGGCAAAGCAACCACGCAAAAGCTGCGCGGAATGGGGCTTTCCACAATAGGCAGACTTTCCTCCGCCGACGATAATCTGATTATAAAAGCCTTCGGCAAGGTTGGCGAAACGCTTTTGAGGTACGCGCGCGGGCTTGACGGCGACCCCGTAAAGCATATGGACGACAAACGGGAGTATAAGTCGATAGGCAATTCAAGCACCTATCCCGAGGATATTACAGAGTATTCGAGGATAGAGCGGCTTTTGTACGTTTTGGCGGAAAGCGTTGCGGCAAGGCTTAGGGAAAGCGGACAGGGGCTTGCGGATACCGTCCATCTTTGGGTGCGCTACGCCGATTTATCCGATTTTGCCGTTCAGAAGAAGGTCAGACACACCGCTCTGTGCGGAGAAATCGCAAGTCACGCGTTTGCGCTGTTCAAGGCAAATATACGTCCGCCCTTTAAGGTGCGCTCGCTCGGGCTTACCGTTTCCGGCTTCGACAACGGCGCCTCGCAGCTTACTCTTGACGAAACCAACGGCAAATATAAAAAATTAGAGGCAGTGGAGCGGTGCGTTGACAAAATACGCAAAAAGCACGGCTACGATAAATTGCAGCGCGGCGCAGTCGCGCAGGAGCCGCCAGCAATGCGCGCGGACATAAAA
>WSNM01000027.1:0-4378 GCA_013316055.1 Clostridia bacterium | reverse complement strand
CACGCATCTCATAAAGCCCGCTAATTTTACCGACCCCGCCGACAACGGCGGCAATTCAAATAAAAATACTTAAATCAGACGATAATTATTACCTCGTCTGATTTTTTTGTATAAAGCATTGATTTTTATTTTAATTTGGTATATACTGATTATGCCAAACAATTCTTATAGTCCTAAATAGGAGTGCGGACTTTTTTATTTTAACAAGTAAATATACCGTTTTACTATATCAACCTATGAATTTAGCAAAAATGCAAATTCCACTTATGTTGGTATAGTAATTTCCGTACTGCGTAAGAATTGTTTGGCGACAGTCGGAGTTTGCGTTTTTCATGCGTCGGCTTCGGCTGGCGCACTTTTTATTTTACGGAGGATAAGTTATGTCACTGGTCAAATGTTCTGAATGCGGATTGGAAATTTCCGATAAATCCAAGAATTGCGTGCACTGCGGGTGTCCCGTTAAGAGGGAAGAGGTAAAAATAATAACAAACAAAAATTTATTTTTATTTATTATTTCCGCAGTGTGTTTTGTTTTGAGTATGGTTTTTCTTATGCTTGCTTTGTTTGCCTCAACCGATACAAGAACAATGTTTTTTACAAATAACAAATATTATTTGGCTGCCGTTCGGGAAATAGGCAGTTACGACAAAAGAGAAACCATAGACGGCTTTACATATCATCACAGATTAAATGCATACGATGATATTGTTCTGGAACTTATGGACGATGCATATGAGTGCAGCTTTACATATTATTTATCGAATGCTGAAATGAAAATTGAATTTAAAATGGACTACAAAACTTACGTTACGTATAAAATGACGAAAAACGGACTTGAAATTTCCGACCGCGTGCTGGCTACCGAGGCGATAGTCAGGGTAGCGGAAGCAATGAGAAACCTATTAGACTCTATAATCAATATTGATTTGGACAAGGCTTGCACCGTCAACGATATTCTTACCGAATATTACGGCTATTGCAGTTTGGTAAATTCTATTAGAATATCGGGCAGCATTTTCTGTGCGTTATTATTTTCCGGATTTATAGCAAGCATCGGTTATTATGTTGTCAAACTAAAATCAAAGAAAGACTGCAAGGTGCTGTCGCAAGTTTCGGCTGAGCAGACTGTTCAATTGTCTGAACGGACAATCGCAGAGGAAGAATTGCAATAACTGAAAGGCGCCGCGTATATACGCGGCGCCGTTTTATGTTTTAAAAATCCATAAGCTGTGCTTATGGTAAAATAAAAAACTTGTATATTCAACACCCCTTCAAAGATTGACTATTTTCTGCCGTTATCATATAATTTTAACGTACAATTGCGTGCGGCAAATTCAAAGCCCGCAATTTAAGGAGAATACATATGAATCTTCCCGAAATGTTCGGCGAAAACGTTTTCAACGATTCCGTGCAGAAGGATACTCTGCCCAGCGAGGTATACAAGGCGCTGCGCGCCACGATAGAATCGGGCAAGCAGCTTGACGTAAATATAGCGGGCGCCGTGGCCTCTGCAATGAAAAAGTGGGCTATCTCCAAGGGCGCAACCCATTACACGCATTGGTTTCAGCCGCTTACGGGACTTACCGCGGAAAAGCACGACAGCTTTATCGAGCCGGAGGGCGACAAGGTAATAATGCGCCTTACGGGCAAAAGCTTAATTATAGGCGAGTCTGACGCTTCAAGCTTTCCTTCGGGCGGCTCGCGCGCAACCTATATGGCGCGCGGCTATACCGCATGGGACCCCACCTCGCCCGCGTTCGTAAAGGAGGGCACGCTCTACATTCCTACCGTTTTCGTATCCTATACGGGCGAAACGCTCGATAAAAAGGCGCCCCTTCTGCGCTCTATGACGGCGCTCGACAAGCAGGCAAAGCGTATCTTAAAGCTGTTCGGCATAGAATGCAAAAAGGTATCCACAACTGTCGGGCCGGAACAGGAGTACTTTTTAATCGACGAAGAGGAATACCTTAAAAGAAAGGATTTAATGCTTACGGGCAGAACGCTTTTCGGTGCGCCCGTAACCCGCGGGCAGGAGCTGGAAGACCACTACTTCGGCACAATCAAGCCCAAGATAGGCGAGTTTATGCGCGATTTGGACAGAGAGCTGTGGAGCTACGGCGTGCTTTCAAAGACCAAGCATAACGAGGTAGCACCCGCCCAGCACGAAATGGCGCCCGTATTCTCCACAAGCAACGTTGCGGTAGACGGCAATATGCTTACAATGGAGCTTATGAAAAAGGTTGCGCACAAGCACGGTCTTGCGTGCTTATTGCACGAAAAGCCCTTCCGCGGCATAAACGGCAGCGGCAAGCACAATAACTGGTCAATGTCCACCGATAGCGGACTTAATCTTTTGAACCCGTGCGACTGTCCGGAGGAAAATACTCTGTTCAAGCTTGTGCTTGCGGCGATTGTAAAGGCCGTTGACGAGTATCAGGGCGTAATGCGCGCGTCAATCGCTTCCGCCGGCAACGACCACAGACTCGGCGCGGACGAGGCGCCCCCCGCGATTATGTCCGTTTATCTCGGCGACCAGCTCGGCGCGCTTGTGGACAGCATTGTAAAGGGTGAAAATTACAAGTCGGTAAAGGCAGAGGAGGGCGGCATAGGCGTACCCGAAAGCCCCATCTTCCCCAAGGACGCAACCGACAGAAACAGAACCTCGCCCTTCGCGTTCACGGGCAACAAATTCGAGTTCCGTATGCTCGGCTCGCAGGCCAACGTGTCGGATGCGAATATCTGCCTTAATACGATTGTCGCAGACGCGTTTTCAGACTTTGCCGACGAGTTAGAGGGCAAGAAGGATATAGAAAAGGCGGCAAACGCCGTAATTGCAAGAGAGCTTAAAAAGCATTACCGCATAATCTTCAATCTTGACGGCTACGGCCCCGAATGGGAGGCGGAGGCGGCAAGGCGCGGACTTTTGAACAACAAAAACACCGCGGACGCCGTGCCCGTGCTGTATCAGGATAAAAATATAGACGTGTTTGTGCGGCAAGGCGTGTATACCAGAGCGGAAGCGATTGCCCGCGCGGATATCCGTCTGGAAAATTATACCAAAATTATCAATATCGAGGCGCTTACCATGATAGAAATGGCAAAGCGCGACATAATACCCGCCGTTTCAGACTTTGTTGCAGAGCTGTGCCAGAACGTTGCTTCAAAGCGCGCCGTAAGCGAAAAGGTGCCTTGCAATGCGGAAATAAAGCTTATCGATAAGCTTTCCCAACTCAACGATATGGCAAGCGCGGCGGTAGAAAAGCTTGAAGGCGATTTGAAGTCGGTCGACAGACGCGAGGTGCTGTCCGCTTCACAGTCAATGGCGCATTTGATTATTCCCGATATGGAGGCGGTTCGCGCGATTGTGGACGAAATGGAAACGCTTACCTCTGCCGACTACTGGCCTTATCCCACCTACTTCGACCTTTTGTACAGCGTTAAATAAATCAGCGTAATAAAGCCTTGCGGCGCGGTTTTCAGACGGAAAAACCGCGCCGCATTTATTTTTTAATCGCTTATGCATACGCTTGACTTAAACGGCGTAAAATTCTATAATATTTATGAAATTACAGTACAGCGAGGTGCGTATATGCTAACAAGTATCTGCGGAATAAACTGGGGCGACGAGGGCAAGGGCAGAATGGTTGACCTGCTTTCGGAAGGCTTCGATATTGTCTGCCGCTATCAGGGCGGAAACAACGCGGGTCACACCGTAATAAACGAGCGCGGAAGGTTCATTTTAAATCTTTTGCCCTCAGGCATTCTGCGCGAGGACGTGGTAAACGTTCTCGGCTCCGGAATGGTAATAGACATAAAGCACCTCTGCGGCGAAATGCAGCGCCTAAGAGAGGGCGGTATAAAAATTTCGCCCGCAAACCTCAAAATTTCCGACAAGGCCATAATCGTTATGCCTTATAACGTTTTGCAGGACGTTATGGAGGAGGACAGACTTACCAAGGCAACGGGCAAGCCCTACGGCTCTACCCGCCGCGGTATTGCGCCCATTTATGCGGATAAGTATATGAAAAAGGCCTTCCGCATGGGCGAGCTTTTGAATACGGAGCTTTTATATAAGCGTTTGCCCGACATTGTCGAGTGGAAGAATATGACCATTAAGGCGTACGGCTTCGAGCCCGTTACGGTTGAAGAAATGAAAGAATACTTCGAGGAGTACGGCAAGCCGCTTGCGGAATACGTCTGCGATACGGGGCTGTACCTTAACGAGGCAAACAGACAAGGCAAAAATATTATGTTCGAGGCGCAGCTCGGCGCGTTGCGCGATATCGATTTCGGCATAGTGCCCTATACCTCGTCCTCGTCTACAATTGCGGCTTATGCACCCATAGGCGCAGGCGTTCCCAATCTTAAATTAGACAGC
>WSNM01000026.1 GCA_013316055.1 Clostridia bacterium | reverse complement strand
TTATAGCCCTGCGCTACAAGCTCCTGCGCCTCTTTAATTATATCCGCGGAACGGCGGGAGCGCTCTCTGCCGCGCACATATGGCACTATGCAATAGCTGCAAAAATTGTTGCAGCCGTAGGTAATGTTTATCCATGCATTCGGATAGCTTGTCCTTCCCCGAGCTGTTGAAACGAATTGCCGGCATAGAGGGGAAGTTCCGCTTGCGGTTTATGACCAGCCACCCCAAGGATTTTTCGGAGGAGCTTGCAAGGGTCATTGCGGAAAACCCCAAAATCTGCCGTGCGGTGCATTTGCCCGTGCAAAGCGGCTCTGACAGCGTCTTGAAGGCTATGAACAGAAAGTACACTGCCGCGGATTACATAAAAAAAATCGAAATACTCAAAAAATACGTTCCCGACTGCGCCGTTACAACCGATTTGATTGTCGGCTTTCCCAACGAGAGCGAGGAGGACTTTAAAGCCACCCTATCGCTTGTAAAGCAAGTCGGCTTTGCGTCCGCTTTTACCTTTGTATATTCCAAAAGAGAGGGCACCGTGGCCGCGAAAATGGACGGGCAAATACCGGAAGAGGTATCAAAAAGGCGAATAATGGAGCTTATCGAGCTTGTGAATGCGCAAACGCGCGAGCAAACCTCGCATTACGTCGGCAAAACGGTTGAAATTTTGTGCGAGGATTACGATGAAAAGCGCGGTAAATATTTGGGCCGCGACGAATACGGGCGTATGACGTATTTTTCAAGCGTGGAAAATAAAAAAGGCGAATTTGTTAAGGTAAAGGTCGGCTCGGCAAACGGAATGTCGCTTTACGGCGAGCTTACAAAGGAATAAATTTATGGCTCTTTCACAAATGATGCAGCATTGGCTTTCCGTCAAGGAAAAATATAAGGACTGTCTGATTTTTTACCGCCTTGGCGATTTTTACGAAATGTTTTTCGAGGACGCAGTCAAGGCCTCTAAAATACTCGATTTGACGTTGACGGGCCGCGATTGCGGGCTTGAAGAGCGCGCACCGATGTGCGGGGTGCCCCATCACGCGGTTGACGTTTACATTCAAAAGCTTGTTTCCGTTGGTGAAAAGGTTGCCATTTGCGAGCAGCTGGAGGACCCCGCGACCGCAAAGGGAATAGTGGAGCGCGGCGTGGTGCGCGTTGTTACCGCGGGCACGCTTAACGCCGATTCCATAGACGAAAAAACCAACAATTATATTTGCTGTGCATATAAAAATCAGAACGGTATAGCGCTGTCGTGGGCGGACATAACCACGGGTGATTTATCGGTGACCGAATTTTTCGGCGACGATTGCATTAAAAAATGCATTGCGCAAATGACAAAGCTTGACGTGAAAGAGGTTATAGCAAACGACGATATGCTTTTGTCCGTAAGGGATTTGCCGGAAATTACGCGCGGAATTCTGCCGCATTTTTCCAACTTTCCCGACTGGGCGTTCGGCTATTCCGCCGCAGAAAGGCTTTTGTTGGAGCAATTCAATACAAAAACACTTTCCGCTTATTCGGTTGCGGGTAAATGCGACGCGATTTCTGCAACGGGCGCGCTTTTGGAATACCTTAAAGAAACGCAGATGCACGCGCTTAAAAACGTCAACGGCGTAAAATACATTGAAAACGAGAGGTTTATGCAGCTTGATTCCACCGCTGTAAGAAACCTCGAAATCGTAAAAACCTTGGGCGACGGCGGCAAGTACGGCTCGCTTTTGTGGCTATTGGATAAAACCTGTACCGCAATGGGCGCAAGACTGCTTCGTTCTTCTGTTTTAAGTCCGTATTTCGATAAGTCGGCTATAAATTACCGCCTTGACGGCGTTGAAGAGCTGTTTGATTCCACCGTTATAAGGCTTTCCGTCACGGATTTGCTTAAAGAGGTAAAGGATATAGAAAGAATTGCGGGCAAAATTGCGAACGGCTCTGTCTTGCCGAGGGATTGCCTTGCTTTATCGCGCTCGCTTTCGGTTATTCCAAATCTTAAATTCAGCCTTTCCGGCTTCAGCTCTGCCGTTATCAGGGATATTTGCGAAGGGCTTTTGGATATGTCCGACATTGCCGCGCTTATAGATAACGCCATAAGCACAAACCCGCCCGCGAATATGAAGGACGGAGGGTACATAAAAGAGGGATATAACGCTCGGCTTGACGAGCTGAGAAATATCAGAAAGAACGGCTCTAAGGTGCTTTTGGAAATGGAGGCGAGGGAGCGCGATATTACGGGGATAAGAAATCTGCGTATCAACTATAATCGGATTTTCGGGTATTATATCGAGGTTACAAAATCGTTTATCGACAAGGTGCCTCTAAGCTATCAGCGCAAGCAGACCCTTGCCAACTCCGAACGGTTTATAACCGACGAATTGAAGGAGCTGGAAGTAAAAATAATGTCCAGCGTGGATACCGCAATTAAAATGGAGATAGAAATCTACGAAAAAATCAAGGGTATTCTCGCAGAAAATATCGAAAGCTTTAAAAGCATTGCGGAAAGCATTGCAAATCTGGATATTATTGCGGCATTTGCGGAAATTGCAAAAACAAACCGCTATGTACGTCCCGAAATTGCGGAAAGCAATCAGCCGCTTATAATAAAGGAAGGGCGTCACCCCGTAGTAGAGGTTATTTCCAAAGAGCGGTTTATTCCCAACGACACGCTTTTGGACGAGGCGGAAAACAGAACAATGATTATAACCGGTCCGAATATGGCGGGCAAAAGCACATATATGCGGCAAACCGCGATAATTGCGATTATGGCGCATATCGGCTGCTTTGTGCCGGCAAAATCGGCAAAAATTCCGCTTATTGACCGCGTTTTTACACGCGTAGGGGCAAGCGACAATTTAATTTCCGACCAAAGCACCTTTATGGTGGAAATGATAGAGGTTGCTACCATTATTCAGAACGCGACAAAAAACAGTCTGCTTATATTAGACGAGGTGGGTAGAGGAACTTCTACCTACGACGGTTTAAGTATTGCGTGGGCGGTTATAGAGCATTTGACGGAAAAAATAGGCGCAAAAACGCTGTTTGCAACACATTATCACGAGCTGACAGAGCTTGAAAGCAAGATGTCCGGCGTAAAAAATTATAAAATTTCCGTGCGTGAGCTGAACGGAAGCGTTGTGTTTTTGCGCAAGATTATGCGCGGCGGCGCAAACAGAAGCTTTGGCATAGAGGTTGCTTCGCTTGCGGGCATACCGTCCTCGGTCACGGGTCGAGCGAAGGAAATTTTAAAGGCGGTGGAAAGCGGCGATAAATCGCGCACGGCGCCGACTGTTGAGGCAGAGCCCGCAGACGAGGTTGCTTTAACCGAAATTGAGAGAATAATTATGGATACCGACCTTGACAATCTTTCACCTATGCAGGCGTTTTTGCTTGTATCCGACCTTAAAGAAAAGGTGAAAAAATGAGAAAAATCAACATTCTTAGCAAAAATATATATAACAGAATTGCCGCGGGCGAGGTGATAGACCGCCCGTATTCCGCTGTTAAGGAATTGATAGAAAACAGCCTTGACGCGGGCGCCGACAGTATTGAAATTTACATTGAAAAGGGCGGCAAGCAATTAATAAGGGTCATCGATAACGGTTGCGGTATAGAGCGCGACGATATGCGCGCGGCGTTCTTACCGCATGCGACAAGCAAAATCGCCACTGCGGAAGATTTGGATTATATAAAAACGCTGGGCTTCCGCGGCGAGGCGCTTGCAAGCATTTCGGTTATATCCAAGGTAGAGCTTATTTCTGTAACGGAGGGCAATTCCGCTTATAAGGTAGACTGCGAGGAGGGCAAGGTGGGTGAAATTGTGCCCGCCGCGCTTGAAAAAGGCACGCAGATAACTGTGCGCAACCTCTTTTACAATACGCCCGTACGCGCAAGGTTTATGAAGCCCGATAAAAAGGAAGAGGCAGACGTTACTGCCTTTGTTTCGCGCTATATTTTAGGCAATCCGTATGTTTCCTTTAAGTATTTTGTTGACGGAAGGCTTGTTTTGCAGTCCTACGGCGGCGGCAGTGCAGAGGCTTTGGCGCAGATTTACGGTGCGAAAGTTCTTGCGCAGTGCTATACTTTGGATGCCGAAAAGGACGGTATAAAAATAAGGGGCATTATCGGCAATCAGAACTTTTTCAAGGCGAATAAAACCTATCAAAGTCTGTTTTTAAACGGCAGGTACATAGTCAATAATACTGTTGCGACCGCAATTTCGCAGGCGTATGCAAGCTATACCATGAAAAGGCAATTCCCGTTTTATGTGCTGTTTATCGACGTGCCGGCGGACATTGTCGACGTAAACGTGCACCCCAGCAAGGCTGACGTGCGGTTTGTTGACAATAAGTTTATTTTCGGGGTTGTTTATTCGGTAATATCCTCGATACTTGACGGAACGGCGCGGGCGGCTGAATTTGTTGTGAACGGAAACGAAGCGCCTTCGCCTTCGGAAAGCGTTTCGAGCGGCGCTGCCGAGGCGGTGAAAAATGCGCAGACTGATAGCTATGTACAGGCTAACGGAGGCGAGGCAGAGCTGCAAAGGCTTATAGAAAAATACAAGCCGCAGAAGGCAATTAAAACAAGCTTTAACGAGCCCGAGCAAACGGAAAATTTCCGCGGTGCCGCCGAGCGGCCTGCACCCGCAGTAGAAGAAAAACCGAGATTTTTTAATCCTACGCTCGATTTGACCATTGACGATTTTGCTACGGTAGATAAGCGCAGTGTTATGAGTGTTTCCGATAACACCGTGCCGCCCGATTTTTCCAAGAGCGCGGCATACGAGATAGAAAGCGGTTATTTTGCGGCAAAGCAGCAGAAAATAGAATTTGAAAGCTGCAAATACAAGGGCAATTTTTTCAATACATATTTAATATACGAATACGGCGACAACGCTTATCTGATTGACCAGCACGCCGCGCACGAAAGATTGATTTATGACAGTCTGCGCAAAAAGCTTGCTCAAAGAAGCGTTGCGCGGCAGCTTTTGCTTGTGCCCTATATTTTTGAAACAAACCCAAGCGAGACACCTTTTATAGAGGGTAAAATTCCGCTTTTACGTAGCATGGGCTTTGGAATTTCTCCATTCGGCACGGGTGCGTTCAGAATAGACGAGGTGCCCGTGGATTTGCAGGAGATTGATATAAAAAATTTCTTTGCCGAAATTCTGGAAAATATCGACGGACTTAAAGAAATTAAGCTTGAAGATATTTTAAAGGAAAAAATCGCAATGACGGCGTGCAAGCATGCGATAAAGGGCGGAATGCAGCTGACTGAAAGCGAAATTGAGGCACTTTTCAAAATGCTTGACGGTGATACGGGACTGAAATGTCCGCACGGCAGACCGATTTGCGTCACGCTTTCTAAGCGCGATATAGAGAAAATGTTCAAAAGGATAGTGTAATTTTGAATAAGGTTCTCGTAATTTGCGGCGCAACGGCGTCAGGCAAAACCTCGCTTGCCGTGGAATGCGCAAAAAAGCTGAATACCGAAGTTATTTCCGCAGATTCCCAGCTTATTTATAAGGGCTTGAACGTTGGAACGGCAAAACCAACCGCCGAGGAAATGTGCGGGGTCAAGCATCATATGATTGACATTGTCGAGCCGACGGAAAGCTTTAACGTAGGCCACTACCGTGAAACGGCGTTGCCGATTATGAAGAAATTGCTGAGTGAAAACAAAATTCCCGTAATCTGCGGCGGCACCGGTTTTTATATTAATTCGCTTTTGTTTGATTTTTCTTACGGAAATATCGAGGGAAGCGAGGAGGTAAGGCGCAGGTATGCCGAATTTTTAGACCAAAACGGTAAGGAAGCGCTTTTTGAAAGGCTGAAAGAGGTTGACCCCGAAACTGCGGAAAAACTGCACGTAAACGACGTTAAAAGGGTTATACGCGCGCTGGAAATTTACGAGCTGAGCGGAAAAAGAAAATCCGAACAGCACGATAATATGGTTTCTGCATTCGATTATCTTGCAGTCGCGATAAATCACGACCGTGAAAAGCTTTACGAAAGAATTAATATGCGCGTTGATAAAATGTTTGAGGGCGGACTTGTTGAAGAAGTGCAAGGCTTGCTGTCGCGCGGAATAGACGAGAAATATCAGTGCATGCAGGCAATCGGCTATAAAGAAGTGGTTCTGGGGCTTAAAAATGGTGATTTGCGTAGTACTATGTGTGACATAATTAAGCGAAATACGCGTCATTATGCAAAAAGACAGATGGTTTTCTTTAAAAAACTGCCGAATATCGTCTGGCTGGAGCCGGAGCAAGCCACGGCGGAATACATTACGGAGCTGTTGAATGAACAATAAAAAATTTATAGAAAATTGTGAAAAAAAGCTTGAGGAAAGGTTTAAGCTTGCGGAAGAGATATCGTATTTTAACCAGTCGAAGGTTTTAGAAGCGTTTAATGAGTATAATGTAGCCTTGCGCCATTTCAACGGAACAACGGGCTACGGCTATGACGACGAGGGGCGCGATACCTTGGGCAAGCTTTACGCAAGGGCTTTCGGAGCAGAGGCGGGTATAGCATCTCCGCATCTTTTATCGGGCACGCATGCGCTTACGGTCGCGCTTTTCGGACTGCTTCGGCCAAATGATACGCTTTTATGTATCAGCGGAATGCCTTATGACACTATTCGCGGCGTAATTTTCGGTGAAAATAACGGTTCGCTTAAGGATTTCGGCGTTAAATTCGATTATTGTGGACTTACTGCTGAGGGGAAGCTTGATAAAAATGCAATTAAATCCAAATTTAACGGCAGCGTTAAGGTCGTTTATATTCAGCGTTCGCGCGGGTACGAGCTTCGGGACGCATTTTCGTGCGGGGAAATAGGTGAAATTTGCAAATTTGTGCGTTCACTTGGCTTTGGCGGTTGTATTTTTGTTGATAATTGCTACGGTGAATTTGTAGAAAAAACCGAGCCGACCGAACTTGGCGCGGATATTATCGTCGGCTCGCTTATAAAAAACGCGGGCGGCGGGCTTGCTCCGACGGGCGGTTATATTTGCGGTAAACAAAATTATATCGATTTAATCGGCAAACGGCTTACCGCACCGTCAATCGGGCTTGAGGTCGGCTCTTACGAGGGTGGATACCGTTATTTTTATCAGGGACTTTATATGGCTCCGCACGTTGTTGCGCAGGCTGTTAAAACAAGCCTTCTGATAGGGCAGGCTATGGGTGAGTTGGGCTATAAAAATTATCCCTCGCTTGATAAAGTTCCGCACGACATAACCCGCGCAATTCAGTTTGACAGCGCGGAAAAAATGGTCAATTTTATCCGTGAAGTGCAGTACGCTTCGCCTGTGGACGGTTACGTCACGTGCGAGCCGTGGGATATGCCTGGTTACGACGATAAAATTATAATGGCGGCGGGCACGTTTGTTTCGGGCGCAAGTATAGAATTGTCTGCCGACGGGCCTGTAAAACCGCCGTACATCGCATATTTTCAGGGTGGTTTGACTTATGAACACGGAAAATATGCTCTTGACAAAATTTTAAACAAGCTATAAAATTAGTAGGGAGGTTAGTATGAAAGAAAAAATTAAAGATAAAAAGATAAGAGTTTTAAGCTTTATTGTTGCAATGCTGTCTTTATTGACGCTTTTTCCTCTAATGTTTGAATTCGTTTACGCCGAGCCTTCAATGTATGTAATTTATGGTTTTCAGTTATACGTTAGTAAGTCGCTATGGCGGTTTGTGCTTTTTGGGGTGCTTGGACTTGTTGCATTGCTTTGGAATCTTGTATTCGGTGTGTATTCGGTTATAGACGGCAGGTACAGAAATTTAACGTGGCGCATAGCGCGTTACGGATATTTTCACAGCATGGTTGCAGGTATTATAAATTTTGCAGCGTTAATAGGTATTTACGGTTATTTACAGGAAGCTGCATATGCATTTTTAGTTTTTCTTGCAGTAATAATTGCACTTGAAATTGCGCTTATATTTTCAAAAGACGAGGATACAAAAAATAGCCTAAAAATGGATAATGAAGACTTATGATTACTATAAGAGAATGGCAAACCGACGATGCAAAATCGCTGGCTTATACACTTAACAATAAAGTCATTATGAATAATCTGCGTGACGGATTGCCCTTTCCGTACACTGAAAAAGACGCGCTGTATTTTATAAATTTGTGCCTCAATGCAGATAAAAACGAACAGTTTAATTTTGCAATAACTTATAACGGCGAAGTTGTCGGCAGTATCGGGGCGACAAGACAGCCGAATATTCATTACAAAACTGCGGAATTAGGCTATTACATAGGTCAGCCGTTCTGGGGTAAAGGGATAACCACCGCGGCGGTAAAGCAAATTTGCAGCTATGTTTTTGAAAATACCGACATTATCAGAATTTACGCCGAACCGTTCGCGCGCAACACCGCCTCGTGCAAGGTTCTTGAAAAAGCGGGCTTTACATACGAAGGTACGTTGAGGGCAAACGCCGTAAAAAACGGAATTATCGAGGATATGAGAATGTATTCGCTAATAAAAGAATAAAAATAAGCGGCTCCGCATTCAAATGCGGAGCCGCTTTTAAAGTGCTTTTTTTTATTAATACATTCCGCCCATATCGGGATTGCCGCCCATGGGTGCGGGAGCGGGAGGGGTGGGAATATCTGTTACAATGCTTTCGGTTGTAAGCAACGTTGCCGCAACGGAAGCCGCATTCTGCAATACCGAGCGCGAAACCTTGGTCGGGTCGATAATTCCGCTTGCAACCATATCGGTGTACTGATTTTTCAGCGCGTCAAAGCCGTAATTAGGCTTTTTGGTCTTTAAAATGTTGTTTACTACCACGGAGCCGTCAAAGCCCGCGTTCTTTGCAATCTGGCGGACGGGCTCCTCAATAGCACGCATAACAATTGCCGCGCCCGTCTTTTCATCTCCGTGTAGCTTGGCCACAAGCGCTTTCAGCTCGGGAATGGTGGAAAGGAGTGCAACGCCGCCGCCGGGGACAATTCCCTCCTCAACAGCCGCGCGGGTAGCCGCCAAAGCGTCCTCTATGCGCAGCTTCTTTTCCTTCATTTCAATTTCGGTAGCCGCGCCTACGTTGATAACCGCAACTCCGCCCGCAAGCTTTGCAAGCCTTTCCTGCAATTTTTCTCTGTCGTAATCGGAGGTTGTTTCTGCAATCTGCGCCTTAATTGAAGCAACGCGCGCCTTAATGCTGTCTGCCGCGCCCGCGCCGTCAATAATGGTGGTGTTGTCCTTATCAACCTTGACCTGTGCCGCTCTGCCGAGCATATCGGTAGTAACGTCCTTGAATTCATAGCCCAAATCGGAGGAAATAACAGTGCCGCCGGTAAGAATTGCTATATCTTCAAGCATAGCCTTTCTTCTGTCGCCGAAGCCGGGGGCTTTAACCGCAACGCAATTCAATACACCTTTAAGCTTATTGACGATAAGCGCGGCAAGCGCGTCGCCTTCAACGTCCTCCGCTATAATCAAAAGTCTTGCGCCCTGCTGTGCGATAGGCTCGATTACGGGCAGAATTTCCTGCAAGGAAGAAATCTTTTTGTCGGTGATAAGAATGTAGGGGTTATCTAAAACGGCTTCCATTTTTTCGGTATTGGTTACCATATAAGCGGAAGCGTAGCCACGGTCAAACTGCATACCCTCAACGGTTGTCAGCTCGGTTGCCATTGTTTTGCCTTCTTCAACGGTGATAACTCCGTCTTTGCCGACAATTTCCATAGCGTTTGCTATAAGCGCGCCGATTGTTTCGTCGCCTGCGGAAATGGAGGCAACCTGCTGAATTGCAAGCTTGTTTTCAACGGGCTTGGAAATAGCCTGAATTTTAGCGACTGACGTTTCAACGGCGCGTGCAATACCGCGCTTTAAAATCATAGGGTTTGCGCCCGCCGCAAGATTTTTAAGTCCTTCCTTGACGATTGCCTGAGCCAAAACAACGGCGGTAGTAGTTCCGTCGCCCGCAACGTCGTTGGTTTTTGTGGAAACCTCTTTGACGAGCTGTGCGCCCATATTTTCAAACGGGTCCTCAAGCTCGATTTCCTTTGCGATTGTCACGCCGTCGTTGGTTATAAGGGGTGCGCCGTATTTTTTGTCGAGAACTACGTTTCTGCCCTTGGGGCCGAGAGTAATTTTAACCGTATCGGCAACAACGTTTACGCCTGTTTCAAGCAGTTTTCTTGCTTCATCGCCGTATTTAATCTGTTTAGCCATAATTATTAATCTCCTTAAATTATTCGACAATCGCCAGAATATCGCTCTGACGGATTATCGTGTATTCCTTATCGTCGATTTTAACCTCGGTGCCGCTGTATTTAGAAAGCAGAACCTTATCGCCGACCTTAACCTGCATTTTAACTTCCTTGCCGTCGATAATTCCGCCGGGGCCGACCGCTACAACCACGCAGGTTGCGGGTTTTTCTTGCGATGCGGCAGTTAAATAAAGTCCAGATTTGGTCTTTTCTTCGGCTTTAAGTCCTTCCACGACAACCTTGTCGAATAAGGGTTTTATCGTCATTATATTTATCCTCCGAATTTTTGAATTTGCGGACATTTTGCGCCGTCCGTTAAGCTACACATAATTTATAAACTTGACAAAATAAAGTTAAACACATTAAAGTAAAAAATTGCTTTTTTTTCAATAATGTGGTAAGATTATTTTATAAAAGTAAAAAACGGTTTCAATTATGGATAAGTGGGACAAAAGATTTATGGAAATGACCGAGCTTATAGGCTCGTGGTCAAGCTGTTATCAGGAAAACCGGCACGTCGGCGCCGTGATTGTAAGGAATAAAAGAATTATTGCAACGGGCTATAACGGCGCTCCGCAGGGCATTGAAAGCTGCGTAGATAAAAAAGAGTGTCTGCGTAAAAAAAGAAATATAGCAAGCGGAACTATGCACGAGCTGTGCTATGCCGTGCATGCAGAGCAGAACGCGATTATTCAGGCGGCACGCGTGGGGTGCAGCGTTGAGGGCTGCACGCTTTACTGCACGCACCAGCCGTGCGTTATCTGCGCAAAAATTATAATTAATTCCGGCATTTCGAGAATTGTTTATAAAGAGGGCTATCCCGACGATTTTTCTATGCAACTGTTCAAAGAGGCGGGCGTAGCAATAGAAAAATACGACGAGTTGAAATAGTTTAACTAAACAATAGATAGAAATAAGGAGAATTTTATGCAAAATCCTGTAGTTACTATAGAAATGGAAAACGGAAAGCTTATTAAGGCGGAGCTTTATCCCGAAAAAGCGCCTAACACCGTCAATAATTTTATATCACTTGTAAAAAGCGGCTTTTATGACGGAGTTATCTTTCACCGCGTTATTTCGGGCTTTATGATTCAGGGCGGCGACCCCGCAGGCGTGGGCACGGGCGGCCCCGGCTATACAATTAAAGGCGAGTTTGCAATGAACGGCTTTAAAAATAACGATTTAAAGCATACCCGCGGCGTGCTTTCCATGGCGCGCGCAATGCACCCTAATTCGGCGGGCTCGCAGTTTTTTATTATGCACCGGAATTCCTCTCACCTCGACGGGCAGTATGCGGCTTTCGGCAAGGTTATTGAGGGGATAGAGGTTGTGGACGAAATCGCTTCGGTAAAAACTGACTGGAACGATAAGCCGCAAATTCCGCAGACAATGAAGAAGGTAACGGTTGAAACCTTTGGCGCAGAATATCCCGCGCCCGTAAAATTTTAATTATTTCGGAGTAAATTATGGATAATTCCGTCTATCAGAACCCTTTGATTACCCGCTATGCAAGCAAAGCAATGTCGGAAAACTTTTCCGACGACAAGCGCTTTAAGCTTTGGAGAAAGCTTTGGATTGCTTTGGCAGAGAGCGAAATGGAGCTTGGGCTTAATATAACCAAGGCTCAGCTTGACGAAATGAAGAAATATGCCGAGCAAATTAACTTCGAGCTTGCGGAAAAATACGAAAAGGAAGTTCGTCATGACGTTATGGCGCACGTCAAGGCTTTCGGCGCGCAGGCTGCTTCGGCAGAGCCTATAATTCACCTCGGCGCGACAAGCTGCTTTGTCGACTGCAATTCGGAGCTGATAATTATTTGGGACGCGCTTGAAATTATAAAGACGAAGCTTGTAAACGTAATGGACAAGCTTGCGAAATTTGCGCTTAAATATAAAGATTTGCCCACGCTCGGGTTTACGCACTTACAGCCTGCACAGCTTACCACGGTCGGCAAGCGCGCAACGCTGTGGCTGCAGGATTTGACAATGGACTATAATAATCTTGTCAATCTGCAAAAATCCTTCAAGCTGCGCGGCGTAAAGGGAACAACGGGCACGCAGGCAAGCTTTATGGAGCTTTTCTGCGGTGATGAGGACAAGGTTAAACAGCTTGAAAAAAAGGTAGTAGCAAAGCTTGGCTATGACAAGGTGTACGGGGTTACGGGTCAGACCTATCCCAGAAAATTCGATTACAACGTTTTGTGCGTGCTTTCGCAGATTGCTCAAAGCGCTTACAAATTTTCCAATGATATTCGCATTTTGCAGAATATGAAGGAGATAGAGGAGCCATTTGAAAAATCACAGATAGGCTCCTCCGCAATGGCGTACAAGCGCAACCCCATGCGCAGTGAAAGAATGGGCTCGCTTGCAAGATTTGTCGTTTCATTACCTATGAATTCCGCTATAACCGCGGGTACGCAGTGGTTTGAAAGAACGCTTGACGATTCCGCAAACAGAAGAATTGTAAACGCGCAGGCATTCCTTGCTTTGGACGGAATTCTGAATATTTATATGAATGTTTCGGAAAATCTCGTTGTATACGATAAGATAATCGCTCGCCACATTGCGGCTGAACTTCCGTTTATGGCAACCGAAAACATAATAATGGAATGTGTTAAGGCAGGCGGCAGCCGCCAGCAATTGCACGAAAAAATAAGGGTTCTGTCTATGGAGGCGGGCAAAAACGTCAAGGAGCGCGGGCTTGAAAATAACCTCATTGAATTGATTAAGGGCGATAAGGCATTTGCCGCCGTGCACGGAAAGCTTGACGAAATACTCGATGCAAGCAAGTTTATCGGCAGAGCGCCCTCTCAGGTGGTGGAATTTATCGAAAACGAGGTAAAACCGATTCTTACGGAAAATTCCGCCGTTTTAGGACAAAAGGGCGACGTAAAAATATAATTTGCGTAGTATTATGTGTGACATAATGATGTAAAAAAAGTAAAATAAAACCGCTATGCATTGAATTTGCATAACGGCTTGGCAGGGGCGACACGATTCGAACATGCAACCGACGGTTTTGGAGACCGCGACTCTACCGTTGAGCTACACCCCTAAAGCGAGATTGATTATATAATAACGCGGATTTTTAGTCAACTGTTTTTGGAGATATTTATGAAAAAACAATATAAGCTCGGCGTAATAGGCTGCGGATTCATTGGCGAAACGATTTTGAAGGGCGCAGTGCTTTCCGATTTTCTGCGCGGCAAAAAAATAATCGTCAGCGATATTGCCGAAGAAAACCTTGATAAGGCGGACGAGCTTGGCGTTCACGTTACTTCCGATAATAAATTTGTTGCCGAAAACAGCGAGTTTTTACTTTTGGCGGTAAAGCCGAGCGATTTTGCGGGCGTTGTCGACAGCTTGTATGGCTACCGTCCCGACAAGGTTATTTCCGTTATGCTCGGTGTGAAGAAAAATACAATTAAAAACGCGCTTGGTGTCGGGCTTATAAAGGTTGCGCGTTGCGCGCTGAATTTGCCTTGCACAATAGGTAGCGGCGCAATCGGTCTTGATATGACCGATTTTAATAAATCCAACGACGATACCGACTTTATTTACAGCCTTTTTGCTCAGCTTGGCACAATAGTCAGCGTAGACGAAAGCAAAGTAGACGCGGTGACGGCTTTAAGTGTAAACGGCCCCGCAAGCGTAATTATGTTTATTGACAGTCTTATTGAGGCGGGCGTGAGGCAGGGACTTCCCCGCAGCGAGGCTAAAATTCTTGCAGTGCAGACCGTTTTGGGCAGTGCGGAAATGGTTCAGCGCGAGGAAAATACCGTAAGCGAGCTGCTTTCGCTTGCATGCAGAGGCGGCACGGGTATTGAGGCGGTAAAAACGCTTGAAGAGCGCGGACTGAGGCAAATTGTCTGCGATACTGTAGAAGCGTGCGCAAGCCGCGCAAAAGAGCTGTCGGACAAATGAAAAGAGTGACATTATATACCGATGGCGCTTGC
>WSNM01000025.1:13016-14687 GCA_013316055.1 Clostridia bacterium | reverse complement strand
CAAACGGGCCGCAAGTGCCGTTGCAGACGGAAGAAGTGCGGGAGGCGGGCAACGTTTATCTGGTGCCCGGCACCTATACCGTGGACGGCGCAAAAACGGAGAACGTTATAGCGGCGGGCGCGGAGAAGCTGACGCCCGAGCAGTGCGGGGAAATTTATACCGATAACGCGTATATATGCACGCTTGCGGAGGGAGAGGCGTTGCCCGTGCCGACGAGCGAAAGGGTTGACAAGGACGGCGCGCCCTATAAATTCAACGGCTGGTGGACGATTGTAGACGCCACCGTAACCTACTTTGACAAGGTGCCCGCGGCAACCGAGGCGACCTATTTATACGCGGACTGGCGCGCGGACCTGTCGCAGCGCAGAGACCCCGTTCTGCCCGACGGCGATACGACCGTTTTGCCCAAGTACTATATGTCTGTAAAGCGGGCGGCGACGAACGAGGAGGAAACCCTTATGCTGCGCGTAAGCGGCACGGACGTGGGCAATGCGGACACGCTGGGCTATGACAGACCCGTTCAGCTTTATAACGGCTGGTTCGAGCTTTGCCCCGGCGACGTGATTACCGTGTATTCGGCGGGACTCGGCGGCAGCGACGAGGTGCAGGCGGCTCCGCTTGACGTGAGCGGGCGGAAAATTACGCTTGAAAGCAGCGGCAACGGCAGTAACGTTACGGCAACGTATCTGACCTCCTCGCTGGCGGGCGTGCCGAGCCTGACTTACAGGAAGTCGCAGAAGAAGAGGCATTTCAGAATTTATATCAAATTTATGTCCTCTGGCGCGAATATGGCCGTTTATCTTGAGCCTATGGATTAAATGAAATTTTGCGGCGGAGGACGCCCCGCCTTGCGCGGGTTAGCGCAAGGCGGGGCGCGCCGAAGCTTGTTTGACCTTTTACGGATTAATTTTGCACATGGAAAGAATTACGATAAAGGACGTGGCGAGGCTTGCGGAGGTGTCCGTTGCGACGGTTTCTTATATAGTCAACGGAATACACGAGGACAGATATACTCCCGACACAAAACGCAAGGTTTTGCAGATAGTCAATCTGTACAATTATCAGCCCTCGCGGCTGGCGCAGTCGTTTGCACTGAGCAAGAGCAGAAACGTTATTATTTTGACGGAAAAGCATAGCTCTATACTGCAAAAGGCGGAAAGCTACGATTTTTTAAGACTTTTTTGCAAGACCTTCGAAAGGCTTGGCTACAGCCCTATTATTCAGACCTCCTCCGAAAACACACGTGCGGATATGGCGGACGCAATTTTATGCGTGGGCATGGAGGAAGAGAAGTTCCGCCGATTTGCACAGGAAAATTTTGTGCCGCTTATTTCGGTGGACGCAAAAATAAACGACGAGCTGTTCTTTCAGATTTATCAGGACTTCGGCTACGTTCTTGGCGAGGGGGAAAAGAGGTTCGGCAAGGATAATTTTACCCTTGTGCTTGTGGATATGTACAACGCCACGCTTAAAAATGAGATTAAAGAGCTGTCGAACAACATTGTTTTTGTGGACGGCAACGATTTGAGCGGACTGCCGAAGGGGAATATCGTGACGGTGCATTCCTCCTTGAAGGCGGTTTACGGCTTGGGCGAGGCGGAGCTGCTGTACGTGCCCGCAAACACGCAGTCGAGGCTGGACGCGATACTCGACTGCTTTAACAAGGCAACG
>WSNM01000025.1:11320-13006 GCA_013316055.1 Clostridia bacterium | reverse complement strand
TGTGCAGGGCACCGTGCATACGGTGCGGGTTAAGTAGGGCGATATGAACAGATACGCGATATTCCACAGACCCGAGAGCTGTTATGCCTACGCTGTGGCGGCGGATACGCTTGCGGTGGTGCTGAGGACTGCAAGGGGCGACCGCTTTGACGAAGTGGAAATACTTTACAACAACAAATACGACTTTACAAAGCGGCGGCAAGCAAAGGCGATGGAGCGGTGCGCAACGGACGGGCTATATGCCTATTACCGCGCGGAAATAACCTTGCCTGACGCGAGGTTTGCGTATATTTTCAGACTTGTGCAGAAGGGTAAGGTCTATTACTTTTCAGAGGACGGGCTTGCGGAGGAATACCGCTTCGACCTTGCGTATTATACGTTTTTTCAGTTCCCATTTATCAATATGTGCGACGTTCCGCAGGCTGTGGAATGGGCGGACGGCGCGGTGTTCTATCAGATTTTTGTGGACAGATTCGCGCGCGGGGACTTTGAAAAGGACGACGCGTATATAAACACTGCATGGGACGGGAAAATTGACAGATATTCGTTTACGGGCGGGGATTTGGACGGAATTGCGCAAAAAATTCCGTATTTGAAAAATTCGGGCTTTAACGCGCTGTATTTGACGCCGATTTTTCTTTCTGCGTCCAACCATAAGTACAACGTGAGGGACTATCTTACGGTTGACCCGCAGTTCGGGGACGGCGAAAAGCTTGCAAAGCTTTTGAAGGCTGCGCACGGACACGGCGTAAGGGTTATTGTGGACTGCGTTTTCAACCATTGCGATTGCAGTCACGAATTTTTTAAGGACGTTGAAGAAAAGGGAAGGCATTCTAAGTATTACGACTGGTTTTTGATAGACGGCGAGAGGCCGTCTGCGGAGAAATGCAATTATGCATGCTTTGCGGACTGCACATATATGCCGAAGTGGAATACGGGCAACGCCGCGGTGAGGCGGTATTTGACGGACATTGCGCTGGAATATTTAAAAATCGGGTTTGACGGACTGCGGCTGGACGTTGCGGACGAGATTTCACACGAGATGTGGCGGCAGCTGAGGCGCGAGGTTAAGGAGAAATATCCCGAGGCGCTTATTCTGGGCGAGATTTGGCACGACAACGAGCACTGGCTGAGGGGCGACCAGCTGGACGGGGTGATGAATTACAAGCTGCAAAAGCTGCTTGTAGATTACTTTGCGCGGGGTACGGTGAACGCGCGGACTGCGGCGGACCGCATGAACGCGATTTTGATGGCGAATACCGAGAATGCGAATGCGAACAGTCTGAGCTTTCTCGATAACCACGACACGCCGAGGTTTTTGCGGCTTGCGGGCGGAAACAAGGACAGACTGCTGTGCGCGCTGTGCGCGGCGGTGATGTTCCCGAATATGCCGTGCGTGTTTTACGGCACGGAGATACCGCTTGACGGGGGCGGCGACCCCGATTGCAGACAGCCGTTTGATTGGGAATTCCGCAACCGGACCGAGGAGTATGCGGAAAAATTCAGGGCGGTTATCGAGATAAGGGGCAGATGCCGCTTTAAGGGAGCGCGGGCGGCGGTTACGACGGAAAAAGGACTGCTGAAAATGGTGAGGCAGACGGACGGCGGAAGCGTTACGGCGTACTTCAATATGACGGGCGCGGCAAAAAAATTAGGCGTTGACGGAAATATCGTATTTGCGCTGAA
>WSNM01000025.1:0-11286 GCA_013316055.1 Clostridia bacterium | reverse complement strand
GGGCGCTTGCGGCAAGCGCGGTTACGGGCATGGCTGCCTGCACAAAGGACAGCGGAATCGAGCTTACGGTTTGGGCTTCCGCCGCTCAGCAGGAGACCTTTACGCAGATGGCGGAGGAGTTTAAAAAGGCTAACCCCGACAAAAAGTACAACATTAAAATAGGTATCGGCGAGGAGGATATGGCGTTCAGCAACGTCGGCAAGGACCCGACTGCGGCGGCGGACGTGTACTGCTATTCCAACGACCAGCTTTATCCGCTGTTGCGCGTTGGCGCGCTTGCGAGGGTTGGCGGAAGCTATCTTGACGGCGTTAAGGCGGACAACAGCGAGGAGTCGGTTAAGTCCGGCTCGGTTAAATGGGGAACCGAGGAGGAGAAGGTTTACGGGTATCCTTACGCTTCCGACAACGGATATTTTATGTATTACGACAAGTCGGTTGTATCCGACGAGCAGGCGGGCTCGCTTGAACAGATAATTGCCGCGTGCGAGAGCGCGAACAAAAAAATAGGCTGGGCGCTTGACGTGCCCTGGTATACGGCGGGCTGGTTTTTCACCTTCGGCGGAAGCTACAGCGTTGAATACAACGACAAGTATGTTGAAACGAATATCGAAATAGACTTCGATAACGAGAACGGCGTTAAGGCCTCGAAGGCGATTAAAAAGCTGACCTCGAGCAAGGCGTTTGCGGGCAAGCAGACCGATAACGGCAAGATTATTACAGGCTTTACCACAAAGAGCATGGCGGTGGCTGTTTCCGGCACATGGAACGCGAAGAGCATTAAGCAGGCGCTTGGCGAAAACTTCGGCGTTTGCAAGCTGCCTACCGTTACCGTGGACGGCGAAACGAAACAGCTTTACTCCTTTAAGGGCTATAAGCTGTTGGGCGTAAACCCGCACGCGGGCGATAAGCTTGGCGAGGCGCACAGGCTTGCCGCGTTTTTATCGGGCGAGGCTATGCAGAAAATCCGCTTTGACAAGCATCTGATAGGGCCTACCAACAAGAATGCAGCGGATACTGACGTTATTAAGAACGACGCGACCTTTAAGGCGCTGAACGCGCAGAATGTATTTGCGGTGGAGCAGACGGCGGTGCCCTCTAACTTCTGGGAGCCGTTGAAGAACTACGGACTGAATATAATCGACGATTTGGTGGACGAAACGGGCTCGGACGGCAGAATTACTTATGCCGCGCAGCTTAAAAAGATGGTTGCGCAGATTAAGGGCACTGTAAGCGCTTCGTAATTTCAAGGTAAGTTATGGTGGATTTGGAATATCTTAAAATGTCGCCGCCGCAAAGGCTTTGGTTTAACTTTAAGGCGTTTTTCAAACGGCTGCCTTTAAGCTTTGCGGCGTTCTTTAAGGCGATACCGAAAAGGCTTTACAAGCTTTGGCTTGCCTTTGCGGGAATTTTTTTGAATATCGGCAGAGCGGCGAAGGACGGCGACTGGAAAACGCGCACCTCGTTTGCGGTGATGGGCTTTGGGTTGATTGCAAGAAGGCAGTACCTGCGCGGGATTTTATACCTTGTGTTCGAGGCGCTGTTCATTCTGTATATGGTTTTCTTCGGCTGGAAGTACCTTGCAAAGCTTGGCAGTCTTGGCGAGGTTGCGTGCGTTGAGGAATGGGACGACGCGCTTGGAGCGTTCACCTATAAATTTTACGACAACAGTCTGCTGATACTTTTGTATTCGCTTTTGACAATATTCATTATGGCGGGCTTTGTGTATATGTGGTATCAGAACGTGAAGGCAAATCTGCTTTCACAGCAGTTTACCGAAGCGCACGTTGCACTGCCTACGACGAAGGACGATTTGCGCTCTTACGCGAACGAAAACTATCATAAATCGCTGTTGTCGATACCGATGCTCGGGCTTGTGGTGTTCACAATTCTGCCTATCTTCTTTATGGTGTTCATAGCGTTCACCAATTACGACAAGGCGCATATGCCCCCGCAGGAGCTGTTCGGCTGGGTTGGCGTGGATAATTTTGTGACGCTGCTCGGCGGAGGAATTTCGGCAAACAGCAAGGTGTTTGCGTACACCTTCGGCGAGGTGCTGCTGTGGACGATAGTGTGGGCGTTTTTTGCGACCTTCACCAACTATATACTCGGTATGATTGTAGCGATTATGATAAACAAAAAGGGCGTTAAATGCAAAAAGCTTTGGCGTACGATTTTGGTTATCACCATTGCCGTGCCGCAGTTTGTTTCGCTGATGTTTATGTCGCAATTGCTTGCAGACCAAGGGCTTATAAACAATCTTTTGATTAAATGGGGGGTTATTGACAAGGCTATTCCCTTTCTGACGGACGGCACGGTTGCGAGGGTGACGATTATCATAGTCAATATATGGATAGGTATACCTTATTCGATGCTGATATGCACGGGTATACTTATGAATATCCCCGAGGATTTGTACGAGTCTGCGCGCATTGACGGCGCGGGACCCGTGCGGGCGTATATGAAGATAACCCTGCCGTATATGCTGCACGTTACTACGCCCTATCTTATCACACAGTTTATAGGCAACTTAAATAACTTCAACGTGATATTTTTGCTGACGGGCGGCGACCCGTCGTCGCTGGATATGCAGTACGCGGGCAGAACCGACCTGCTTATTACATGGCTGTATAAGCTGACCGTAAGCGAAAGTCAGTACGGCATTGCCTCGGTTATAGGTATATTCACGTTTGTGATTGTGGCGGTGCTTTCGCTTATACTTTACAACCGTTCCAAATCAGTTAAAAACGAGGAGGAATTCATGTAATGGAAAACAAGAGGTACAGGAGCAAGAAGCTTTGGGAAAAGACCTCGCTTGCGCTGATATATGCGGTGCTTATTATAATTTCGCTTATATGGCTTGTTCCGTTTTTTATGCTGATTATTCTGTCCTTCCGCGGAGAGCATGTAGGTATGTCGGCGGACTATCTGTTCCCCAAGCAGTGGTCGTTCGATAACTATATAAAGCTGTTTACCGAAACAAAATTTTTGACGTGGTACGGCAATACTATGCTTGTTTCGGTAGTGGTTACGGTTTTTCAGACGGTTATTGTGCTTATGACAAGCTACGCGCTGTCAAGACTGCGCTTTAAAATGCGCAAGCCGCTTATGAACCTGATGCTGATACTCGGAATGTTCCCCGGCTTCCTTTCGATGACGGCAGTGTACTTTGTTTTGAAGGAAATTAATCTGACGCAGAATTTATTGGGGCTTATGCTTGTTTATACGGCGAGCTCTGCAATGCAGTACTATATCTGCAAGGGGTTTTTCGACACCATACCCAAATCGCTTGACGAGGCGGCGAGGATAGACGGAGCAAGCAGGCACACTATTTTTGTGAAGATAATTCTGCCGCTTGCAAAGCCGATTATAATTTACACCATTCTTACTGCCTTTATTGCGCCGTGGGGCGAGTATATGTTCTCTTCGTTCATAATGCTTGGCGACCCCGACAAGTTTACCGTTGCGGTGGGCATGAAGTCGTGGCTGGACAATTCCACTATGGCAAGCGAATACTTTACGGTGTTCTGCGCAGCCGCGGTGGTGGTTTCCATTCCCATAACGGCGTTGTTTATATGGCTGCAAAGATACTATGTAGAGGGTATTACGGGCGGCTCAGTAAAGGGCTGATAAAAAGGATATTTATATGGCAGAGGTAAGTTTAAAACACATATACAAGGTTTATCCCAACGGCACGAAGGCGGTAAACGACTTTAATATGCACATAGAGGACAAGGAATTTATCGTATTCGTAGGTCCTTCGGGCTGCGGAAAATCGACGACGCTGCGAATGATTGCGGGGTTGGAGGACGTTTCTGCGGGGGAGCTGAAAATAGGCGATTTGATTGTGAACGACGTGGAGCCGAAGGACAGGGATATTGCGATGGTATTCCAGAACTACGCGCTGTATCCGCATATGACCGTTTACGACAATATTGCCTTTGGGCTGAGGCTGAAAAAGCTGCCCAGAGAGGAAATTCATAAAAGGGTTGTAGAGGCGGCGGATATACTCGGAATTACAGAATATCTGAACAAAAAGCCGAAGGAAATGTCCGGCGGACAGCGCCAGCGCGTGGCGTTGGGCAGAGCGATTGTGCGCGAGCCGAAGGTTATGCTTCTGGACGAGCCGCTTTCCAACCTCGACGCTAAATTACGCACGCAGATGAGGGCGGAAATTTCCAAGCTGCACAACAGATTGCAGACAACGTTTATTTACGTCACGCATGACCAGATTGAGGCAATGACAATGGGCACGCGCATTGTCGTAATGAAGAACGGCTTTGTTCAGCAGATAGACACGCCTAAAAATCTTTACAACTATCCCGAAAACAGGTTTGTGGCGAGCTTTATAGGCACGCCGCAGATGAACTTTTTTGAGGGAACGCTGAAAAGAGAGGGCGACGACGTAAATATGAGCTTTGCCGACTGCGGGGTGCGCATAACCGTGCCATATTCGGCACTGTACAAGGCGCAGCCGAAGTATCTGGACGGGAAAACACCCGTTTATATAGGCTTGCGAGCGGAGGATATTACTATTGCGGAGGCGGACGGCAGGGCGGTTATTAAGGTTGCGGTTTCTCATAAGGAGGAGCTTGGCAACGAGACGCTTGTTTACGGCACTATTAAGCCCGAGGGCGGGTATGCCGAGGGAGCTGCGAGTATTGTATTTAAGGACGTGAGCGGCAGGGATATTAAGGCGGGCGACGTGCTTGACGTTGCGCTGAGGCTTGAAAGACTGCACCTTTTTGACAAGGACACGGAGATGTCGGTGCTGCCGCGCATTCCCGAATACAACTACCTTGACTGCGAGGTGAAGGGGGGAAGGCTTGAATTTGCGGGCGCGGAGCTTGCTTTGCCAGAGGCGTGCAGATGTGCGGACGGCAAATATCAATTGCTGTTGCCCGCCGACGCGATAACGCCCGCGGGGGAATTGAAGGCGAAGGCGGACGATTGCGAGGAGATAAACGGCGTTAAGCTGGTTGCTTTGAATATCGGCGGAACGCGGTTATATGCGGTTAACCTTGACGCTGCGGCGGGAAAAGAGGTAAGCTTTGGCATAGACCTTAAAAAAATTACGCTTACGGCGGACGGTGAGTGCGTTGTTGCGCCTATGCCCGCAGAAAACGAAATAGACTGCCGATTTGTAAAGCGCAAGACGGTTGTGACCGAGGAGGTCAACGGCAGGATTAAGCGTAAAAGGGCTGTAAGGTTCGGGTTCGAGGCGGAGGGTGCGTTTTTTGAGGCTTCGGATACGGCTGTGCAGAAGATTTTTGCCGCTTTGGGCATTAAAAAGCCGTTAACCGCCAAATTTAAGCTGGTGTGCGGAGTGTACGACCTTGCCGTGGCGGAAAGCGGAATCGCGGCGAAGGTTGAAGGACTTGTATGCTACGGCGCGGAGAAATTTTTGAGGTGCAGTGTGGGCGGACGGGATATTTACGTTGCGGCAGATAGGGAGTATTGCGGGGATATTTATCTTGCGCCCGATTTTGAGAAAACAGGGGTTGTGGAAACCGAAAGAGATATTAAAATTATTTAAATGCTTATGGACAAGGAAAAATTTATTGCGGGCCTTAACGGGCTTGATTTGGAAAATAGGGACGTAATTTGCTTATATAACGAAATTTCGGCGCTTGCAATGCGCTGCGGTATGGCGGAGGCTGAAAAGCCCGCCGCGAGGAATGCTTATTACCTTTCGATGGAGTTTTTAATCGGGCGCAGCTTTTACAATAATTTATTGGAGCTGGGCGTTTTGGAGGAAACGGCGGATATTCTTGCAAAGAAGGGCATAGCTATAAGCGTTTTTGAGGAAATAGAGGACGCGGCGCTTGGCAACGGCGGGCTTGGTAGGCTTGCGGCGTGCTTTCTCGATTCCGCCGCGGGGCTTGGACTGCCGTTACACGGCTATGGCATAAGATACAGATACGGACTGTTTAAGCAAGCTTTTAAAAACGGGTTTCAGACGGAATTGCCCGATGACTGGCAACGCTTCGGCGACCCGTGGTCGGTAAGGCGCGAGGACGAAAAGCGGACGGTTAGCTTTGCGGATATGTCCGTTACCGCCGTGCCGTACGATATGCCCGTCTTTGGCAAGCGCACCAACAAGCTTAGGCTGTGGCAGGCGGAGGGCGGCGACGAGGCGAAAAAAATTAGCGAATACCTTTACCCCGCGGACGACACCGAGGAGGGGAAAATTCTGCGGCTGAGGCAGGAGTACTTTTTTTCCGCGGCGTCGGTCGGGGAGCTTTTGGATAAGCACGTTAAGGCGCACGGAAAAAATTTTGAGGCGTTTGCGCAATATAACGCGATTCAGCTTAACGATACCCACCCCGTGCTTGCGATTGCAGAGCTTGTAAGACTGCTTACCGCGGAGCACAAGGTTGATTTTGCCGCCGCGCTTGAAATTGCGAAGAATACCTTTTCCTATACCAACCATACGGTTTTGCCCGAGGCGTTGGAGTGCTGGAGCGGGGATATTATAAAGAAAATTTTGCCGGAGATTTATGCGCTGTTGGTTAAAATACACTTGAAGCAGAAGGAGGAGCTGCTTGCGCTTGGCTGTGCCGAAGAGGAAATTGCGGAGATGGCGGTGTGCGCTTACAACTGCTTTTCTATGGCTAATCTTGCGCTGTACGTTTGCAAATCGGTTAACGGCGTGGCGCGGCTGCACACGGAAATTTTGAAGGACAGCCTTTTTAAAACCGCTTACAGCTACTTTCCCGAGAAATTTACGAACAAGACCAACGGAATAACACAGCGCAGGTGGCTTATGCTGTGCAATAAGGAGCTTTCCGCACTGATTGACAAGGCGATTGGCACGGGCTGGCGGAGCGATATATCAGAGCTTGGTAAGCTTTGCGGAAAAACCGCGGGGCTTGCCGACGGGTTTGCTTTGGTGAAGGCGGAAAAGAAGCGGCAGCTGTTCGATTATATAAAGGCGCGCGACGGTGTGGAGATACCGCAGAATTTTTTGGCTTATGCGCAGGTGAAAAGACTGCACGAGTACAAGCGGCAGCTGATGACGGCGTTTGCCATTCTTGAAATTTACAACGGCATTAAGGACGGAAGCATTAAGGATTTTGCGCCCTCGGTGTTTATTTTCGGCGCGAAGAGCGCCTCCGGCTATCGGCGCGCAAAGGCTGTTATTAAGTTCATTAACGAAATTGCGGCGAAAATCAATGCCGACGCGCAGACTAACGGGCTGCTGAGGGTGGTTTTTGTGTGCAATTACAATGTTTCGTATGCGGAGAAGATTGTCGCGGGCGCGGACGTGTCGTTGCAGGTGTCGACTGCGGGGCTTGAGGCGAGCGGCACGGGGAACATGAAGCTGATGATGAACGGCGCCGTGACCTGCGGGACTATGGACGGCGCGAACATAGAGATTGTTGAAAGGGCAGGCGCGGAGAACAATTATATTTTCGGCGCGACGGTAGAGGACATCGAAAGGCTTAAAAAAGAGGGGTACAGACCGCTGGAATATCTGGAAAAGCCCGCGCATGCAAGGGCGGTTAACGCGCTTGTGGACGGAAGCTTTTCCGACGGGGACACGGGAGGCTTTAAGGAGCTGTACGACAGCCTTACCGTGGGAGCGAGCTGGCACGCGGCGGACAATTATTTTGTGCTGTATGATTTGGAGAGCTACGTCGACGCGCTTTTAAAAATAAACGCCGACTATCGTGACAGAAGGGCGTTTGCCATAAAACAGCTTGAAAACGTGGCGAATTCTGCGTATTTTTCTTCCGACAGGACGATTAAGGAATACGCGGAGGATATTTGGGAAATTTGATGATTTTGAGCAGTAATAACCGGCCGATTGCTTTTTTGCAATCGGCCGGTTATTTTGAAACGCGGACAAAAGAACGAACTGCTTTTGAACTTGATTTTCCCTGATTACCCCGATTTTGGCGGCGGGCGCAGCAGTGGGAACGAGGGCGAAAAAAGCGCAAAAGAAAAAGAAACCGAAAACTCGGTTTCTCAATCTGGGTGTTCGTATACCCCTGTTATGGTGCACCAAAGACGATAAAGGTTGAACCTTTAATTCGTCAATAGCCTTGTCGTTATCGGCAAGGCTTATTTCTTTAATGTCCTTTTCGTTGCCGAAAGTTAGGTATGTAACTATATGGTCGTCGTACACAAACACCTTGTAAACAAGATTATCAATGAGTGTTTTTTGATATTCCTTGTCTGCGGGGTCGCCTTTCAACATTTCCGCGATAAAGTCAATGATTTTCTCTTTCGTGATTTTCTTGCCCCGTTCAAGCTCGATTTGCGCCTTGCTTGCCGACAAGTCTTTTATAAGTATTTCAATCTCTTGCATTTTCTTTTCTATGTTCGCCCGTAGCATATCGTTCCGCGCCAAAATAAAAGCGTTTGTAAGTTGTTCCGCCTCGTCTTGTGCGTGGCGTATTCGCGCCTCTATGCTCCGCAAACTGTCCTCGCCCGTGCGCTTTTCGTAATAGTTTATCGTGTCTTGCGCGACAAGTTCGGCGTTTTCCCGTCTGCTCAAAAAGTCGTAAACGGCGTTTGCAACCGTAAATTCAAGCGCGTTTTTGTTCTCGCTCGATTTATGGCAACCGCCTTTCCGCTTGCTATGGCAAATATAATAATAGTGCTTTGCTCCCGTGTGGCTCGTACCGCCGCCCGCCGTCATACTGTCGCCGCAGTAGCCGCAAAAGGCTTTTCCCGTGAGTATATACGGCTCAACCGCCGAATTTGCGCCCGCTAAAATCTTGTTCTTTTCAAGCCGCTTTTGCACCGCCGCGAAAGTGGCTTTATCTATTATAGCGGGGTATGTGTGGTCGCAAACTCTCGTTCCGTGCATACAGTCGCCCGTATATTTGCGGTTAGATAACCAGTTTTCAAACGTGCGGTAAGTAAACGGCTTGCCCTTGTAAAGTATATGCCGCTTGTTCAACTCGTCCGCGATTTCCTTTTTCGGCGTTCCGTGCGCGTATTCCGTGAATATGAAACGGACTACTTCGGCTTGCTCCTCGTCTATCGCTACGCGGTGTATAATGCCTTTGTTGCCGCGCTTGTCGGTGTCAATGAGTTTATAGCCGTAAATAAGATGCCCACCGCAATACGTTCCGTTTTTAACGCTCGTGTCAAGCCCGTCGTGTACGCGCTTGGAAAGGCGTTGCGAATACTTTTCGTCGTTCCACTCCAAAAACATTTCGTAGAACTCGCCGCCCTCGTCGTCGCTCACGGGTTCGGTTGCGGAAACAACCCTTATTCCGTATCGCTTTTTTAACTGCGCTTTATACATAATGCTGTCAACGCGGTTGCGGGCGAAACGGTCGAACTTGTAAACAATGATTTGCTCGAATGCGCCGCTTTCCGCGTCGGCTATCATTTTTTGAAAGTCGGGGCGGTGGTCGTTCGTTCCCGAACGGGCTTTATCGGTGTAAACCCTTACAACAGTATAGCCTTGACTTTCGGCGTACTCGGTGCAAATGCGTATTTGCCCCTCAATGCTTTGCTCGTTCTGTCCTTGCGACGAATACCTTGCATAGATAACTGCGTTTTTCATTGTGCTTTGCTCCTTTGCGCTGTCCGTGCGGTGTGCGGACTGCGGCTTAAAAATTTTGTTGTTCGCTTTGGTGCTTACCGTCTTAACCAGCCAAAAATGCCGCCGCAGGCAAATTGTCAAGGGTTTGCGCCGTAAGCGACGACGGTTTTATGCCCTATGGGAAATAAATCGTCGCCCTTGATAATTTGTCAAGGCGGCGTATTCCGTCCCCAGACGGTAAGCACAAGCGAATAACAAATCTATGTTTTTACTTGACAAAACTAATCTGATTAGATAAAATATAATTAGAATTAGTTTATAATATACCATAAGGAGCAAACAATGTCAAGAATAGGATTAACCAAAGACATAATTTTGCAATCGGCTATGGAAATAGTTGATAACATAGGTGCAGAAAATTTAACTCTAAAAGTATTGGCAGATAAATTGGGAGTACGTTCACCCTCTCTATATAACCATTTTAACAGTTTATCTGATTTGCTTACTGCGCTTATGCTTTACGGTTGGAAACAACTTGAATATAGAGTAATGCAAGCAGCAATCGGCAAATCAAAAGACGACGCTATTAAATCTATGTGTGCCGCATATTTGAATTTTACATTGGAACATTTAGGGCTGTTCAACATTATGCAATCTTATAACCAGCATATATCGCAAGAAACAATAGCGGCTACAAGCGGCTTAATAGAAACTATACGGCAAGTGTTATCCGCCTATAATTTAAGTGAAAAATACGAAGTTCATACTATACGAGTATTCCGCAGTTTTTTACAAGGTTATGTTTATTTAGTTCAGCACGATAGTTTTGGTAATTCTGTGTCTATAAGAGACAGTTTTAATGTCGGTGTTGGCATACTTCTTAAAGGACTTAAAGAAAATGAAAATATTAAACTTGGGAAATAGAGTTGTAAATCAATATTTGGTCGAATTAAACGACGGATTTTTGTTAATCGACACGGGCTATTCAAACGGATATAAACGTTTTATTAAAAATCTATCTAAACACCGTATTCAAAAGGAACAAATAAAATATGTATTTATTACACACGCCCACGACGACCATATAGGCTTTTTAGCCGAACTGTTAAATAATTTTCCGCACATAACTTTAATAACTAATTTGTTAAGTAAAAATAGGTTTTCAGAGGGGCACAATCGCTTTGTAGGCGGGTGTACTACTCTGCGGGCATACTTGTTTTGTAAATTTATGCGCTTAATGGGGAAAGGCGAACACACCTTTCCGATTGTGAATTTACAAAGTCATAAAACTATTGATTGTGAAAATATTGATAATTTACGCACTTACGGAATAAACGCCGAAATAGTTTTTTTACAAGGTCATACGGACGACCAAATGGGTTTATTGTTTGACGACGGAACTTTATTTTGCGGCGATGCGGCTATGAACGGTTTCCCGAGCAAACATAAAATCATTATTTTTGTTGAAAATCTTGACGATTATAAACACACTTGGGACAAGTTAATCGACAATGAAAAGATAAAAGCAATCTACCCCGCGCACGGTAAACCTTTTGATATTGCTCTCTTGAAAAAGAACAGGCGCTATCTCGAAAGAATAAAGTTGCGAATACTTAAACGATAAACGACAAGGAGCACAAATGAAAAATATCGCTATACAAAACTATTCACTTCTGGAATTTAGTATTGTAGGGTTAGAAAACGGCGGCAAATTCCCTATTGAATATACGGGGCGCGGAAAAGATATTTCGCCTGAAATTATAATACATAATTTATCGCCAAAA
>WSNM01000024.1 GCA_013316055.1 Clostridia bacterium | reverse complement strand
GTACGCCGCCCTTGGGGGTGGGTATGCCCGTGATAATACCTATTATGTCGATATATTCAAACACCCAAATAAGCCCCGTATACAGCAGAGAGCAATAGACGGTGCGCAAGGTGCAGCTTTTGCCGAGAATGATAAAGCCGATAATAAGCAGCAGCACGTTTATTATGGCCATAATGACTGCCTGCGTTAAAAACCTTTGCGTAAAGGAATTGAGCGGGGTTATGAATTTGCTGAGGACGATGGAAATACCGCCTACGCCGCCGAGGGTGAAGTTGTTGGGCACCTGAAAGAAATAGACGCTTATGGACATTAAAATTGCGCCGAAGGTGATAAACGTCCACCTCAGCGCCGTGCGTTTGTTTTTTTGCGCCCTTGTAAGTACCTTGCCGTTGACGACAACGCCCGACTGCGCGGGGGCGCCTTCGGTTGCGTTTAAGGCTGTGGAGGCCGCCGCGGCGACCTCTGCCTCGGGTGAGGCTGCGTTTTCTGCTGTTACTGCGTCCTGCCCGATGCTGTCGGGGGTCTTTTTCTTTTTCATAGCGTTCTCTTTTTTACTGTGAAATCTTAATTGCGGTAAGGCTAATAAATCATATCATACGGCAAAATCAAAGTCAACAGAATTACCGTTTTTGGGGCGCCGTTATTTTTTGGTTTTTTTGCTATGCGGAAGAGTGCGCAGGGGCGTGTTGTTTTATAAATATTCCGTATTGACTTTGCGGGTGCGGTGTGATAAAATTTTAAAGGCGGCAAAAAATGTTGCCGCGAGAGCGCGCGTTACAAGGAACTGCTTTTATGATAAATATCAGGGCGCTTTTCAGCGATGAAACCCAAACCTTCAAAACCCCGTACGAGCCGAAGAGCGGCGATACGGTTACATTAAAAATCCGTACGCTTAAAAACGACGTTTTAAGGGCATACGCCGTAATAAACGGCGTTAAGCGCAATATGGAAAAATACCTTACCGACGACAGCTTCGACTGGTTTAAGGTGGAATTTAAATGCCCGTCGAAGGCGGTGAGGTATTACTTCCGTCTTGTGGATGAGGACGACACCGTCTGCTATAATCGTCTGGGCGGGGTGGAAAACAGTCAGCCAGAGTACGATTTTTCGTTCGTGCCCGACAGAAGGGTGCCCGATTGGGCGAAGGGCGCGGTGTATTACCAGATTTTTCCCGACCGCTTTTGCAACGGAAACCCCGACAACGACGTTGAGGACAACGAATATTATTACACGGGCGGGCATTCGCGCAGGGTGCGGGAGTGGTACAAATTGCCCGACGAGCTGGACGTAAACAATTTTTACGGCGGCGATTTGCAGGGCGTTATGCAAAAGCTGGACTATTTGCAGGAGCTGGGCGTTGAGGTTATTTACTTCAATCCCTTGTTCGTTTCACCGTCCAACCACAAGTACGACACGCAGGACTACGGCTATATTGACCCGCATTTGGCGGTGATAGAGGAGGACTGCGACCACCGCATGCAGCACTGGGAAAAGCACAACGGTTATGCGCCCAAATATATAAAGCGCGTGACCTCGCGTAAAAATTTAGAGGCGAGCAACGCGTATTTTGCAGAGCTTGTTAAGGAAATTCATTCCCGCGGAATGCGCGTTGTTATAGACGGGGTGTTCAATCATTGCGGGTCGTTCAACAAGTGGCTTGACCGCGAGGGCATTTATCTTAATAAAGAGGGCTATGAATACGGCGCGTACCAGTCGGTAAAAAGCCCGTACAGAAGCTATTTCCGCTTTAAAAAGCCCGCCGAGGCAAAAAGCGAGTACGAGGGCTGGTGGGGCTATGCCACCTTGCCGAAGCTGAATTACGAGCACAGCGCGGAGCTTGTGGAATATATTATGCAGACGGGCGGCAAATGGGTTGCCGAGCCGTACAACGTGGACGGGTGGCGCTTGGACGTTGCCGCGGATTTGGGACACAGCGAAAAATACAATCATAAATTCTGGAAGCAGTTCCACGACAGAGTGCGCCAAAGCAATCCCGAGGCGCTTGTGCTTGCGGAGCATTACGGCTCGCCCGAGAGCTGGTTCGAAGGCGGCGAGTGGGATTCGGTAATGAATTACGACGCGTTTATGGAGCCGGTGACGTGGCTGCTGACGGGCGTTGACAAGCACAGCAAGAGCTTTGACGGCGGAAAGCTTTACGATGGCAATCAGTTTTTCGACAGTATGTTCAAAAGCATGTCCAAATTCCCTCGGGCGGCGCTGGATTCGGCGTTGAACCAGCTTTCAAACCACGACCATTCGAGGTTTTTGACGCGAACAAACCGCACCGTTGGCACGATAGGCACGAAGGGGCCGCATGCGGCGGAGTACGGCGTTGACAAGCGGACGATGGAGCTTGCCGTGCTGATACAGATGACATGGCCGGGCGCGCCGGGGATATATTACGCGGACGAGGCGGGACAGGTAGGCTGGACGGACCCCGATTGCAGACGCACATATCCATGGGGCAACGAGGATTGGCAGCTGATAGAGTTTCATAAAGCGGCGATTGCGCTGAGGAAGCGCATACCCTGCCTTAGAATGGGCAGCGTCAAGAAGTTGGACGCAGGCAACGGCTTTATTGCTTACGGAAGGTTTGACGAAAGCGGCTGCTGCGCGGTGGTTATAAACTGTGCGGACAGCGAAATTTCTTTAAGCGTGCCCGTGTGGGAGATAGGCGTGCCGCGCGACGGCGCGGTTATGACAAGCAGATTTTTCTGCGGAAACGGCGGCTTTGACTGCACGGAAAACGACGCGGAGGTAAGGTTCGGAAGGCTGTTCGTAACCTTGCCCGAAAAGTCGGCTTGCGTGTATTATTACGACTTCGGTAAAGGGCGTTAAGCCCGAAACCGCGGCATATTAAGGGGGGTAATTTTGAAAGCGGCGGTAGTAAAGATAAATTATGAGCTTATTGACGAGATAATAAGGGAAGCGTTTGCGGTAGGGCTTATGCCCGAAACGGACAGGGCGCTTTATTATAAAATAAATTTAAGCGGCGGAAACGCAGGCTTGTACGCTTTCGCCGCAACCGTATACGCCGAAACAATTCAGGCAACAAAAGATTTTAACAAAAAATGCAATGACGCGGAAAGTGCGGAAGAACTGATTAAAAATATTGCCGATTATATTAAGCAAATTCATAACGCCCCTCAGCCCGTTTACCGAAAAATTTGTAACGCAGACGGTTATAATGTGGATAATAAACGTAATTCTGCTTATTATCGGCTTTATATTTTTAGGGAAGGGCTGTTCGTTTAAAACCGCGTACTGCACTATGGCGTACACGCTGGAATCAATCGCGCTGGAATATATTTTAAAGGCAGTCAAAGTCAGTCTGCCCCTGACAAATCACGTTTTTCTGGAATTCGTATTTGCAATGCTTTTAACGGGCGCGGGCGCGGCGATACTTTTCAACTGCAAGGCCTCCTCCGGCGGCACAGACATAATCGCGCTGATAATAAAAAAATACACCAACATAAAAAACATAGGCGTCGCGCTGTTTATAACCGATATTTTAATAGCCGCCTCCGCCTTCTTTATCTTCGGCGTACAGACGGGACTGTACTCCGTACTCGGACTGTTTGCAAAATCGTTTATAGTCGACGGAGTTATAGAAAGCATAGGCAAAAACAAATACATAACGATAATCACCGCCCATCCCGAGCATATTGCGCCGTTCATTCTCGACAAAATGCACCGCGGCTATACCGCCTACAAGGCTACGGGCGGGTTCAGCGGCGACGAAAAGACGGTAATGCTTTGTATTTTGAATCGCGGCGAAGCGCTTAAGCTGAAATATCAAGTCAAGCAGACCGACCCCGAGGCGTTCGTAATAATAACCGACACCAACGAAATTTTAGGCAAGGGCTTTCAGTCCTCCGATTAAAATATAATCAAAAGCGGTGCGTACGGCATTTTGGCCGTCCGCACCGCTTTTTTAATTTTTGCATTTAATTTCCGTATCAGTCAAAGCGCTTTAAAGCTTTCCTCTCTGAACTGCTTGACGTACAGTCCGTAATACGCTCCGCGCTTTTTCAACAGCTCGGTATGCGTACCTGTTTCCACGATTTTGCCGTTATCTACCACAAGTATAACGTCCGCCGACCGCACCGTGGACAGCCTGTGCGCAATAACAAAGCTTGTTCTGCCGCGCATAAGCTTATCTATGGCCTGCTGTATCAGCTGTTCGGTAAGCGTGTCTATGGACGAGGTCGCCTCGTCCAGCACGAATATGGCGGGGTTCACAAGTATCGCCCTCGCAAAGGACAAAAGCTGCTTTTCTCCCGTTGAAAGAGTGTTGCCGCCCTCACCCGCAAGCGTATCGTAGCCGTGCTCCATTCTCTCTATAATTCTTTCCGCGTTCACGCTCCTTATTGCCGCGTCAAGCTCTGCGTCGGTCGCGTCCTCTCTGCCGTAAAGCAAATTCTCGCGTATCGTGCCGGAAAAAAGGTGCGGCGTCTGCAAAACATAGCCGATATTAGAGTGCAGCCACTGTACCGACCTCTCTCTCGCGTCCTTGCCGTCGATTAAAATTTTCCCCTCCGTCGGCTCGAAAAATCTGCAAACAAGGTTGACAAGCGTGGACTTCCCCGCGCCCGTTTCGCCGACTATAGCAACCGTCTTGCCCTGCGGCACCTTCAAATTGAAGTGCTCAAGCACATATTCCTCTCCGTCGGGGTATTTAAAGGTCACGTCGCAAAATTCTATGTCGCCGTGCAAAGGCTCCCAGTTCTCGCGCTTCGAATTAAAGCTGTCGCCGTACTTTTCTATAACCTCGGGCGTGTCGGTAACGTCCCCCACCGCCTCGCACAGCGCGGAAAACCGCTCCATATTCACCTTTATGGAAATCAAATCGGCAAACGCCTCAACCGACCACAGCACGGGCTCCATAAGCCCCTGCGCATAGGTCATAAACACCGACAGCGTCGCCACAAAGCCTATCCCTTCCCTTGTGGTAATAACTCCGCCGTACCACAAAACAAGCGCCAGCGCAACCGAGGACGCAAAGGAAATAAGCGAAAACAGCAACGCGCGGTGATGTCCCAGCCTTTTCGAGGTTTTTTTCATTTCCTTAGTTTTGCGGAAGAAATCCCCGTCAAGCCTATGCTCCACCGCAAGCGTTTTCGAGGTTTCCGCGCCCGTTATCCCCTCGTTAAAGACGCCCGTTATCTCGGAATTTATTTCCCTCACGCGGCGGTTCAGCCTTGTAAATTTTCGGTTGAAGTAAACGGAAATAACGGCAATAAACGGCACTATCGCAATAACGCACAGCGCCAGCAGCGCGTTTGTAGCAAGCATAACGGTCACCGCGCCAAAAACATAGGTTATATTCCACACTCCCTGATACACGTCCCACGAAATAATCGAGGAAACGCTCGAAGTGTCGCTCATAACCCTTGCGTGCAGCTTGCCCACGCTCGTCCGGTTGAAGTACCCTACCGAAAGCGTCTGCAAATGATTGAAGGCCGTGCGCCGCATATCCCTTAAAATGTACATTTCGAGGCGGCAGCAGCTGAACGAGCCGAAGAAGTCCAGCACAACAGTCGCAACTATAACAACAACGTAAGCCGCAACAAACCACGCAAGCCCGTCAAGCGTGCCCGCGTTGATAAAATTCGCTATCGCATACTTCTGAAACAGCGGAGTGATTATGTTCAGCACCCCGACTGCAAGCGTGCACGCGACAAGCGTAATAAAAATCGATTTATATCTCGAAAGATAGGGCGCCAGCTTCCCAAGCCCGAAAAACCTCAGCCCCTCCTTCCGCTCGGCGGAATTCCTGCCTTCAAGCCGCTTCCCGCCCCGCCGCTTTTTGTTTTCAGTCCGCATTGTCCGCCTCCTTCAAATCCTCGGGAAGGGCAGTCTGCAAATCGCAGATGCGCTTATATATGCCGTTTTTGCGCAAAAGCTGCGCGTGCGTGCCGCTTTCCGCTATACGTCCGCCGTCCATTACGATAATGTTGTCGGCGTGCATAACGGTGGTAATTCTGTGTGAAATTATTATCGCGGTGCAGTCCTTAAAGCTTTTTGCAAGGCTTGCGCGTATCGCCGCGTCCGTATCGCTGTCCACGGCGGAAAGCGAGTCGTCCAAAATAATATACGGCGTTTTACGCATAAGCGTCCGCGCAATGCAAACGCGTTGCTTCTGCCCGCCGGAAAGGGTTACGCCCCTCTCGCCCACAATAGTATCATAGCCGTTTGCAAAGCCCTCTATATTTCCGTCCACGCACGCCGCCGCCGCGGCGTTTTTTATGTCCGCAATGGCTGCGCTGTCACACGCAATGGCAATGTTTTCGCCTACCGTGCGGGAATAAACATACCCCTCCTGCAACACAAGTCCGATATATTTTCTAAGCGTTGCCCTCGGAATATCCCTCAGCCTCCGCTCTCCTATATAAATTTCCCCGCTGTCCGCCTCGTACAGTCTGTCCAACAGCCGCGCAACAGTCGACTTTCCGCTGCCCGTGCCGCCGATTATCCCCAGCGTAGTTCCCTGCGGCACCGTAAACGATATGTTTTTAAGCACGGGCTTGCCCGCCTCATAGCCAAAGCTCACGTTCTCAAAAGCAATAGCCCCGCTCAAACCGCCCTCGTCCGCGCCGTAGTCCTCTTCCTCCGCGTTCATAATTTCGCCTATTCTGCCCAACGCCACGCCCGCCTTTGACAGGTTGGAAATTATTCTGCCCAGCTGTCTTACGGGCCCTATCATCATCGTGTTGTAGGCGATAAATTCCACAAGACTGCCAAGCGTCAGATGTCCCCTCACGCAAAAAACCGAGCCGAGCACAACTATCAGCATCAGCTGCAATGCGGCTATAAGGTCGCTCGAGGCCCAGTAAAGCGCCATAAATTTTTCAAGCCTTACCCACAGCCCCGTGTAATAGGTGTTTTGTTTTTCGAATTTATCGCGCTCGTACCGCTCTCTGCCGAACGCCCGCACCACGCGCACGCCCGTCAGATTTTCCTGCGCAAGGGTAGAAAGCACGCCCTCCTCCTCGTCGCATTTTTTAAAGCGCTTGCCCGCCTTAAAGTAAAAGAACAGCGAATATCCCGTAAGCAACGGCACAAACGCCAGCGCAACGGCGGCAAGCCTTGCGTCGGTAATAAACATAAAGGTAACCGAAATTACAAGCAGTAAAACAATGCGGAACAGCGACAAAATCTGGTTGGACACAAAGTTGGATATGGTATCCGCGTCCGAGGTGCACCGCTGAATAATATCGCCCGTGTTATGGCTGTTGTGCCATTCGAGCGGCAGCCGCTGAATATGCGTAAACAGCCCGTTGCGCATTCTCTGCATAAGCGACTGGTTCGCCCATGTGTTAAAATACATTCTGCAATAATGGAATACAAGCGTCAACGCCGCAATCGCCGTTATAATTACGGCAATAACCCAGATATTCGCTTTAAGATACTCTACCCCGCCCGCAAGTGCAACCAACCCTTTATATTTTTCGGGAACGGGCAAATCCCTTAAAACGCAGTCTATTGTAAAGCCGATAATTTTGGGCACGATAACGTTAGTCAGCGTTACCAAAAAGCTGAACACAACAACCGATACAAACAAAAGCACGCTGCCCTTTAAAAAATAGCCAAGCAACCCCGCTTTGGTATAGCGCGGAAGCGTTTTAACCTCTTTCATAAGCTATGTAATTCCTTTTGAATTTAGCGTCGCAAAAACGTATAAAAGCGGCGGAAAGGCAAAGCCCTCCCGCCGCAGACCTGCAAAACCAAAGCATATACGGGGGTCAACGGAAATTTTTCACGCCTTAAACATTATAATAGCAAATAAGAAAAATCACCGCAAGCGCAATATATCCAAGCCCCGTAAACAGCATAAAGGTAGTTTTTAAGCCTCTGTCCTTCTTCGCCTCGCGATAGTCGTGGAAGTCCTTGTATTTGCCCTTTACGTCCTTTTTAAACAAATCGAAAAACCGTATAACCGCAAACGCCAGCATATCGAACGCCCCGCCGTTGCTTGCAACTACAATCAGCCCCGCTCCGGCAAGTATAACCCCCGGCACCAGAAACGAGTTGGAAAGCACGCCCATAAGCTCCCTTGCGTTTTCGGGCACGGGCGGCACGGTGTGTATGCGGTACGCCGCAAACATTATGACAATGGATAATACCGCGCCAATCGCGGCGCAAATCAAATAAGGCAAAACCTTTTTCATAGCAAATCAGTCGGTTTAACTCAGCTGCCGCTTGTATTTTTCAAATTCGGCGGCATTGCAGTATATCATATGTCCCTTGCGTATTTCCCGCATAACGGGCTTATCATCGGAATAATCGTGCTCGGCAATAGGGTTGTAAACAATGCGCTTTCTGCCCTTCTCAAAATTCGGGTCGGGCAAGGGTATTGCGGAAAGCAACGATTTTGTGTACGGGTGCAGCGGGTTCGCAAACAGCTCGTCGCTGTCGGCAAGCTCCACCATTTTCCCGTAATACATTACACCTATTTTATCGGAAAAATACTTTACAACCGATAAATCGTGCGCGATAAAAAGTATCGTCAGTCCAAGTCTGTGTCTTAAATCGTTTAAAAGATTTATAACCTGCGCCTGAATGGAAACGTCCAAGGCGGAAATAGGCTCGTCGGCAATTATAAGCTCGGGCTCCAAAATAATCGCCCTCGCTATTCCTATCCTCTGCCGCTGTCCGCCGGAAAACTCGTGCGGGTACCTGCCCGCATGCTCGGGCACCAGTCCTACCAAGTCTAACATTTTATATACTTGCTCGTCAATATAATTTTTATCTTTTATTCCGCGGATTACAAGCCCCTCCGCAATAATATCCCTTACGGTCATTCTCGGGTCAAGCGAGGCAATGGGGTCTTGAAAAATCATCTGCATCTTGTTCATTATTCTGCTTTTCTTTGCAAGTCGCAGCTGTCGGCGGAATTGCTTTTCCAGCTCCGCCCGCTTCCCCTCGTCCGCTTCCGCGGCAATTTTCGGCTCGAATTCCGCGCGCACAAGCTTAACCTGCTCCTCCGCGTAAACCTTGTTGCAGTTCTTGTCGTCAAACCTCGCCGACCTTATGTTCGCGGTCTGCTCTGTCAGAACAGCGCGGTATTTTTCCTCCGCCGCCTTCAGTTTTGCGGCGTTTTCCGCGCTTACCTCCGTTTTGCCGTTTGCCTTGTCGCTCTTAATCGCCCTTTTAATTTCGGCAACGGAAGCGCGGTATTCCCTGCGCGCCGCCGTAACCGCGTTGCTGTACGCGCGCGTTCCCGCGCAAATCCTGTGCCCCTTGAAGTAAATATTCCCGCTTGTAATGTCGTAAAGCTTTATGACGGAGCGCCCCGTGGTCGTTTTTCCGCAGCCGCTTTCGCCCACAAGCCCGAAAACCTCGCCCTTGCGTATTTCAAAGCTAACGTCGTCCACGGCGCGCAGCTCCTGCCCCGCGCCCAGCTTAAAGTATTGGCACAAATGCTCTACTCTTAACAGTATTTCGGCGCTGTCGTTCATTTTTTAACGCCTCCCGCTTTTTTCATTCTTTCTATTCTTTCCGTAACGGCCTTGGGCGGGCTTACCTTCGGCGCGTCGGGGTGCAAAAGCCACGTCGCCGCAAAATGCGTGTCGGAAATTTTAAACATCGGCGGCTGCTCCTCGAAGTCAATCTGCATAGCGTACTTGTTTCTGTCCGCAAACGCGTCGCCCTTGGGCGGATAAATCATATTCGGCGGCGTTCCGGGTATGGCTTCCAGCTTTTCCTTCGTATCCAAATCCGGCATAGAAGAAAGCAACGCCCAGGTATAAGGGTGCGCGGGCGCATAAAACACGTCCTCCGCAGTGCCTATTTCCACTATTTTACCCGCGTACATAACGGCTACCCTGTCCGCCATGTTCGCCACAACGCCCAAGTCGTGGGTTATAAATATAACCGAAAGCCCCCTCTCGCTCTTTACCTTGTTTATAAGCTCCAAAATCTGCGACTGAATGGTTACGTCCAGCGCCGTGGTCGGCTCGTCGCAGATAAGAATATCGGGGTTGGCGGAAAGCGCAATCGCAATAACAATCCTCTGCCGCATTCCCCCCGAAAATTCGAAGGGATATTGCTTATATCTCTTTCTCGGCTCGGGAATGCCCACCTCCTCCAAAAGCTTCAACGCCCTCGTCTTAGCCATGCGCCGCGTCACCTTATAAACCACGCCCGAAGCCTTCGCTTTAAGGTAGTCTATCATGTCCACGGTTATTTTGTCGAAGTCGGTATCGCCGTTTTTGTCTAATTTGCGCCGTATGCCCTCCGCAACGCGCAGAATAAGCGCAACAATCCCCTGCCTCGCCTCCTCGCAGCTTACAAGGCTTTTATCTGCAACGCTCCACTCGGGCGCGCCGCCCGCCGCAGATTTTTTATTATAAGCCGCGTTCTGCTTTGCAAAGCGCGCCTCCTCGGCTTTATTCCGCTTTAAGCCGTCAAAATACAGCTCCGTTGCGGCTTTAAGGCTCGATTTAAAGGTGTAAAGACTGTTGTCCTTTATAATTTCAAGTCTGTCTATTGCGTTTTCTACGGCGGCAATCAAAATTTTCGACGCCTGCGCAACCTCCTTGGGGTCAAGCTCCGCCTTTTTAAATACCGCAAGCTGTCCGTCTATAACCTCCAAAGCCGCCCTCTTGTTCTCGGCAGACTGCGCGTTAGAGTATTTTATGCCCTCCTTTGCATGCGCTATAAAATCCAGCATAAAATTGTCGTCGAGGTACCTGCGCAAAAATTTGTTCAGCTCCGCAACCTCCATATCGGGCAGCGGCTGCTGCGCAAAGGTCAAATAATAGCCCATTGCAAAGAAGTTGGGCATAGTGAACGCAACCGCCTCGCTTAAAATTTCCTTAACGGTCGCAAGCCGCTTTAAAACCTCGTCCCAGTCCACGCTCTCGCCGCCCGTTTTTTCGGCGCGCCCGAACAAGCTGCGCAAAAGCCCCGCAGCCCTGTCCTTAAACGGCACCCTTACGCACCGCTTAATTTCCGCAAGCTCCGTCTGCAATTGCTCCGCCCGCGCATAAACAACGTATCTCTGGCACGCCCCGCCGGCAACCCTCACAAGCTCCGCAACGTCGCGCACAACGTCCTTAAACGCCCTTTTTTCTATTCTGAAAACAACGTCGTCCAGCTCCGCAAGCGCGTCGTCCGCCGCCTCGTAAGCCTTGTTGTAGGCGTTTTCCAGCTCCAAATGCTTATACTCGAATTTATTAAAGTCCGCGCATTTCCGCTTGTTTTCTGCAATAATTTCCGCATTTTCGGCGCCGCGCGCCTTATCCATGCACTCGTTCAGCCGCGCAAGCATGGCGTTAAAGTCCCTGCGGCTCTCCTTTTGCGAAATTTTGCCCTTTATCAACATCGCCTCTGTCAGCTGCTTGCCCACGCGCATAATCGGGTTAAGGCTGGACATCGGGTCCTGAAATATCATTGCAATCTTATCCCCGCGCAGCTTATGAAAGCCCTCCTCGGGAATTTTAAACAAATCCTGTCCGTCGTAAATAATTTCGCCGCCGTCCTTTATCGCGTTGCCCGCAAGTATGCCCATAATCGCGCGGTTTGTCACCGACTTGCCGGACCCGCTCTCACCCACAAGCGCAAGCGTTTCGCCCTTGTACAAATCAAAGCTTATATCGCGCACGGCCTGCACCTTGCCGCCGTCCGTACGGAACGAAATTTTAAGATTTTTAACGGATAATTTAACTTCTCTGCCGTCCATATCAGCCCTCCGTGCCGCGCAACGACGGGTTAAACGCGTCGCGCAGTCCGTTACCGAACAAGTTAAAGCTAAGCATCAGCAATGCCAGAAATATCGAAGGAAACAGCGCAATATGCGGCGAGGTTTCCATAAGCGCCTGCCCGCCCGCAATCAGCGTGCCTACGCTTGTGATATTGCCGGAGGAAAGGTTTATAATTCCCAGATAGCTTAAATTCGTTTCCGAATATATCATTGAAGGAATTACAAGCGCGCTGCCCGTAACAAGAGTGCCCAGCGCATTCGGGAAGATATGCTTGAACATAAGCCTTCTGTCGCTCGCGCCCAGCGTCCTTGCCGCAAGCACGTACTCGCGGTTTTTAAAGCGGTAAAACTGCATTCGCGTAGACCCCGCCATACCTATCCACCCCGTAAGGAAGAAGGCAAGGAACAGCACCAAAATCTGGCTCGAAGCCCCCATATGCAGCTTTAAAAGCGTTATGATAATCATCATAGGCACTGCGGAAAGTATGTCGGAAACGCGCTCCATAATAAGGTCGGTTTTTCCGCCGTAATACCCCTCTATTGCGCCGTATATCGCGCCCACTGCCATATTGACTATCGCTACCGCTATCGCGAATATAAACGAAAACCTCGCGCCCGAAGCAAGGCACGTCAGTATATCCTGCCCGTCGCCCGTGGTTCCGAATAAAAATACGGGCTTGCTTATTCCGTCCTTTAAAACATAGCTGTGATTATATACGTAATATTCATAATAATTTATTCTGCACTGAACGCCCGTCGGCACAGGCCTTGCATAGGCGTAATAATAGGTTTCTCCGTCCTTTTCAAAGCCGTTTTCGCCCTCTATTCTTAAAGAATTGTAAGGATAGCTGTCGTCCTCGCCCGCCTTATACGTCCAGTATACGGGTATAACGTTGTCGTTCTCGTCGTATACGATTCTCGTCCTTGTCGTGCCCTCGGTCTTGAAGTAGTAATTCGCGTCCTCGAAGTCCTGCGTCGCCTTGGGTCTGTCGGCAATTCTCACCGTGGGATAAATCACCTGTACGCCCGTTTCGTCCTGATACTTCGTCAGCCTCGCATATTCCTCCAACGTAAAATTTTTGTATATACAGCCTGCGGAATAATAGCTGTCCTCTCTGTAACGGTACATACCGTCGTCCGTCAATTTGTATTCCTGATTTTTCACGGCGTTATGTCCCGTTTCCTCGCCCATGGCAAACAGATATTTAAACCTTGCCTTGCTCGCCTCCTTGGTTTTGCACCCGTCCCAGAAGCTCGTGCCCGCAAACAGACTTGATTTAGGCAAGGTTTCCCTGAAATAAGCGTCCTTGTAAGCAACGCTGTACGGCGTGCAGAACGGCGCGATTATCGCGAATAAAATCAGCACAAGAATTATCACCGCGCCCACAACCGAGCCCTTGTTTTTGCAAAAGCGTCTGAACGCGTCCGTAAAATACCCAACGGGCTTTGTATCCAGCTTTTTGTCGTGAACCTTATCGCCCCCCGATACAAAGCTGAATTTTTCCTTCGGAATAGTCTTTATCTGCTCCATAATTTATTTCGCCCCCATTCTTATTCTGGGGTCGATAAAGCCGTAGCTTATATCAACCACTATGCCCGCCGCAAGCCCTACAAGACAGTAAAAGCCCGATAAAAGCATAAAAAAGTCGTAATCCTGCGCGTTTATGGACATTATATAAAGTCTGCCCACGCCGGGAATGGAAAACATACTTTCAATTATAAGCGAGCCCGACAAAACGCTTATAAACTCCGACAGTATAGACGGAAATATTACAACCATAGCGTTTCGCAATGCGTGGCGGAAGGTCGCCTGCCCGCGCGTAAGCCCCTTCGTCCTTGCAAGCAGCATAAACTCGCCCGTAAGCACCTCGGTAAGCTCCGCGCGCGTAAAGCGCGTATACCCCGCAATCGAGCCGAGGCACAGCGACAGCACCGCGGGCAGCATAGAGCGGAACATTTTCCATGAAAAATAATCGTACCCCGACAGCATTGTCAGCGGAAACCAGTCCAGCTTATAGCAGAACACATACTGTATAACAAGCCCCAAAACAATCGAGGGCAACGATATAAGCAGTATAACCGCCGTGGAAATTATCTGGTCCTGCCACTTGTTCTTTTTAAGCGCGGCAAAAATACCCAGACCTATGCCTATGGGCACGCCTATAAGCGAGGAATATATATTAATCAGTATCGTAGGCGGCAGCTTTTCGATAAACACGTCCCAGACGGGCTGGTTGCGGTATTCGGACATAGTAACACCTATACCGAAGTCGCCGTACACGAAAATTCTTTTAAGATATATAAAAAGCTGCGTCAAAATAGGCACTCTGTCATACCCGATAACAAGCCCGTTCGCGTCGTAACGGATATTTTGGATATATCCCCTTGCCTCTAATTGGGCGTAAACTATTTTCGCGTCCTCGCCCGCCTGCACCGTAACCACTATCGGCAGCAGCTTGATAAGCACAAAGCATATAAGCATAATTACGCTGAACGACAAAAGCATAAGCCCCAGTCTTTTCATAACGTATTTAAACATATACATCGGCTTTACCTCCCGATTATTTAAAGAAGAAATAAACAAGCGGAGGCGGAAAGCCATTTCCGCCTCCGCCGCTTTTAATTTTAATTATTTATTGCTTAATCCACCGACTTCTTATACTCCGCCTCGAGATTATGTCCCGAAGCATAGCTGTCCCATTGCTTGTCGGTGTAGTTCACGCGCACATACTGCATACCGCCGTAGCCCATAAAGTAATTGTACTCGTCCGTAATATAGGAAAACTGCATGCCCAGCATCGACGCCGTGTACTGATAGTTTGTGGGAATGCTGTAATACTTGCCTATAACCAGCTCCTCAATCTTCGCCATCAGCTGCAATCTTGCCTCCTCGGGAATAGCTCCGGGTCCCCAGTTGAATTTGTACTGGTCCTTGCTTTCGGGCAGTCCCTCAAGGCAGCGCGCAAGGTTCATAAGCGTCATGGTAAGCTCCCTTCCCGCGCCCTCGTAATCGCCCTCGGGCATAGTGAAGGTGATTGTTTCGCTCTCGGTATCCCACCAGCTCGAATAAGTCCACTCGGGGTCGATATACAGGCTTATAAAGTTTGCGGGGTTTAAAGGGTTGCCGCCGAAGCCGGTGCCGGAAGCAATTTCGTATGCGCCCGCGCGGAAGTCGTCCGCCCATTTATTGCCCGTAGACGAATCGAAGGTAATCGTTATCTTGCCCTCCAACGGGGTACCCGCAACCAAATTATTGAATACCTTTACAATATAATCGTAGTCGCGCCTCGTGTTGGGGTTATCTACCGAGGTTCCGTAAACAAACTCTATTTTTTTATTTGCGTCATAGCCGTAGTATTCTGCGTTTTCAACAAGCTTGTTATAAGCTTCGTTTACAAGCTCCTTTGCAAGCGTGGGATTATAGCCGTTCAGCGCCTCATACGCCGCGTCCAGCGTAGCATAATCATGCGTTCCGTCAGACCACTTTGTTCCGTCCACATTCGTAAACCCGTAGGAGCGTAACAGCGCCTCCTTTGCGTAAACGGTGTCGCGGTAAACGCCGCCGTTATCAATGTCGTAATAGTACATGCTGTTTACTATACCGTAAGCGGGTTGCATTGCGGTGGTCGTTTCCGCATTGTAGTCTGCGCGGTCAATCGCAAGCGAAACAGCCTTTCTGAACTCGTCAACGGCAAGCAAGCCGTTGTTCCTTCCGCTCTTTTTCAAAACGTCAAGGCCCGCGTAAAGGTTAAGCGAAAACGTTCCCGTACCGGGAGTGAAGTAAGCATACTTCGAATCTCTGTAATCGTCCTTGTGCGTTACGTCTATGCCTATGGTGTCAAGCGTTCCGCTGAGGAAGCCCATCCACTGCGTGCTTGTTTCGGGTATAGCCTCGCACTTGATTGTTTCCACCTTGAATTGGTCCTTGTTGTCGTCCAGCTTATAGCCGTACCAGTGCTTGTTCTTTTCAAGCGTGTACGCCTTGCCGGATTGGAATTCGGTCAGCTTATAAGGGCCCCAGCTCGCCGTGGTGGCAAGCTTCGTATCGTAATCCGTCCATTTCAGGGTAGAGCCCGCCTGCGGCTCCTTCTTGCAGCTCTCGTACAGGTCCTTTTTCACAAGCGGCAGGCTGGACATATTGTAAGCCGCGCGGTAGTTAAGGCTGCCGTCCTTGTTCAAGGGATACAACGGGTTCACAAGGCACATAACAAGCTCGTACTCGCCCGCCTTGTAAAAGCCCACGTCGCTGAACTGCACATTCATGTGCTCGTTTTTAACCTTAATACCTATGCAAGACGCATTGCTCATGCCCACGTCAAGGTGGCTGTCCTTATACGCCGCATAAATCGACGCCGCCGTCCACTCGGAATTGTCCGCAGGGTCAACATAAACGGTAGTATCTGTTATATCCACCCACTGCGGGCACTCCTTACTGCCGTCGGGCGTCGTCGCACCCTCCAGCCCGAAGAAGTTCCACATATCGAGGTAAAGCGTTACCCCTGCGGCAAGCGCCGCGTCGTTGGAGGCATAGCCCTGAGAGGCAACCGTTTCGTAGGTTTCGGGCACGTCCTTATTGAAGTAATAGCCCGCGTTCACAAGCGCATTCGTGCCGCTGTAATAGGAGTTAGCGCGGAAGTTCTTAAATTCGGGATTAAGCTGCTCCTGCATGGAATAGACAAAATCGTCGGCCTTGATTGGCGTGCCGTCGTCCCATTTAAGGTCGTTGCGCAGCGTAATCTTCCACGCATAGCCGCCCGCGTCCTTCTGTGCCTGCGTATAGCCGAACTTCGCGTCCACAGTCGCAGTCACGTCCTCCAACGCCGTTGCGGCGGAATATTTAACCGTGTATCCGCCGTCGACAATCGCGTCGGCGTTGATAGTGCCGTCGGCTTTAAACTTTCCGCCCTTGCTCTCGTCGAACTTGTAATCGAATTCGAACAAATCGGAATTGATGTAGCTGATAATCTGCGTATCGTTGTTGTCGCGGTACGTCATCATATTCCAGTCCGAAGGCATTGCAACGGTATAATTATTATAGGTTACGCCATCGGGAGTTTTACGGCAGCCCGTCACTACCACCGCCACGGACGAGGTCATAACGACCGTAGCAGCAACAGCGGCAAGCCTTTTCCATTTGTTTGCCATAATTTTATCCTCCAAAAATTTATTTTCCGTTCATAGTTTGCCGCTTAAAAATTTATTAATACCTTATAAGTATTTTCTGTTTGCGTTAAGGACTTAACGCAAACGAGGGTACCCTCGTTTTGAATTTTTATGCGGTTTTTTTATAAAATTGCCGTCTATTGCAACTTATTCAAGAGCTATACTACCATTTTACGCAC
>WSNM01000023.1 GCA_013316055.1 Clostridia bacterium | reverse complement strand
TATATGTTTCCCGAAAAAACTTAATATTTTTTCACATATATCTGATTAATAAAAGCCTTGTTAACCGTTTAACCAAGTCAGAAAAACTAAATTGTCCCCGCCTTACGCACTTCCAAAAACTAAACGTTTTGGAACGGGACAAATGTTAATGATTATCAAACTTTTTTAGTTATTAACAGCGTACCACACGCGGCGAATTTTGTCAATATTATTTTTTAAAAAAGTTTACGTTTTGGAAAATTTTTTGTTTTCCCCGTTATTGCACCCAAAACGTCAAGCATTTGTAATATAATTTTTTCAATAAAAAAAACGCGCTCACGCGCGCACAGGGTAGACATAATGAATTACGCATATGCAAGGGTATCCTGCAAGGACCAGAGGTTAGAAAGACAGCTTGCCGCCTTCAAGGCTTGCGGAATAGCCTTCGACAAGGTTTTCAGCGACAAAAAAAGCGGCAAGGATTTCGAAAGAAAAAGCTACGAGCGGCTTATAAAAAAATTGCGGCAAGGCGACCTGCTCGTAATCAAATCGATAGACAGGCTCGGCAGAAATTACGACTGCATTCTAAGGGAATGGAAGCGCATAACAAAGGACATCGGCGCGGATATTTACGTGCTTGATATGCCCCTCCTCAACACCAAAAGCCATGCCCAAAGCCTTATCGGCAAATTTATCGCGGACATAGTCCTTCAAATTCTGTCGTTCGTTGCAGAAAACGAGCGCATAAATATCCGCACCCGTCAGGCGGAGGGCATAAAGGCAGCCAAGGCGCGCGGCGTCAAATTCGGCAGACCCAAAATCACCTGTCCCGAAAATTTTGCGTCCGTTGCGGAAGCGTACATAAGCCGCAAAATCCGCATAACCGAGGCGCTTTCGCTCACCGCTATGAAGCCCTCGTCCTTCTACCGCTATATCAAGCAGTACGCCCGCGACCCCGTTTAACGCCAAAAAATACCCGCGGCGGGGCTTAATGCGCCCCGCCGCGGGTTTTGTCAAACAATTTATTTAATTATTCGGTTACGCGGTTAAGCTTATAGCTGTCGTTAAAGTGGTCTGCAAGCATAAGCTCGCCCCTCTCGTTTACAGATAAGGAAATTCCGAGGTTCTCTCCCGAAGCATGCGTCAGCGCAATACTTCCGTTTTCAAAATCGACTGCGTAGCCAAGCGTCTGCTGCTTTTGCTTGTCGTATTCGGGGGTATTGTCCTCCGTGGTCGGCGTTCTGGTCACAGCAACCGTTCCGCTCACCCCGTCGCCGCCCGCCGGCGCAAATTCCAGAGTGAATATATCCCCCTCTCTGTTCTGCACGCTGTATTTTCCGCTCAAAAGCCCCGCATAATCGGGCATTGCGCTTACGGTGAAGGTAAATTCACAGCTCACGTCCGCCGCCGCGTCCGAGGTAACGGTCACCTTATAGGTTCCCTCCGCCACCGCCTTAAAGGCAAAGCAGCTTACCCCGCCGAATACCGACCTTTCTATAATTACGTTGTCGGCATTGCCGTAGGTCACGCTCGCCGTCTGCGTTTCGTCGGCATACTTGTTCACAACGCCCTTAAAGTACGCAATTCCGCCAATCGCCAGCGTCTTTTGCGTTCCCGCGGCAAACTTGCCCGTCGTCGCGTTGCCTATATTCGCCGTCATAGACGTGGGCTTAACCCCCTTAACGTTAAAGGTAATGGTCTTAAATGTGCCGGACGTCCTTATTTTCAGCGTCCACACCCCTCCGTTTTTCAGGGTTATTTTAATGGTATTGCCCGTACGGAAGGTGGCAAAGCCGTCGCAATACAGTATCGTTGTGCTGTTAACCTCTCCGCCGTAGTTTCCGACGTAATCGAAGTACATCGCGTCCTGCTCCATGCTCGCCGTCGTCGGCAGCATATCCGCAATTTCCACAACAATGGCGGGACTGTTTATATCGCAGTCAATAACCCCCTCGTCGCCAAGCTTTGCGCCGTTATATACAAGGTCATAGGACTTTATTTTAAGCGCCTCGGGCGAATACGGGTTTGTTTTCGTCCTTTCGCCAATCGTCTGCGTCGCCGTATGGTCAGTCCTTATCGAATACGCCCCGTTCGGCTTTGTGTGCCCACTTCCGTCGGTTATAAAGGTGGGCGGTGCCCCCAGCGCATTCCCCGTATTGTCCTGCCAGCAATCCTGCACAAAGTTCACATACTCAACCGTATAATCCTCGCTCAGCCTGAAGGTTACCTTCGTCTCGTAATAATCGCTTGTGTTGGATAAAAATACAAGGCCGGAAAAGCTGAACGAATACTCCCTCTTGTCGGGGTCTGCCTTCTCCGTCAAATCCTTGTTAGTGCATTCCTTAGCCGCCTTATGCAGCTCGGTAAGCAGATTTTCGGGCCCGAAAATACTCAGCCTGTTATACCAAATTCTGAACGGCGTTCCGTTCATCATGCCCGTCTGAATACCGTTGTTCGGTATGATTTTCCCGCCCTGCAGCTGCACGCAGCTTATCTGCGAGTCATATATGCTGTAATGGTATTCGTTATCGGGGTTTTCGTTTGTTTCGTGAATATACGTGTAGTTATCGCCGAACTCGTAAACGTAATCGTACACCTTATAGCGGCTTGACTGCTCGCTCCAAACCTCGTGCGTGCCCGCGGCAATCTTACCTTTAAACGCATATCCCGCCGCAATCGCGCCCTGTACCGTGCTTATATCTATATTGTCCACGTCCACCGTAAACGAAGCGGATATACTGCCCATAGCTACGGTTACGGTGTATTTTCCAAGCTCGTTAAAAACGTCGGTAACAATATTCCCGTCCACGCCTTCAACCTTAACAGTAAAATTTTTCAGGCTCGTTGTTTCGGTGACGTAAAGCTGTCCCTGCGCGTTTTCGTAGGTGCATTTAACCGTCAGCCCGCTGAACAATACGTCCTCGCCCAGACTGAATTTCTTTTTCACGTTATCGGTATTCAGCTCTATTTTTCTTAAAATACTGTCAAAATCGCTGACGTAAATGGTATAAACCTCTTTTTTGCCGCCCCAGCTTACGGTTATCTGATAGTCGTCGGGCACGTTCATATCCATACCCGCCTCCTGTCTTATTACCGCCTCCTCGGTCACGTCCTTTTCGGTCTTATCGCTGAAAAGCGCATAAACCCTGAAGTCCTCGCCCGTCTCGAACTCATCGCCGATTTTAAATTCCGTCCTCGGATTTTCCAGCCTCAGCCCTTCCGCCTTAACCGAGCAAGCGGTCAGCCCCGCCGCCATGCAGGCGGCGCAGGTCAGGGCAAGCACAACAATCAAAATACTGCGTAAAGTCTTTTTCATAATTTACCTTTTAAACGTTTTCTGAATAATACCCGCACGCAAACAGCCAAAGCGCGTCCTGCTTTGCAAAGTATCCCATATCCTCGGGCGTGCCCTCCGCAGTGCCCGCGCTGTCGGTGTAAAGCGAATGCTTGCTTGCAAACATCTGCAAAAATTCCTTAAGCTCCTGCGTCACATAGCAAACGCCGTCCGTGTTCGTCTTTCCGTTATAATCGGTGCGTATAAACAGCGTATAATCGAAGGTCGCATACTTATTTTCTTCCTCAACCCAGCATTTCGCCAGCTGCAAATAATTAAAGCAAACATCCGGCAAGCCCACTTCATTCGCTTCGTAAAGCGAGGTCACGCTGTAGCAAGGCACCTTTTTCCTAATCACACAGCACAGTATAGGTCCGAAGCCCGCGCCGTACCCGTAAGGGTCGTCTGCGTAAAGCTGTTCGTCATAGCGGTGATAGAAGCCCGTGTCCTCGCAATACGCATAGTTCGCCATATCGAATACCTTTGTACCCAAATCTGCGTAAACAAAGGTCTCGTTCGCCTGCTTTTCCGCCGCCTTTATCTTCGCTTCCTTGGCGCGGATAACTCTCACGTCCGAATAATCGCTTTCGTATTCGCCCTCGTAGGTAATCGCAAAATCGATATAAACGGGGTAATCCGTATTTTTGCAATCCGCTGTTACCGCAATGGTAAACGAGTTGCCCACCTCGGACTTATCCACCTTGCACTCGTAGCGGAAGTTCTTCGTAAACCCGCCCGAAAGTGCAAAGCCTCCACCGTCAAGCGTCTGCGGATTGTATTTATACGCATGGCTGCCGGAATAGGTAATAAGCACGGGATTAATTTCGTCCTCGTATGCGTTCACCCACGAGGTAACGGAATAATATCCGGACATTGTCGGCGTGTATTCATAATAGACCTTTTCGCCGTCATAGCTGATATTTGCGCGATATGTGCCGTCGTATTTAAGCACGTAGCAGCCTTCGCTCAGGTAAAGCCCCTTGCCGTCGCCGCTTTCGGGCTTCCTTATCGTGGTCAGCAGTATCATAACCTTGCGGCTTTCGTCCGTCGCCTTGTACGCGCTCGGATTATAGGTGTAGTTAGAAGGCAAGCCTTCCAGATAAACGCCGTAATCCCCGTCCAGCTCGCCCGCGTCCGCCTTTCCGTTCGCGCCCAGCGGCACCCTCTTCACGTTACTGTCGTTCCGCCATACAACGTTTATATCCCTGTCGCCCGGCTCGAACAGCTTATTGTTCAAATATACCGATACGGTATAATGATTATTATCCGGCTCCTCGGGCTTATCGGGGTTATCGGGGTTATCGGGGTTATCCGGCTCGTTGATTGAAGGCGGCGGCTTGGGCTTTCCGTTGGTAACAAAGCTCCCCAGCCCGCAGCCGGAAAAAAGCGTAACCGTACACAGTGCGGCAATCATCAAGGTCAATAATTTCTTCCTCATTTCCGCCTCCTGAATATTCCGCCGAAGAAGGAGGTAACGTCCTTCCATTTAAGCTGTCTTATAATAATATCCGCCATAAGCAGCACCGCGCACACAATCATAAGCGGCAGTGTAAAGCTGAAGGTGAACGTAGAGTATTCCGAATCGGTATTTTCAAGCTTGTCAATCTCGTCAAGCTCCAAAATTCTTCCGTTACTGCTAAGCAGCCTGTACAGATAAGAGCGGCGGTAAGTGGTAAAGCTGTCGTATTCGGCGTAATAGGATACCGAAAATTCCTTATCCGCCTCATAAACAAGCCCGTTCCTTTCGTATACAAGGTGCAGTCTGTAAACACCGGGCGCGTCTGTCGCAAAGCTCGCAAAATACTCGCTGGAATCATACGCAAGCGTCTTTTCGGTCACAAGCCCGTTCGGGTCTGTCAGCGTCGCCTTGAAGGAGGTACTGCTCGACAGCGAGGTCGGCGTCTGCACGCTTACCGTGGTAGCGTTGCCCTTTCCGCTCACCTCTACAATAAACGGCGTTGTAACCCGCTCTGTCGGCAGCGCCGCGTCGGGTATATTCGCAAGGAATTTTCCCCCCTCGGTGCCCGCCGACCAGCCGCCCGCCCAGTCGGACGCTATGTCGGACATAAACGAAACAACCTTGCCCCTTCCGCCGCCGTTCCAGTACGCATAAAGCGGAACGTCGAACGAGGTAATGTTGTCGCGGTAGTATTTCGCAGTCAGAACAACCGTCGACTTCGTCTTTGCCGCGTTGTACCAAAAGCCGTCAACCGCGCCCAAATCTCCCACGCCGCGCAAAGCCTCGTCGTCGGGCTTGCGCACGCTCACGCCGTAAAGCTTGTCGGGCTCGTCTATGCGCACCTGCTTCTGCTCCTCGCCTATATCCTTCATAATCACGTCGATTTCACTCTCGTGCTTTATGTTCTTATAAAAGGCGTCGCCGCTCTCGTTGCCGTTATATATCATTTCGCTCAAAAACGCGCCGTCCTCCGCCTGCGGATAAATCCCCAAAGCAGATACGGTAATGCGCTCTCTGCACATTTCAACCGTGCGCAGCTTCGCCGCCGACTTATCCGCAGCTGAGCAAAGCCCGTCCGATATAACTATAACCTGTCTGTCCTGATACCTTGTCGGCAGCTTGGAATAGGTATGCTCCAACGCCCCCGCAAGACTTGTGCCGTTTTCAGGCTGCTTGGCGTCTATCTTTTCTATAACAACCTTTCTCGCCGTCAGATGCGTCGCGGGCATAAACTCGTCTATCACGCGCGAAAAGCCGACAACCATAACGGTGTCGCTGTTGTTCAGCACGTTCAAAAGCTCCACCGCCGCCCTCTTGGCAACGCTCATTCGGCTGCTGAAATCCATACTCAGCGAAATATCCAGCACAATCGCAACCAGCCTTTTATACTGGTCGTAGTTGCCCACCCTCACGGGCAGCAAATCGGACAGCCTTTTCAAAACGGAGTTCGCCTCGTCGGGGTCGTCCTCCTGTATAAAGGTGTTGCCGTAGGTCGTCAGCGTCTTTCCGTAATCGTTTACAAGGGTTGTAAGGCTCGTCATAAACGCATTGCTTGCCCTTACCGTGCGCACGTCGAAGTTGCTTAAAACAATTTCGTCATAGCCGCACATATCCTCCACCGTCACGGGCACCTGCTTCACGTCGCTTATATAGCTTACGTCCTTCTCGCCGTAAATTCTTCTGCCCGCCGCCAAATCCGCAGCCGAGCCGCCCAAAAACAGCACCTTGCGCTCGTTGGTCACCTTCTGCGTAAAATAGCAAACGTTGTTATACGGCGAAAAATCTCCGTCCGGCTCCGCCGCCTCAACCTTCAGCTCGTAATCGAAGGTGCCCTCCTCATCGGTGTAAAGCGGCAGCGTAACCACGTTCAGCCCGCTGTAAAAGCTTACGGGCTTCTTTTCCGCAAGCACGCCGTTTTTATACAGCGTAACATATCCGTCCGTGCGCTCCAAAGTCTTTCCGTCAACGTCAACGCCGCAGTTCGCGCGTATAAGCACGCTTACCTCCTCCTCCTTATTCAGGTAGGTAGACTGCGTAGCCTCGGCGGAATCAATCTGCAATTCCCTCGCGTCCTCGGTCATGTTGTCGTCCACGTAAACGGCGTCCACATAAACGCCGCCGTCGTTCAGCGCGCTTATTACCTTTACAATATTGTTGGAGGAAACCGTCTCAACGCCGTCCGTCACTACGACAATGCGCTTTATAACCCCGTCGTCGAATATATTTCCCGCATACCGCAGGGCAGAGCCTATATCGGTCGCGCTTCTGTCAACCTTGTCTGCCTTGCTTATGTCGGGCACGCTCTCGCCAAGCTCCGACAACAGCTGATAGTTTCTGGCAAAGCATATTACGCCCATTTTTGAATTTTTGGGCAGTCTTTTCGCAACTCCTTCAACCTTTTCCTGAACGTCCTCTATGTTATGCTCCGCGGAATAGGATATATCCGCCAGAACGTAAACCTGAGTATCGGTAACAACCTTTTCAAACGCCATTCCGCTAATCGCAAGCGTAATGCATATGCATATGACGATATGCAAAGAAACCGAGGTAATGTTATGAAAATTCGCGTTGTCCCTTTTAACGGTGATAAAAAACGGCACAAGCACAACCGCAATAAGCGGCAGTGCGATAAACAACAGCCAGGGATTATCGAAGCTGATATTGCTCATAGCAGTATACCCCCCAATCCGCCAGCAACAGAACGGCTATCGCTATAAAAAAGAACAGCAGCTCATCGTAAAACCCGTCGGAATATTCAAATTCCCTTTCCCCGCTCAAAAACAGCGAGCCCCCTCCCTCGGAACGGCTCTCCTCCTCGGGCACGCACGCAAACGAGCACAGCACGGTATCCTCCGCGCCGTAAAGCTTAACGGTTATAGTATAGGTGCCCGTTTCTGTCAGCTGTACGCTGCAAATATCGTTGCCCATGGTATCCAAAGTAGTGCTCTTGCCGGAAGGGCTCTGCACCACAATGCTCTCGCAGTTGGGCACAACGTTCACGTTCATAACGTCCCCGCAGCGGTACGCAGTGTCGTCTATAACCGCGGGGAAAAGATAATTCATAAGATTTCTTACAAGTATAAGAAAATCGTCCGTCAGTCCTAAGCTCGAATCGCCTATACGGAACGCGAAAACCACCTGTCTGTCGCTGTTTTCGTTAAGCCCCGCAGAAATCAGCGCGTCGCCGTTCTGGGTCATAAGCGTATAAAACCCGCGCGGCACGCCGTACTTCGCATATTTTCTAACGGCAATATCCCTGCCGGAAACGTCCTGCATAAGCAGCTTTTCCTGTGCGGAGCCGCCCTTGTTGTACTGCGGCACAAAGTAGCTTGCGGGCCCTTCGGTATCCCTCGGCTCCTCATAGTCCCTGAATGTCACGCCGGAGCCCTTTCCGCTTCCGTCAACCGCGTCGATAAGCCACACCGCCGCATTTTTGGGCAGCGTCGCGGGCGCAAATCCGTTGAAAACGTACAGCCCGTAGCCCTTAACCGCCTCGGTATCGTAATCCCTTGTGCTCATCATTTCAACGGACGCCTTGCCCGCGCCGGAAATTGCGTTCTTTATATAAATTCTGTCCTGCAAATCGCTTACGATAAGCACCCTTCTCGACTGGGTTTTCGCCTCGTCGTACAAAACCACGGTATTGTCCTCGCCAAGCGCGTCCGCGTCCGCAATTTTAAGCTGTAAGCTCGCATACCGCGCAAGCTCCGCGTCTATTTCAAACTCCGTCGGCTCGCCCTGCCTTGCGTTCACCTTTGCCTCAGCCGCCTTAACGGGCTCGCCGCCCAGCTCAGCGGTATAATACAGCTCCACCGTCAAGTCCGCGTCGCCGCTGTAAGAAATAACCTTACCCGTGCCCGCCACGCCGTTAACGGTGCGCCTGTACCCGTATTCGGCAAAAGCGTAGTTGCTTTCCCCCGCAGATACGTCTATAAGCTGCATATTGCCTACCTCGTACGGCTTGTCGGATACAAGATAAATGACCGCCGAGCGGTTGTTATCGAAGTATTCCTGCGCAATTCCCATCGCGGAAGAGCATTCCGCCACGCTCCAGCCCGCGCTCAGCGCGTCCACGTTCGCCTTAGCCTGCTCCTTGTCGGTCACGCCCTCGAACGCCACGCCCGCGGTATCCCTTACAAATACAAGCGAGTACGAGCTTCCGCTTAAAGACCCGTCTATAATTTCGTTAATCCGCTGCTGCGCCCTTTCAAAGCGTGTAGACCCGTCCTGCTGCATATTCATGCTTGCCGAGCCGTCAAGGATAAAATAAATATCGTTTGCCGAAGCGGGCATGGTAAACACGGGGTGCGCAATAAGCAGCGACACCGCCGCAACCGCCAAAATCTGCAATATAAGCGTAACTATACCCGTCAGCTTTGATACGGGCTTTCTTTTTTTAAGGAATTTCTCACTCAGCTCCCACAAATAAGTGGAGGCTATTGTCTGTTCGGTGTATTTGGACTTGATTATGTAAATTAAAATGAGTACGGGTATACCCAAAAGTCCCAGTAAGCCGAGAGGAAAATAAAAACTCACTTCATCACCCCCAGCTGCGTCAGCTGTTCAAAGAAAAACTCGTCCACGGGCTTGTCGTCACTAACAAGCGCGTATTCCGCGCCCCTCGCGTTGCAGTAATTCCGCAATCTGTCCTGAACGTACTTAACCGCCTCGCGATACGCCTTTATAATGTCACTGTTAATGTTCTTGCGATAGCTCTTTTCGGGGCTTTCACTGTCGTAAAAAATGTTTTTGCCGCGCACCTTAGGGTTTATTTCCTCTGCGGAAAGCACCTGCACGCACATAAGGTCGCGCTTTTTGTCGGCAAGATAGTCTATCGCGCTTTCGTAATCGTTATCTGTCAAAAAATCGGAAATTATCACCGACATTCCGTCGCCGTAGCCCACGCGGGTCGGCAGTATTCCCTCGGAAATAAAGCACCCGCCGCCGAATTCTATGTCGTTCAGCTTGGTAATTTCCGCAAAATACCTCTCTCTGCCGGAAATGCAGGAAATAACCTCGTTCACCTCGCTGTCGCGGATAGTGTATACCGAAACTCTGTCCAGCTCGGTTACGGACAGGTACGCAAGCGTCGCGGCAATCTGCAACGCCGTTTCCGCCTTTTTTCCGTCGCCGTAGGCCATTGATTGGCTTATGTCGATATAAATTTTGGTATGAAGCTGTCTTTCGTCCAGATAAAGCTTTAAATAAAGCGTCTCGAAGCGGGCGTAAGCGTTCCAGTCAATTTTGGTTATGTCGTCGCCGGGGATATAATTTCTGTAATCGGCAAATTCGCAGGACGACCCGAACGTTCTGCTCTTATGATTTCCGCCGAAAAGACCGGCTATATTGTTTTTGAGTACCGTTTGCAGCATTTCCACGCGCTGCAAAAATACCTCGTTGATTGCAAGCTTGCCCATTAATCTGCCCTTTTAAATTTCAAAATCAGTTCTTTTTTCCGAATTTCTTCTTCTTTTTAACGTCGCCGCTTTCCGCCGCAACGCCGTCCGCAACCGCGCTCTCCGCGTCCACAGTATCCGTCACAACCGCCGCGGGCTTTTCCGCGTCCGCGTCCAGCTTGCCCGTGCCCTTTTCCTTTGCGTTTTCCGCAATAAGCCTTGCAATAACGTCGTCCACGGTCAGCCTTTCGTTTATAGCCGTGTAATTTATCTTCATTCTGTGTCTTAAAACGGGATAGGCAAGCGCGTCTATATCCCCGTATGCAACGTTATACCTTCCGTCAATCAGCGCGCGGACCTTCGCCGCCGTAATCAGCGCCTGACCCGCGCGCGGCGAGCAGCCGTATTTAACGTACTTTTTCGCCGTCTCCCCGCTGTCGCCAAGCTCGGGGTGAGTGCGCGCCACAAGCCTCATTGCATAATAAAGCACGTCGGGCGCCACGGGCACGGTCTTTGCCAGCTCGCGCATTTCAAGAATGGTCGCTCCGTCCACAACCGAGTCCGCCGTCTCCTCCATGGTAATCTGCGTCATGCTTACAATGTCCGCAAGCTCCTTGACGGAGGGGAAGCCCACAAGCAGCTTAAACATAAAACGGTCCATCTGCGCCTCGGGCAACGGATAGGTACCGTCCTGCTCTATGGGGTTCTGCGTAGCAAGCACAAAAAACGGCTCGGCAATGGAATAGGTCTTGTTTGCAACGGTCACTCTGTGCTCCTGCATAACCTCCAGCATCGCCGACTGTGTTTTGGGCGTCGCGCGGTTAATTTCGTCCGCAAGCACAAGGTTCGCAAAAATAGGCCCCTTCTGAAAGACCGTATTCATTCTGCCGTCCGCGTCCTTTTCTATAATGTTCGTGCCCGTCACGTCGGAGGGCATAAGGTCGGGAGTAAACTGAATACGCGAAAACGGCAGCTTTAACGTCTTGCCCAATGTGCGCACAAGCCTTGTCTTGCCAACGCCGGGCACGCCCTCCAAAAGCACGTTGCCGCCCGCAATAATAGCGATTATCACGTTATTGACAATGTCGTCCTGACCAACTAAGTCTTTTTTGATTTCTTCCTTGATTTTTGCAACCGAGCGGCTGAAATTTTCCGCCTGCGCCTTGTTATCCATATTTCGCAACCTCTTTCTTATTCTTTATTACTTAAATCGGCAAAGTAGGTAACAATTATGTACTCCCACTCTTCTCTCGATATAGTTCCTTCTTCGAATGCGGCCTGCACGCGCTGATAGTACTCCTCGCGTATCTCGCCTACCTTGACGTATCCCTTGTCGGGGTCGTAAAACGGAACGTCGTTCACGTCCAGCTCCCAGCCGGAATCCCCGCCCGGCTCATCGGGGTTGTCGGGGTCCTCCTCTCCGCCGGAGGGGTCGCTGTCGTCGCCGTCCCCTTCACCGTCGGGCTTTTGCAAAGAAAATATCTCGTAAAGCTTGTTAATAACGTACGCCTCTTCTTCGGAGTTAAGCGTTTTCTGTTCCTCGCTTATGTCCCTGCCGTTCGCGTCCTTCACCACGTTTCTTATGTTGGAAACGGTGTTCTGCACAAAGGTAAAAAGACCGCTCTGCGACACGCCGTCGGCAAGCACTCCGCGCAAGCCCTCCAATTCCAGCAGCATACCGGTTTTTGTAACCGTATCCGCCTTTTTTGAAGCTCTTACGTAATTAATCAGCTCGTCAAGCGCCGCCCACTCCCAGTCGGTTACGGGGCGCTTCGGCTCCTCGGGCGGCTCGTCGGTGTTATTCGCCGCATACACGGGCGGCACGAATTTCGCCGCAATCGGCGCCGCAATCACGCCCGTCAGGGCAACAACCCCGCACAAAACGGTCGCCGCAACGTTTTTAAACGGCAAAGCCTTAACCGAAAGCTTTCCAAGCTCCGCGCTCGCGTTTCCGCGCTGCAAATCCAGCATAGCCCCGCCGTGCCCGCCGAACATATACGCCGTCTGCACTCTTTCCTCAAGCTTCAGCTCGCTATCCAGCCTCTTCGCGATTTTTTTGTCGTCCGTACGCAGAATAACAAAGGCTATTCCCCCGCCGACGGCAAACCCGCCCAAGGCAATAAGTATATAAAACAGCCAAAGCAGCTTTATGCCGAAAAGCTTACACGGCACAAGCACTGCGTTCACGGCTATAAATGCCGCCGCAAGCCCGCAGACAATGCACTTTATAAGTATTTCCAGCCATACCCTTCTTTTGAATTTTTTAAAATTTTCGTCCATTTTATGCCGTTCCGTCAATTTACTTAAAACATACGCACAGCCATTCCGCATTTCCGCGGAATAGCCTGCGCCTCGATGTCTTTTTATTTTTGCTTATCGCTTACACCTTGTTCAAAGGACCGCTGCCGTAGCCTTCAGCCTGCAAATTAAGCACGTTACCCTCGATTGTAAAGGTACCCTTTATCCAGTTATTGTCATCGGCATAAGAATATGTGCCGTTGTTTTCAGTAACGGTAATTTCACAGCCGTAACTGTCGCCCAATGCAGAAAGGTTATTATAACTGAATTTGCCTTTCGTAAGACTGCCGTTCAGCTCAATAGTCATTTCCAGCTTGTCAGCGTTCTCGGTTGTAATAACGCCGCGGTAAACGAAAAACTGTTCAAGCACTATCCCCTCGCCGAAGACTGCGCTGTCAAGCACCGCATTTCCGCTTGCGTCAAACGTCAGCGTAATCGTTTCGTTGTTGCAGGTGAATACAAAGCCGCCTTCGGTCGCCTCGGCAAAAGCGTCAAAGCTTTGATTGCCCGCAACAAAGGTAACGGTACCGTCCGTTTTAAGGCTAAGCTGTAATTTGTGCACAGCGTCGTCCACAGTAGCCGTTCCCGTATAGCTGCCCGCCTGCGCTTCGGTAAACACAACGCACCTTGTCAGCGCCTTGTCGCCGAAAAGCATCGTCTCGCCAAGCGTAAGCTCAACGGTCACTCCCGTAGCCTTTTCATAGGTGTAAACGTCGCCGTCTATCGCAACAAGCGTGTATGCTCCGTCGCCGAAGTCCACGGCAAACGCCGTAAGGTCAAGCAGCTTTGCTTCGCCGTCTGTATAATTGTACTTGCCAATCAGCTCCTCCGCAACGGTCAGCTTAACCGTAAACTTTGTAGTATCTCTCAAGCTGCTGCAAATTATGATATCCCCCGCATTTGCGGTAAAGACCGTGTTAAGCTCAAGCGTGCTGTCGTTCAGCATAACCATACCGCCCGCCGTCACCATATAGGTGCCCGCCTTTTCGAATACAAAGTAAGTATCGCTGCTCGATAAGTCGGAAGTATACTCGCCGTTCACGGTAACTATTTTAAGCGGGTTGTTAGCCGCTCCCGCCCTGTACTCGTAATGGAAGCTTATCGTCTGCTCCTCGTCGGAAACTATTCCGAAGTAGAAATTTTTCGCCGCGTTCCAATCGAGTCTGTACTCGGTACTGCTTATGCGCTTTGCCGCAATCATGCCCGTTTCAAGCCATATGTAGAACAGCTTACCCGCCTTTATGGTCAGCCGGTTGCCGTCCGTGTCGGCTATATGCAGATTTTTAGAACCGCTTACAACCGTGCTTACATCGAAGGGCCTTACGCCCTTATTGGTTTTGCCTTCGACAAAGTTAAGCGTCTCCGCATTCTCCGTAAAGTCGGGCGTATTGTCAATACTCACTCTTACGGGGATTATAGGGTTACTCGTATAATCGCTGTAATCTCTGCTGCAATAAACCTTTATCACCGTGCTCTCGCCCGCCGCAAGTCTTATAGCCGTAAGGCTGAGGGGCACGCACGAGGTACCGCTCATCGTATAACCGTATTTAACGCCCTTGTACTCGTAGCAAAAGCCGAACGTAAGCCCGCTCGCATATACCGTATCCAGCGTAAACAGCAAGTCGTTGTCCGCAGGCGCCGTAACCTTAATCCATACGGGCTTGTCGTCAAGATAGTCTACGTCGGTCACTCCAATACCGACTTCGAGGGGATTATTCTGCGTTCCCTCGGCATATTCAAACTTATAATCAACCGTGCCGCCCTCTGCAAGCTCAATATCGAAGCCCACGCTAAGCTGAGTAGCCGTCAGCGTAAGCTTTTTGCCCGTATACGCTTCACCCATGCACTTTAAGGTAAAGTCCGCGCCGCCCTCGAAGGTCAGTCCGATTACGTCCTCGGTAAAAGCCTTGGTATATTTGTAAGAACCGCTTTCGGTAATGCTTCCCGCGCCGTTTACAAGCGTAAGCTCTGCGGGCTCGGGTGCGTTTACATCCCTTATTTCCAACCTTACAGCCGAAACATTACGCTGGGGATTAAAGGTAATAATTATCTTATCGCCCGCTCTCAACTCAACCTTATAAGGCAACCCTTCTATATATTCCGCAAGCGTCAGTCCGGTTTTTTCACCTAATTCATACTTCAACGCAGTGGGAACAAAACCTACATTCTTTCCGTCAACGGTACTGATTAAGGTATATATATCCGCGTTGCCGGTAGGTTCCGATATGGTTATATTTGTAATTTTAAAGCCATACACCCCGTCGGCGGGTGCGGTAAACTCGGCATAATACTTCGTATTTCTTACCGCATTAAATATATAGCCTCCGGTTCCCACCTCATACGGATTCTCCTCGGTTCCGTAAACAATCACCCTTTCAACCTTAAAGCCAACGCTTTCAGGCTTCGACGAAGGATAAGCAACGCCGATAATCGTGCCCGCGGTAAGCTGTACCGTTTCGCCAAACACAACCAAATTAGCAGTATTTTCAAGATTGCTTTCCGTCAGATTGTAATAAATCTGCAACCCCTTTTGGTTGGAGCTGAATATATATCCGCTTGTTTTGGGCACTCTGTAATAGTAATAGCCCTTTTTGAAATCGGCAGCAGCAATCGTCTGCTCCGCTCCGTCCGCGGGGAAGTCATGTATTTCAGGCACATATTTCGTCAAGGTGTCAACAAGCCTGTATTCAATCACTTCTTGGTCCTTGCCGTTAACCTTAATAACATCGACAACAACGTTTGTGCGCACCTCTATCGAAAGATTATCCCCTTCGCCGACAAGCGTCAGGTCAAAATACTTATAGCCCTGCCCTCTTACATAAATCTTCAAGCTGTATTTATTTTCCGCTTTGTTATAAGCGGTCATTGTTGCACTGCTTCCGTTAAAATACTGAAAATTCGTCCCCGTACGCTTATAGGAATATATCTCGCCCAAATATTCGACGTATAAATCCAGCGGCAGGGTTTCGGGCACCTCGTCGGGCGCCTCGCCCGTACGCGTGTACTCCGCAGCCGTGCCGCCGCCGTATATAACTCTTACCCCGCAAACCGTGTCGTTATCGTCAAGTATGGGATAAATAGTCAGCGGGTTGCCGTACATAAGCATATTTTTAGCGGCGTTAAAGCTCGACCCGCCGGAATTAAGCACGTATTTGGTCGTATCGTTAACAAGTCCGTTACCGTTCGGATAAATATACAAGATATTCACACCGCCCACAGCCGCGTCCGCAGGCTTATACGTTCCGCTCATTTCTTCAAGCGTAACGGGTCTTTGAGGCACAACCTTCATATAGCTCACGCCCGCAATCTCAAAGGTGTTCGGCGCGGTAAGCTTACCCGTCAATTCAATGTTGTTGTAGGTAAAGAAAATCGCATTGCTTTTGCCGCCTATGTATGTAAACGCACAATCAACGCCGTTCCAGTTTATAATTCTGTTTGCGGAATTGAGATTAAGCGATTTAACGCCGTTGGTATATTCGCCGTCCTCCCAGCCTGCGGGCAACGGCTCGTCAATGCTTACCTCAACGGTAATATTTATTTTTGCGGTATCGCTGACGCCATCGCCGCGGCAAAGCGTCACAACTATTATCTGCCCCGCAGTCATATCGAAGTATTTTTCTTCCGCGTCACAGCCCGCACCGAAGTAAACCCCTTCGCCGTCCAAATCGGTGGTAAAACGGCACTTTGCGGAAGCGCCTATACCAAGCGAAAGCTTATATCTTCCGGCAGTCGCCGCCTTAAATGCATATTTCAGTTCCTGCTCATTGCCGAACGCCTCGCCGCTCGCCGCGCCAATCTCAAGCTTTGTATATGCGTATACCCACTTTGCATAAAGCGTCGTCGCTTTGGTAATCGTTTCCGAAAACTCGAACCACTGCGTAAGCTCCGCGTCCGTATACCAGCCGCCGAAGTAAAAACCGTTCGCTTCGGGCTCCGTGGGCGCCTTTGCGCGCGTGCCTACTCTCACGGTCTGCGTATCGGGCGCAGTGCCGTGTCCGCCCATATCGAAGCTTACCTCCACCGTCCATTTTGCATAAACGGTCACGTGCCCCGTAACGGGCTTGTCAAAATCGAAGGCATATGTACAGCTGCTGTTTGAATACCAGCCCCCGAAGGTATATCCGCTCTCTGCGGGCGGCTCGGGCTCGACTGCCTTCTCTCCCTCTTCTATTTTCTGCCTTTCGGGCGCTACGCCTATTCCCTGAGTGTCAAAGGTGACAATCCGCCTTTCGTCCTTCTCCCACTTCGCGTAAAGCGTTATATTGCTTGTAACCGGCGTATTAAAGTCAAACGGCTCCGTGCATTCCTCGTCGGTATGCCAGCCCCTGAAAAACCACCCGTCGATTTCGGGGTCCTCGGGCTTGGTCGCCGTGCCGCCCACCTCGAGCTTCTGGCTCTCGGGCGTCTTGCCGTGCCCCTTCAAATTAAAGGTAACAACGGGTCTGTTGTCCTTCTCCCACTTCGCATACACGGTCACCGCCGCCGATACGGTTGCGTCAAAATCGAAGGGCACGGTGCATTCCGTATCCTTAAACCAGCCGCCGAACAGATATTCCCCGCTCTCGTCTGTCAAATCGGACGGCTTAACCGCCTTGCCTCCGCTGTAAACAATCTGCGCTTCGGGAGCGGTCCCGTGTCCCTTCACGTCAAAGGTCACCGCATAATTTTCTCTTCCGCACACGTCGCACTTGCCGTCGGCGCCCTCCGCACTTGTGGCGTTGTTCAAAACGTCAATGTGCGCGCCCTCGTCCTTCTTGTCGCCGCACTCGCATTCCGACCGATGCATTGCTGCGTCCGATTGCCAAGTGTAGGTATGCTGATGTTTCTTTGCGCAACCGGCAGCCGCAACAACAGTTGTTGCCGATACCGCCGTAAGCAAGAAAATGAGCAATGACTTCCTTTTCATACCTGTCTCCTTAAAGCTTTATTTGGTTAAACGGGCAAAACCCGCAAAATTTCTTTTTTCAGTTAAGTTTTTTCAATGCAGGTACCTGCATTGCGGGACTGTAAAAAACAGTCCTCCGTACGGATTTTATGATTGAATATATTTTATCACCAGCCGCCGTTCAGCCCCAGCCGTACGCCCCGTCAATAAAATATTCAATTTTTATACAATTATAACCAATTTGAATGAATATCAAATAAATTTATGCAAAACTCATTATTTAGTATAGTAGTAATATTAGCACAATAATAATATACTGTCAAATATTTTTCACA
>WSNM01000022.1 GCA_013316055.1 Clostridia bacterium | reverse complement strand
TATCAGCGGAATACTTGCCGAGGCGGCAAAGGGTTGAATATGCACGCTTTAATCGACGGAAAAGGTCTTGCCGCGCAAATGCGGTCGGAAATCAAACAGCGCGTTGACGAATATAAACTGAAATACGGACGCGAAATAGGGCTTGCCGTGGTTATGGCGGGCAATAACGCCGCATCGCAGGTTTACGTCCGCAATAAAATAAAGGCGTGCGAAGAGGTTGGCATAAAATCGCAGAATTACTGCTATCCAGAGGATATTCCGCAGTCGGAGCTGGCAAAGCATATAAAAGCGTTGGCGGACGACGATAATGTGGACGGAATACTTGTTCAGCTGCCGTTGCCGCCGCATATCGATGCGGACGAAATGTTAAAGCTTATTCCCGCGCAGAAGGACGTGGACGGCTTTTCGGCTGAAAATGTGGGCAAGCTGTGCACGGGCAAGGAAAGTATTGTGGCTTGCACACCCAACGGTGTTATGAAAATGCTTGAACACTGCAATATAGACGTTGCGGGAAAGCGCGCGGTTGTCGTGGGGCGGTCGAACATAGTCGGCAAGCCTATGGCAATGCTTTTGCTTAATGCAAACGCGACGGTGACGGTTTGCCACAGCAGAACAAAAAATCTGAGAGAGGAATGTCTTAACGCGGATATTTTGGTTGCGGCAATCGGCAAGGCTAAATTTATTGCCGCGGATATGGTTAAGCAGGGCGCGGTGGTAATTGATGTGGGTATGAACCGCGATGAAAGCGGCAAGCTTTGCGGCGACGTGGATTTTGAAAACGTTAAGGAAAAATGCTCGTTCATAACCCCCGTCCCCGGCGGAGTGGGACCAATGACTATAACAATGCTTATGCACAACACGCTTCAAGCGGCGGTTTTAAGGAGAAAGCTTTGAATTTTAACGAGAAATACGATGAATATCTTAAAGAATTCAACAGTATTTTAAATAAATTTTGCGAAAATCTTAATTGCCGACCCGAAATTTTAAATAAAAGCTTAAGATATAGCTTAGAGCTCGGCGGCAAGCGTCTGCGGCCCGTGCTTGCCTTTGCCGTTGGCGATTTGCTCGGCGTAAAGCGGGAGGAATTGCTTAATTTTGCTCTTGCAACCGAGCTTATTCATACCTATTCGCTGATACATGACGATTTGCCGGAAATGGATAACGACGATTTTCGCCGCGGCAAGCCTTCAAACCACATAATTTTCGGTACGGGCAACGCAGTGCTTGCGGGCGACGGCTTGCTTAATACCGCGTATTCCGTGCTGTTAAGGGAGTGTCGCAAGGGCGCGCAATACGTTGCCGCGGCAGAGTTTATCTGCGATTGCGCGGGCGTTTACGGAATGATTGCGGGGCAGTCCGCCGACCTTTTACACGAAAACGATACAAGCTTTAACGAGCCTACGCTCAATTTTATTATGGAAAACAAGACGGCGAAGCTTATTACCTCGCCGATAGTTGTGCCCAGCATTCTTTGCGGAGGAAAATGCTTTGCAGAGCTTAAAGCATTCGGGCGGGATTTGGGTTGTCTTTTCCAGATTACCGATGATATTTTAGACGTTGAAGGCGATTTCGACACGCTTGGCAAAAGCATAGGCAAGGACAAAAAGGAAGGTAAATATTCCTCGGTAAGCATTCACGGGCTTGACGGCAGTAAGCTTATGGCGGACGTGCTTGCGGAACGCTGCCGCGGCATTATTGAGGGTATAGGCGGCGATAACGGTTTTCTTTTGAGCCTTATAGACAGTGTGCGCGGAAGAAAACACTGAAAAAATGTTGACTTGTAACATTAATTATGTTATAATGTGATAAACTGAATATAGTGGTGCAGTATTCTAGTCAATTTTTATTGTTCCGAAGACGGGGGTAAAATACCGTTAAAGGGCATATCGATGAAGTTTCTGGTGTTTGCTTGCTTTGCCAAAAGTGGGTGAATGCTGGGAGTAAAGGTGTATGGGAGCTAGGTAACGGCATACCGCAGCCAACCCCATTCACCGTGGAGGTCGTCAAAAATTATTTTTGACGGATTAAACCTGCTATCAGGCGAAAGCTTGGTACAGAGTAGCCTGCCTTGAGTGAATGCAGCGGATAACAGACCCACGGCTTTTGCCGTTCGGCCGGACGGCGGAGCCTATTGCTGTTTGAAATTGTTGTTTGCAAAAGAGGATTAGCTCAGTAAAAATTGTCAAGGAAAGCTTCTAGACTGTCTTTATATTAGAGATTACGGTGTGGACTAAGTGGCAATTCGGATATGCTTTTTCAAGCGTTCATGTCCTTAAAAGGAAACTGCTTCTTCGGCGACGGGAAGTGGATGTGGGGGAAATCCTTCCGAACCTAAGCCGCAAAGTTTATTTAATATAAACCACTATATAGTTTTTTGTTTACGCACGGAATGTGCGTATTTTAATTTGAATGTTATGGACAACGATTATCAACCAACTCAGACAAATTCTAACAATTTAAGCGGAGGGGATACTGCAGAGGTTCCCCCAAGTAGCCAAAGTCAACAGTCAAAGGCTGATAAAGCCGCCGCAAAAAAAGCAAAAAAGAAGCTGAAAAGCAAAAAAAAGCATAAATATGCATGGCTTGTATGGGGCATAAGCGTACTTTTTTTGTCCTTTGCACTCACTGTTTTATTCAGCTTTCTTACGGAAGTGGTAATAAAAAACAGCGCCGCGATTATATGCGTGGTGGTGCTTATTGTCCTTTTGGTGCTTAATATCGGTTGCGACGTGCTTGCAAACGCGATAATGTCGTGCGATACAGCGGCATTCCATTCAATGGCCTCAAACAAAATCAAGGGCGCAAAGCGCGCCGTTGTATTTTGCCGCAATGCAAGCAAGCTTTCAAGCATATTTGCCGACGTTATAGGCGATATATGCGGCATTGTCAGCGGTGCGGCGGGCGCGGCGCTTGCCGTAAGCATTGCTTTAGGCGGGGGCTCTACGGTAGAGCTTGTTGCGTCAATCGGTGTAAGTGCGGTTATAGGCGCGCTTACAGTCGGCGGTAAAGCAATTTGTAAGCATATTGCGGTAACCTTCAACAAGCAGATTGTTTTCGGCTTTGCCAAATTTACAACCCTTTTTAAAAGAGAGAAATAATGCTTGAAAATATAACTCAGGCGCAAATAAAGCAAATGACCCTTAAAGAGCTGTTGGCTCTTTGCGAGGAGGCGAGGGAGAAGATTACCCAAACCGTCTTAAAAAGCGGCGGGCATCTTTCCTCCAACCTCGGTATGGTCGAGCTGACCGTTGCGCTACATTACGTCTTCGATTTTCCCGAGGATAAAGTGGTTTTTGACGTGGGGCACCAGTGCTACACGCATAAATTACTGTCGGGAAGATGCGGGGACTTTTCTACTATACGGCAGAAGGGCGGGCTTTCGGGCTTTCCCAAGCGTGTGGAAAGTCAGTTTGACTGCTACGATACGGGGCATGCGGGTACGTCCGTTTCCGCCGCGTTGGGCATTGCCAAGGCACGGGATATAAAGGGCGAAGATTTTTCGGTTATCGCGGTAATCGGCGACGGCTCGTTCAATAACGGGCTTGTTTACGAGGCTTTTAACAGTCTTCGACTGTTAAATACCAACGTTTTGCTTATTTTGAACGATAACGGAATGTCTATTGCGCCTACTGTCGGCAGTATGCACGAGTACCTTGAAATTTTAAGCGAGGATATAACGCATAAGCAGAAAAAGGATAAACACGCAAAGATTTTCGAAAGGTTCGGCTTTGCATACGACGGAGTTTACGACGGCAACAACCTCGAAGCAATGATAGAAAAGCTGACGGAGGTAAAGGCTCGCTTAAAAACTCAGTCGGTAATTTTGCACGTCATTACCAAAAAAGGCAAGGGCTATGCCTTTTGCGAGGAAAATCCCGAAGCAACGCACGGCATTTCGATAAAAAACTCCGAAGAGGTCAAGGAGGAGTATTCCGCCGTTTTGGGCAGAACTCTTTCAAGACTTGCCAAAAACGATAACAGAATTGTTGCGGTTACCGCGGCAATGACCTCCTCGCTCGGACTTGGCGGCTTTTTTGAACAGTATCCTCGGCGTTCCGTGGACGTGGGAATATGCGAGGAGCATGCGACTATTTTGTGTGCGGCTATGGCAACCGAGGGCTTAAAGCCCTATTATGCGGTGTACTCTACGTTTTTACAGCGCTCCTTTGACGAAATTGTTCTTGATATTTGCGAGCAGAATTTGCCCGTTACGCTATGCATTGACCGTGCGGGAATATCGGGCGCGGACGGAGAAACACATCAGGGCGTGTTCGATTTATCATTTTTAAGCTTTATTCCCAATCTTACAATAGCCGTGCCCAAGGACATAAAGGAATTTGAAAAAATGCTTGAATTCAGCGCAAATTTCAATGCCCCGCTTGCAATACGCTATCCAAGAGAGGGCAAGCGAATTTTCGAGGTTCAGTCGGAAATAGTAGCAGGCAAGTGGGAAAAGCTTATTAAAGCCGATGGCAAATACGTTATTATTGCTTGCGGGGAACGCGCGGTAACGCTCGGCATTGCCGCAGCGGAAGCGCTTGCTGCTGACGGAATAGCCGTTTCCGTAATCAACGCGCGGTTTGTAAAGCCATTGGATAGCGCGCTTTTGGATAGCTTGAAGGAAAAATTTATAATTACCGTGGAGGACAATATGCTCCTCGGCGGGTTCGGCTCGTTGATAGACGTGTATTTCAGCGGCGATAAAAAGCTTATCAAAAATTTTGCCTATGCGGACGGGTTTATTCCGCATGGCGGCGTTACGGAGCTTATGACCGAATTCGGAGTAAGCGGCGAGGCTATCGTAAACTATATTAAATCGAATGAGAATTGATAAATTTCTTGCGGAAAGGTACGGTTCGCGCAACAAAGCTTCCAAAGCGATAGAAAATAAACTTGTTTTGGTGAACGGCAAGGCGGTTTCTACTGCATACGAGGTAAAGGCAGACGATAAAATCGAGTTTTTCGAGGCTGAGGAGAGCTACGTTTCCGCAGGCGGCTATAAGCTGTCAAAGGCGCTGAAGGACTTTGGATTTGACGTTAACGGCAAAATTTTTGCCGACGTGGGTGCAAGCACGGGCGGGTTTACCGACTGTCTGTTGCAAAACGGTGCAAAAAAGGTCTATTGTATAGATGTTGGCGAAAGTCAGCTGGATAACAGCCTAAAAAATAAAAATATTATAGTCATTGACAATTTCAACGCAAGAAATTTGTATGCGGAAATGTTTGCGGAAAAGATTGACGGCGTTGTTATAGACGTAAGCTTTATTTCCTTAACGTATATCCTCGGCGCAGTGGCAAGACTTTTGGACAGCGGAAGGCATGTGCTTGCGCTTATAAAACCGCAGTTCGAATGCGAGAGCAGAAGGGTGGGAAAGAACGGAATTGTCCGCGACGGCAAAATTCATAAAAGCATAATTGAGAAAATCTGTAATTTTTCTGCATCTGTAGGACTTGCGCCGAAAAAGCTTACAAATGCACCTGTTTTTAAGGATAAAAATATGGAATATGTGATTTTGCTTGAAAAAGACGGAATTTGTGAAAAAAATGAAAATTTGTTAAAATGCATTAAAATTTAAATTAATGCATTTTTTGTTTGCATATTTGTATATTGTGTTATATAATGAGTAGGCATATGAAGGCGGGGATATATTATAATAAAAAATATTTCAGCGACAATAAAAGCTATGTCGAACGCTTGAAAAAGCTGCTTGCCGAAAACGGTGCGGAGAGCAAGGCTGTTGAAGGCTGTGCCGATTTAGACGGCATAGACGTGCTGTTTGTTTTGGGCGGTGACGGAACAATTCTGACAATCGCAGCCGCTTGCGCGCTTAAAAAAGTGCGCATTATCGGCATAAATTACGGGCATTTAGGCTTTTTGGCGGAATTCGAGCCGGAAAAGCTTGATGAGGCTGTCGCGCTTGTGTGTAGCGGAGATTATCAGGTTCAGCAAAGAAGCATGCTTGAAATTACCTGCGGCAAAAAAACACTGCTCGCCTTGAACGATTTGGCTATTCAGCGCAGCACCAGCGGAATAAATTTCTGCAATACGGTAAATCTGCATGCGGAAATAGACGGTGCAACCGTTGATAATTTTTCGTCTGACGGTATAATTATCAGCACCCCGACGGGCTCGACGGCATATTCGCTTGCAGCGGGCGGTTCGGTGCTCGCTCCGGACATAAACGCGTTTATTATGACGCCCGTGTGCCCGCATTCATTGCATTCCCGTCCTGTGGTTTTCAGCGGCAATTCTGTCGTTAAGCTTAATTCTCTGGACCGGTCAAGGCCGCTTGCGCTTATTGCCGACGGAAGAATTGCGGGCGAAATCTGCGCGGGCGAAACGGTGACGGTAAAGCGGGCGGATATAACCGCGGATTTTATTACAAGGGACGCAAAAAACTTTTTTAATAAATTATTAGTTAAGCTAAACAAATGGAGTAAGTAATGCAGAGAGCAAAAAGACAGCAAAAAATTCTTGAAATTATTGCAAACAAGGAAATCGACACGCAGGAAGAGCTTTGCGACGAGCTTAACAAAAGCAATTTCAGGGTTACGCAGGCCACGATTTCCCGCGACGTTAAGGAGCTGAAGCTGTATAAGGTTGCAGGCGTGCAAAAGAAGTACAGATACGCAAGTCTTGACGTTGACGACGGCGTAAACAACAGAATGACAAGCCTATACAAGGGCTGTGTGCTTTCAATTAATTCGGCAAACAACCTTATACTTGTCAAAACCATGCGCGGCAACGGCTCTACGGTCGGTGTATTTGTCGACTCGCTTAAAATCAACGAAATTATCGGCAGTGTTGCGGGTGACGACACGCTTTTGATAGTTGTTGACAGTAACGAGCATACGCCCGTTGTGGTTACGCTTTTGCAAGAGTATTTAAGCTGATGCTTCAAAGGCTGTATATTAAAAATATAGCGCTTATTTCCGAAGCGGATATAGAGTTTGACGAAAAACTCAACGTTTTGTCTGGCGAAACGGGCTCCGGCAAGTCGGTTATTCTTGATTCGATTAACTTTGTCCTCGGCTCCAAGGCGGATAAAACTATGATACGGTACGGCGAGCAGGAGGCTGCGGTTCGTGCCGAATTTGTCGTAAGCGAAAATGCCGAGGCGGTTAAAAAGCTTGCGGAATACGATATTGAAACGGACGGAACGATTATAATTCACCGTAAATTCGGTCTTGACGGCAAGGGCGCTATTAAAATAAACGGCAGTGCGGTAACCGCGGCAATGCTTAAATCGGTAACCCAGCACTTGGTAGACGTGCACGGACAGAGCGAGCACTTTTTTCTGCTGAGCGAGGACAACCAGCTTAAGGTGCTGGACGGCATTCTCGGCGAAAGAGCAGCTTCAATTAAGGCTGAGCTTTCCTCACTGATTAAGGAAAAACGCGAAATCAAATCGAAAATTGCAGAGCTTGGCGGCGAGGGAGCAGAGCGCGAGCGTCAGTGCGACCTTTTGAATTACCAAATCAACGAGATAGAGCGTGCGGAATTAAAAATAGGCGAATTCGACGAGCTAAAAGCCCGTCAGAACATTTTAAACAATACCGAACGCATACTTTCCGCATTGAACGGAGCTCGCTCTGTTTTGAGCGACGACGGCGGAAGCCTTGACGGCGTTTCCTCGGCAAGGCATTTAATAAACGGAATTTCCTCCTTTGGGGAGGCTTACGAACAGCTATCTTCAAGGCTTGAGGGGCTTTATGCGGAAATTTCGGACGTGGCGGAGCTTATTTCAGACAGCGCGGATGATTTAACCTTTGACGGCAGAGAGGCGGAGGAAATTGACGAAAGACTTACGCTGATTAAAGCTTTAAGGAAGAAGTACGGCGCGGACGAGGCTGAAATTCTTGCCTTCCTTGAAAAGGCGCGCGCGAGGTTCGAGCTTTTGTCTGACAGCGCTAACGCCGTGGAAAGGTATAACGCGCAGCTTGCGGACTGCGACGATAAAATTTACAAGCAATGCAAGCGGCTTACCGCACTCAGGGCAGAGGCGGCGGAAAGCTTTTGCGCGAATGTTGCCGCAGAATTAAGGACGCTTAATATTCCTAACGCGCAGTTTACTGTAGTATTCGGCGAGTACACAAGGGAAACGGCAAATTTGCAGTCTGCAAACGGCGCGGACAGCGTATGCTTTATGTTCTCGGCAAACAAGGGCGAGCCGTTAAAGCCGTTAAGCAAGGTTATAAGCGGCGGCGAAATGTCAAGATTTATGCTTGCCGTTAAAACCGTTTTAAAGGACGTTAACGGCATTTCAACCTATATATTTGACGAAATTGACGCAGGTATAAGCGGATTTACCGCAAAAACGGTTGCGGAAAAGTTTATAACTATCGCGCAAAACACGCAAATTCTGGCAGTTTCGCATTTGCCGCAGGTGTGCGCGGCAAGCAGTGCGCAGTTTCTGATTTATAAGGAAGAGGCAGACGGCAAAACTTTAACAAGAGTGAAGCGGCTTGACGAGGAAAGCAAGATTTCCGAGATTGTAAGGCTTGCGGGCAGCGTCGATTCCGAAATTGCGCGTAGCCACGCAAAGGAGCTTATAGCTCAGTTCAAAAATCAATAATCAGGGCGGCGAAATTTTTCGCCGCTTTTTTGTATAGCAGTAAATTGTTTGCACACAATACTGTTATGTTTTACGGAAAAAAGTTTTTAAAGGCTTTAAATAAGGCTTCACTTGTATTTTTAGCCGCGCTGATGTGCGCGCTGACTATCGGTTATTCAACGCTTGTTGCGGCGGCAGACGAAAACTCGCTTTATCTCGGCGGTTTCCCAGCGGGCTTTGTGCTGAATACAACCACTGTTGAGGTTGTTGGCATATGCGATGTGATTACGGAAGGCGGAGTAGCTTCGCCCGCGCGCAATGCGGGCATCAAAACCGGCGATATAATCGATAAAATCAACGGTGAAGACGTGAACAAAACCTCTGATATAAACGAATATATTGCCCGCGACTATAAGAAATACGAGGTTTTGATTATCCGCGGCGGTGAAAGCATTTGCGTTGATGTGACTCCCGCCAAAGAGGCGGCGACGGGAACAAAAAAACTCGGCGTGCTTGTAAAGGACAGCATAAACGGCGTGGGAACGGTAACCTATATAGATAAATCGGCAAATAAATTTGCCTCGCTGGGGCACCCTGTAACGGATATGGACGGCAGAATGGTCGGCATAAACGGCGGTACTGTGTTCGGTTCGCTGATTTACGACGTTAAAAAGGGCGTACGCGGCACCCCCGGCGAGCTGCGGGGCGCATTCGAAAGCGGAAACGTTATCGGCAATGCAAGGCTAAACTGTGCGTGCGGGGTTTTCGGCGACCTTTCAAAAAGCTTCAACTGTTCAAGACTTATTAAAATAAGCAAGGGCAGTATAGACGCGGTGCATGCGGGGACGGCCTATATATATTCCACAGTCTATGGCAAGGAGCCGGAAAGATACGAAATTTCAATTGTTAAGGTAGATAAGCACAATAAGGATAACAGAAATTTTGTAATTAAGATTGAAGATAAAAAGCTTCTGGACAGAACGGGCGGAATAGTTCAGGGAATGAGCGGAAGCCCCATTGTTCAGGACGGTAAGCTGATAGGCGCAGTCACCCATGTATTTGTAAACGACCCGACAAGGGGCTACGGAATAGGAATAGATAAAATGCTGGGTTCATATTAATATTAAATTTCTCATATATTTGATATATGAGAAATTTGTCTTTTTGCGGCGTTAAATGGGATAAAAAATACGCTTTGGCGTTCATTATTGCCTTAATTTGCTCATTTATATGTGGCATAGTACTATGCAATTTTATAAATTACAGCACTTCTCTGCTAAATCTGGCAGATGATTACGTTTATTACGTATTCAATTTTAAAAACGGAAATATAATTTTTCCGCACCTTTTGGGGGATATGCTGTATTTTTATATTTTCTTTTTAATAAGCTATTTTACTAAATTCAAATACCTAAATCTCATTTTCGTTTTTTTAAGGGGGCTCTTTTTCGGTCTTTATACGGCGCTGATAATCTCGGTAGGCGCTTTCGGCGGGGTAATGGTAATTATCTTTGTGTTCGTGCCCGCAACGCTTATATCTCTTGCCGCATGCTATTTCATAGGCGAATTCTGCATAAGGGCAGATAAAAGGTATTGCTTTTTTATTCCCGCCGTCTGCGCCCTTGCCGATTGCATTGTAATGCTTTTGCTTGTCAACGTGCTGTTCAGGGTGGTGATAATTATAGTATAATTTTTTTATATTTCCGCATACTGTCGGTATGAAAAAGTTATTCAATGTATTTTTATCCGCTTGCATTGCGGCTTCGGGCGCGGCTCTTTCGGGCTTCACCTACGAGGCTGGACGTGCGGCGGGCTCGCTTGCCAAGGGCTGTAAATCGGCCTATCTTATGGATTATAATTCGGGCGAGTGCTTATATAAGGAAAACGAAACCGCGCGTATGCCAATTGCCAGCGTGTGCAAGGTAATGACGCTTACGCTTGTTTTTGACGCTGTTTCGGAGGGCAAATTTACGCTTGACGATACCGTTACGGTAAGCAGTAAGGCTATGGGTATGGGCGGCTCGCAGATTTTTCTCGACAGCAAATGTCAGTATACCGTAAACCAACTGATTAAAAGCGTGGTAGTATGCTCTGCAAACGACAGCTGCGTCGCTCTTTCCGAAAAGGTTGCAGGCGGCGAGGACGAGTTTGTTGCTTTAATGAACGGCAAGGCTAAGGAGCTGGGCTGTAACGACACGCTTTTTGCCAACTGCACGGGGCTTCCCCGCGATACTCAATATTCTTGCGCGAGGGACGTTGCGCTTATGTTCGCAAATCTTATCAAAAACGAGGAATATTACAATTACAGCAAAATCTGGTTAGAGGAATTCGAGCACCCCGACAACAGAAAAACCTCTATGACAAACACTAATAAGCTGATAAGAAAATATTCCTTCTGCGACGGCGGAAAAACGGGCTTCACCAACGAGGCGGGCTTCTGCCTTGCGGCTACCGCAAAAAAGAACAATTTAAGGCTTGTTTCCGTTGTTCTGGGCGCGGGCTCGAGCGACGACAGATTTAACTCAACCGTGCAGATGTTCGAATACGGCTTTGCAAATTACCAAAACAAAATTGTGCTGGATAAGGACGTCACCCTCAATGACGAATTCAGCGTAAGGGGCGGCAAAAGGGATACCTTTCAGGTAAAGCCGGAAAGAAACAGCTACGTCTTTTCTGCGGCGGGCAAAGCCCCCGAAATTACTCACAAGGTGGTTGATTTCAATGTGAAGGCGCCCGTGGCGGTCAATCAGGTTGTCGGCGAGATTGAAGTCTACAAGGACGGCATTCTGTGCGACACGGTAAACGTTGTTGCGGCGGAAAACGTTGATAAGGCCGGCTACGGCGATTATTTAAAACAAAACGCTTCTCAATGGGCAATTTAAAATAAATGCTTAACAATAGAGCGATACGGCGCGCATTGCCTTGCGCGCCGTATTTTGCCGCCGAAAATAATTTCACGGCAATTTATTTGACTATTTGCGCTGAATTTGATAAAATATTTGGGAATATATTGCGGAGAATTATAATGAACTGGCGGGATACGTTAAAGATAAATAAAGCGGGACATCTTGAAATAGGCGGAATGGACGCCGTGGACATTGCGCGCCGCTTCGGTACGCCGTTATATGCTTTTGACGAGGCGCATATCCGCCGTATGATGCGCACCTACAAGTCGGTAATCGACGGCGAATACGGCGGCAACGGCATGGTGTTGTATGCCTCGAAGGCGTTCTCGTGCGAGGCGATTTATGCTATTGCCCGTCAGGAGGGAATAGGCGTAGACGTTGTTTCGGGCGGAGAGCTGTACACTGCGGTTCAGTCGGGCTTTCCCGCAGATAAAATCTATATGCACGGCAACAACAAGCTTGAACGCGAGCTGGAATACGCGCTTGACTGCGGCGTTGGAAATATCGTAGTTGACAGCTTTCGCGAGGCGGATATGCTTGACAGCATTGCCGCAGAAAAAAATCTAATTCAGAAGGTTTTAATCCGCATAAACCCCGGAGTGGAGGCTCATACGCATGCGTTTGTGCAGACTGCAAGAACGGACAGCAAATTCGGCTTTTCCATATCAGACGGCACGGCGGAGGCAATTGCAAAGCACGTGCTTGCAAAGAAAAATCTTGAATTAAGGGGCTTTCACTGCCACATAGGCTCTCAGATATTCGAAAAGCAGTCATTTGTGCTTGCGGCAAACAAGGTTATGCAATTTGCCGCGGAAATAAGGGACGGGCTCGGCTTTGAGGTTAAGGAGCTGAATATCGGCGGCGGCTTCGGTGTTTGGTATAACAGCGACGACCCCGAGCTGAAATATGAAGATTACGCAGATTATTTAAAGGCGCTTGTTGCAGCCGTAAAGCAGAATGCGGCAAAATACAAGCTTGCAGAGCCGTATTTGTTGCTTGAACCGGGGCGCTCGATAGTGGGCGAAGCGGGGATAACGCTTTACACCGTGGGCGCAATCAAGGATATTCCCGCCGTCAAAAAGTATGTTGCTGTCGACGGCGGAATGTTCGAAAACCCGAGGTACGCGCTTTACCAGTCGAGATATACCGCCTTGCTTGCAAACAGAGCAAACGAGCCCTGCACGGAAAAGGTAACCGTTGCGGGCAAGTGCTGTGAAAGCGGCGATTTGATTGCCGTTGACGTGCCTTTGCCCGAGGCGCAAAGCGGTGATATTCTTGCGGTTTTGACGACGGGTGCGTATAATTATTCCATGGCGAGCAATTATAACAGAAATTTTATTCCCGCGGCGGTGCTTGTAAATAACGGCGAAGCGGAATACATAATCAGACCGCAAACCTACGAGGATTTGGTGCGGAACGATTTAATACCGGAAAGGTTGAAGAAATGACTTATTTATTCAAATATCTCGGCGGAATAATAGCGGTGCTCTTCGTATTTATTCCGCATGAATTCGCGCACGCATTCGTTGCGTACAAATGCGGCGACCCTACTGCAAAAATGTGCGGCAGGCTGACGCTTAACCCGTTGAAGCACATTGACCCCACGGGCTTTGTGCTTTGTATTTTGACGGGCTTCGGCTGGGCAAAGCCTGTTCCTATTTATCCGTATAACTTTCATAAATACAGAAAAGGACTGTTTTTGACGGCGATTGCGGGCGTTGTGGCAAATTACATTATCGCGTTTATTGCCTATCCCTTGTTTTTGCTTATCGCCGTTTACGCCGCTCCCACGGCCTCGGCGGCGGTTTATGTGGTAAACTTTTTCGAGCAGGTCTTTTACCTGATTTTTGCTTACAGCTTAAGCGTTGCCGTATTCAATCTTCTTCCGTTTTATCCGCTTGACGGCTTCCGTGTTGTGGAGTCCTTAACCCGTGAAATTAACCCCGTCCGCAGATTTTTAAAGGACTACGGCAGATATATTTTGCTGATACTTGTGCTTGAAAGCTTCCTTTGCGATATTTTAAGCACACATACCTCCTTGCCGTATGTGCATTATTTTGATATTTTGGGCTATGTCCACTGGTTTGCAAGGAATATTATCGGCTTCCCCATAACGGCTATGTGGAATGCGATTTTCGGATTGCCGATACAGTTAATGCCTTTTTAACGGCGGAAAAATTATGGCTGAAAACAATTACGACAATTTTGAATCGGTGGTGGATTACACAACGGTACTCGATATTTTCGAGGGGCCGTTGGATTTGCTGTTGCACCTTATCAATATAGCAAAAATCAACATTGAAGAGGTTTTTGTTTCGAAGGTGACCGAACAATTCCTCGATTATATCGAGTTTATGAAAACGCAGCCAAGCCGCGACGTAGATAAGGAAAGCGAATATCTTGCGCTTGCCGCGCAGATTATTTACATAAAATCCAAGAGCCTTGTGCCCGTGGTCGAGGTCGGCGGCGAGGAAATGGGTGGAGCCGAGGAGGAACAGCGCGCGCTTATCGAACAGCTTAAACAGCGCGAGTACGAGCTGATTAAAGGCGAAACTCCCAAGCTGAAAACTTTGGAAACGATAGGCTATTTTTTCAAAAATCCCGATAAATCTCTCGATACCGTACGCGTTGTGTATAAGGATTTTACCGTAAGCGCGTTGCTTGAAGCGTTTGCGAAAATGATGCTTAAAAACGAAAGCCTGCAACGCGAACAGCAGAACGTAAAGGAAATTCCAAAGGACGAGCACACCGTTGAGGAACAGGTAACCTTTATAAAAGACAAGCTTGTTGAATGTAAGGAAATTGAATTTGAAAAGCTGTTCAGAACCTATTCCAAAAACGAAATAATAACAACCTTTCAGGCCCTTTTGGAAATGCTGAAGCACCAGTTTATTATGGTTGAGCAGCAGCAGTCCTTCGGCGCGATTACTATAAAACTCAATCCCGACTGGGATTTAAAGGATTTAACTGATGAACAATTTGACGAATATAATTGAGGCGATTGTTTTCGCTTCGGGGGAGGCTGTTCCCGTAAAATTTATTGTCGAAAAGCTCGGTTGCGGCATAAAAGAAGTTAACGCAAGCATTGACGAGCTGAAAAAAAGATACGGCGAGGACGGCGGCATTCAATTGCTTGTTTTTAACGGAAAGCTTCAGCTTGCCTCTAATCCCAAGTATAAACAGCAGGTTTCAGAGGTGCTTATACCTATTAAAGAAAAGGAATTTACAAAAACCATTCTGGAATGCGCGGCAATAATAGCATACAAGCAGCCGATAACCAAGCCGGAGCTTGAGGAAATAAGAACGGTCAGCTGCGATTACGCAATACATACTCTGTTAGAGCTTGAAATGATAGAACCGTGCGGCAGAAGGGACGCCGTTGGCAAGCCTATCGTTTATCGCACTACGGATAACTTTTTAAAGAGATTTAAGCTGAACTCCATTGACGAACTACCCGACTATGACGAGCTTATGGCGCAGATAGCAGAGCTGAACAACGCCGCGTTTGCCGACGAGGAGGACGGAAATTACCTTTATAAAAAGGACGTATACGTTGAAGAGGGGGCGACACCGCCGCCCGTTACGCAAGCCGAGGAGGAAAAAAAGCCGCGTACGGACGAGGACGGCTTCGAGCTTCCCGATTTTATCGGCGATGATGACGACGTAATTAAGATAGATTAATATACGGTAAGCAGAAGGACGGTTAAAGCCGTCCTTTTTTTGTATAAATATTTTCCGTTTACTGATAATAAGGGTATGAACGTTGCACTAACTGCCGTCGGCGCGGCGGTGTTTGCCTTACTTATATTTCCCGTTCATTTGTACAATTACATTTATATAAACACGGGTCAGAAGTACGCAAGTCTGAATGTAGGCACCTTCGGCTGGAATTTTTTTAATGTAAATACCGTAAAAGACCACCCGAACGAAATGCAGGTAAACGGAAAAAACAAAAAGCTGGATATGAAAAAGCTTAAAGGCAGTTATTACAAAATTTTTAACTGTATTTGTCTTTATAAAATGGTTCAGCTCGGCGATTACGGAATGCAGCGCGAGGGCAACGCATATGCGGCGCTTGCGCAGAATTGTCTGATGACGGCAATCTATAAATTCGTTCAGATAAACGGAAATTTTTGCAAATTAAGAAATTATACAATCTTAAATCAGGAGCATTCCGATATCAGATACTATGCAAAGACCGTTACGGTCATAAACGCGCTTGTAGTGCTTAAAATTTTTATTATTATTTTAATGGAGAAGCTAAATGACAAAAATAAGAAAAAACAGAGAAAATAATTTTGACGTGCCCTCGGTTTCGATTGAAAAGGTTGCAGACGCAAACACTGTTGTCGGCAAATCGATTATAACTGTCAGCGGCACGGAAATTATACCCGTTTCCTCGGTAACGGTGGTAAATTTAAGCGGCGGCGGTGAGTACGGCGACGTAAAAACCTTTAAGGAGGCAGACGGCTTTCAGGTTGCGGGCGGCAACGGCTCGGTTATAACGGTCAAGCCCAAGGCGTTTATTGTGGACGACGGCAAGGGCTGTAAGCTTTTGAAGATAGAGGACAGCGCGGTTGAGGCGCTTATAGAAAAAACAGGAGAGCTTGTAAGCAGACTTACGGACAACAATGCGTAAAAAGACGGAAATTATATCGATTTTAATATCCATAATAATAGCGGCGGGAATAATGTGCGCGGTGATAATCCGCCGCGACACCTATGCGGACGCATCTGCCACGGCAGAAATCGCTATGGAATTGCAGACCGGAACGGTTTTAAAAGAAAGCAATGCAGATTTAAAGCTGCCTATGGCAAGCACAACAAAAATTATGACAGCGATTATAATTGTTGAGGACTGCGATTTGAACAAGGTCATAACCGTGCCGGATGCCGCAGTCGGGGTGGAGGGTTCCAGCATTTACCTCAAAAAAGGAGAAGAGATTAATGTTAAGGACTTGCTTTACGGCTTAATGCTACGCTCGGGTAACGATGCGGCGGCGGCTTTGGCTATTCACCACAGCGGAAGCACGGAAAAGTTTGTTGAAGTAATGAACACACGCGCAAAAAAAATAGGCGCGTGCAATACAAGCTTTAAAAATCCCAGCGGTCTGCCCGACGACGGACATTATACAACCGCCCGCGACTTGTGCGAAATTGCGCGCTATGCAATGCAGAATAATACCTTTAAGGAGGTAGTTTCCGCAAAAAGCCACAGCGGCGAATACAGAAGCTTTGTAAATAAAAACAAAATGCTGTACAACTACAACGGCGCAAACGGCGTAAAGACCGGTTACACAATGAAGGCGGGCAGATGCCTTGTAACCTCTGCCGAGCGTAACGGTATGGACGTTGTCTGCGTTGTGCTTAATTGTCCCGATATGTATGTGCGTAGCGGAGATATTCTCGACGAGTGCTTCAATGATTATAATCTGGTGAAAATCAACGAAAACAACATATTTATGTCTGGCACAGTACTTTGCAAACCTGCAAAAAGCGGCTTTTTTGTGGCAAAAAAGAATGAAAAGCTCGATATTAAGGTGACTGCGACAGATAAGCTTATAAAAATCTGCAAGGGCGATTTGGTTGCCGAGCTGAATATTTACGGTCAAAACGGCTTGCTTTTCAGTGAAAAATTGTATAGTATAGTAGACAGAAATAATTAATTTTTTAAGGTCTGCTATGAGGATAAACAAATACCTTGCCGCTTGCGGCATGGCGTCTAGAAGAGAGTGCGACAGGCTGATTGCCGAGGGTGGCGTAACGGTAAACGGCAAAACGGCGGTTATCGGTCAGGAAATAAATTCCGACGATGAGGTGTTCGTCAACGGCAAAAAAGCCGTTTTGCAAAAAAACGAATATTATATTTTAAACAAGCCCAAGGGCTATATTTGCTCTGTTTCGGACGATAAGGGCAGAAAAACCGTGCTTGACTTAATGCCGCAGAACGTCGGCAGAATTTATCCCGTAGGCAGACTTGACTACGACAGCGAAGGGCTTTTGATTTTAACTACCGACGGCGAGCTTGCGCAAAGGCTTACTCACCCCTCGAATGAGGTGCCTAAAACCTATCTTGTAAAGGTCGAGGGAATTTGCACCGAGGCGGCGCTTAACCCTATCCGCAGCGGAGTAGAAATCGAGGGCGGATACGTTACCAAGAAATGTAAGGCGCATATCGTTGAAACGAATAAAAGCTATACAAAAATTCACGTCACGCTTACGGAAGGTAAAAACAGAGAGGTAAGGAAGATGTTTGCCGCGATAGGTAAGGAGGTATCCTTGCTAAAGCGCATAAAGGTCGGCGAGCTGACCTTGCGCGGGCTTGACAGAGGCGCTTACAGAAAATTATCGGCGCAGGAAGTGGCGTATCTTAATAATCTTTAAAAAAGAGCGGTAATTACGCTGTGTTTTTAGGAAAAAGCAATGACAATGCAGTTGTTATTGCTTTTTTATTATGCTTGTGTTATAACAAAATGACTATAAACATTAATTTATAAAAAGTATGGTTGAGTTTAAATAAATTTCAATTTAGAGGAGTTTATGATAGTTTTAATTGCGGGAGCAACGCACACGGGCAAGACCGTTTTATCACAACGGTTGTTAGAAAAGTATAAATTTCCATATCTTTCTATCGACCACATAAAAATGGGATTGATAAGGTGTAATTTTACTACGATAAGTGTAAGTGACGATGCAAAACTGACGCAGTTTTTGTGGCCATTAGTCAAAGAAATAATTAAAACAGCGATTGAAAATAATCAAAATCTTATTATAGAAGGCTGCTATATACCTTTTGACTGGGAGAAGGATTTTAGTAAAGAGTATTTAACTCAAATCAAATACTATTGCTTAATTATGAGCAAAGACTATATTCAAAAGCATTTTTCGGATATTTGCGCAAACGAAAATATAATTGAACAAAGACTTATAAGAGGTGATTTTACACAAGAAAACTTGATTAAAGAAAACGAAAAAAATCTGAAAATGTGCAAAGCATACAGCCTGAACTACATTTTTATAGATAAGGAATATAAAATTGATATTGAGTTATAAATTTTACTCTGTCATAAAAACGAAAAAAATACAGCGCACTATACCTCGTAAATGAAGTAGTGCGCTATTTGTTTGTATGCTAAAAGGCTTTAATTCAGTCGTCCGTTATATAAAAATCAAGCTGTCTTGATTGGCTAATCCGCTTTTTTGCGCTGTTATTTGCCATTGCAAATACGAAAATTCGTCCAAGTCAAGGCATTTTTTCGCAATTTTGTTCAAATTCAGCTTATCGCGCCCCTTGGTCAGCACCGGATATTCCGATTTCGCAAGGGCGGAAAGCACTTCGTTTGCGCATTGCTTATTTACTGCAAGCGGCTTTATATAAAGCGGATTTTTCAAAAATTCCTCGCAGTCGGGCTGAAAAATTCCAAGAAAATTTGCACAAAGAATGCGCTTTATCCGTGCGGAGGAGTAGCGGCGACTTGTTGCCGAGGCAATAATTTTGTTAAAGC
>WSNM01000021.1 GCA_013316055.1 Clostridia bacterium | reverse complement strand
CTAAATTACCGTTTATCGTACAATCATTATATCACGAAAAATGAAAGAGCGCAACCGATTGAATTTTGCGTGATATATAAAACATATCTATATCTCACTAGGCTACGAGCAGCCTGGTTCGTCCACGAAAAAAGTACAGAAAAGGCACAGCTTACCGCTATGCCTAAATCTTTTTATTTGCGTTTTATTAAATTCCCTATGGGAATTACCGCAAAATACGGGCCGTTTATATTTTTTATAGTTCAGCAACAGAAGTCGTCGCAGCAATCGTTGCCTACGCAGGTTAAAATAGGCAGCGGGTGTATGCACCAGTCGGCATCCATCAAGCTGTTTTTATAGTATTATGATTGATTAGGTATAAGCCTGCAAGATTGAAATCGGAGGCGGTCACGACACAGCCCTTCCCTCTGCATTTAAAGCACAGCTCCCCGATTTGGTCACAGCTGAGCCCGTTATAAAAGCCCTCGGTCTCGGCTTTACCGTTAACAATAACCTTCCCGCTATAGACCTTGAATTCCCCGTCCCGACTTTTGACAACCGTCTTAAAATACCGCCCTAAGTCCCCATTATTTTAATATAAAATTAGCTATGCGGTTTAACAATAAACCGCATAGCTTTTGGTGCGTCCGCCGAGGCTCGAACTCGGAACATCGGCGTCGGAGGCCGAGATTTTATCCAATTAGACTACGGGCGCAATATTTAATTTTATTATCGGCGCTATTTGCGCACAAACGCATTCGCTTCGGCGTCGTAGCAGTACCCAAGCGCGCCGAGCCTTGCACAAATTTCGTTCAAAGACGCGCCCTCGCAGCTGCACAGCTCTTCAAGAGAAGAATACCCGTCGCGCAGCTTGGTATTCACAACGGAAAGCAAAATAAAATCGTCTTGCGGCAAGCTCATAACGCTATTATAGCACATTTTAAAATAATTGCAAATATTAAAGGGCTGTGCTATAATAATTTTATGAACGGCAAGACGGTTGTTGTGGGAATGAGCGGCGGCGTGGATTCGTCAGTGGCGGCATACCTCTTAAAAAAACAAGGCTACAACGTAATAGGGCTTTTTATGCTGAACTGGGAGGAATCCGACCCCAACGGCGCGTGCACGGCGGAGGGCGATTATGCGGACGTGCAAAGGGTTTGCGCCGCGCTTTCCGTGCCCTATTATTCGGTAAATTTTGCCGAGCAATACCGCGAAAGGGTTTTTGCGCACTTCCTTGCAGAATACAAGTCGGGCAGAACGCCCAACCCCGACGTTTTGTGCAACCGCGAAATAAAGTTCGGACCGTTCCGCGATTACGCGCTGTCAATGGGCGCGGACTATATTGCGACGGGGCACTATTGCGGAGTTGCGCACGAGAACGGCAGAAACTGCCTTTTAAAAGTTAAGGACGCGGGCAAGGACCAGACCTATTTTTTGAATCAGGTGCGGGAATATCAGCTGAATAACGTTATTTTTCCGCTTGCGGACCTCGACAAAAGCGAAGTCAGAAAAATTGCAGAGGACAACGGACTTGCAACGGCAAAAAAGAAGGATTCCACGGGCATATGCTTTATCGGCGAGCGGAATTTCCGCAAATTTTTGCAGGAATACCTGCCTGCGCAAGGCGGAAAAATCGTTACCTTAAACGGCGAAACCGTCGGCGAGCATATCGGGCTTATGTATTATACGTTAGGTCAGCGCAAGGGGCTTGACCTCGGAGGAAGGCGCGGCGAGGAGGGGCGCTGGTTCGTAGTTAAAAAGGACTTGAAAAACAATATTTTATACGTTTCCCACGGGGACGAGGGCCCGCTGTATTCGCGCGCGTGTAAGGCTTCGGGACTGAATTGGATAGGATATATGCCCCAACAAACGATATTCTGCACGGCCAAATTCCGTTACCGCCAGCCGGAGCAGGCGGTTAAGGTTACGCTTGACGGCAAAACGGCTTTAATCGAATTTGCCGAGCCGCAGCGCGCCGTAACCGAGGGGCAGTATGCGGTGCTTTACGACGAAACCCGCTGCCTTGGCGGAGGTGTTATAAAAGAGGTTATTTTTTAGGGCTTTCAAATTTAATTATAACGCGGCGCGGGGCTTTATACCCCGCGCCGCTTCGCTTTTTAGTTTAAACGTTTAAGCTTTTAATTTAAAAGTGTACGTGACGCCCGTTATGTAATCTGCCATGGCGGACATCATTTGCTTCATTTGTTCGGTTAACTCCGCCGAATACGTAAACTCGCTTTCGTCTTCGGAAAGAATACAAACTATTCCGTCTGTGCCGTTGCCGCCGGCTATTGTAATCTTTTTGCCCTCTTGCGTGTAATTCATTTCCGCGCTTTGCCCCATAGCAACCATTTTGCACTTGCCGCGGTTATCAAACGAATAAGTATTGTTTTTAATTACAGCGTTCAGCGAGGACGTAACACTGTCCAAGGCGTTTTTCAAGGCTTCGGGTGCGTCGTCCGAAAGCGTGTATTCGCAATCCACGCACCCGTAGGTTTTGCCCGCGACCGAATAGTCCACCGTTTTATTGCATGCCGATAAAGCAATACAAACTGTTAACGCGGCAACCGCCGCAATAAGGGTTGATAAAAGTTTTTCATAAGTATTCTCCTTATAATATGTTTTTGTGTAACAGATTATAACGTATTTACGCTATATTTGTCAAGGTTTTTACGTAATAATTATAACGTAAATGTGTAATAAACTATACGTATGAATATTATAGAAAGAATAGAGGAACTGAGAAAAGAACGCGGGTGGACAAAATACCGCCTTGCAGAGGAGGCTATGCTTACGCACTCTACCCTTGCCGCGATATACGTTAGGCAAACCCCGCCGAAAATTGAAATTTTAGAGATGCTTTGCAATGCGTTCGGAATAACGCTGGCGCAGTTTTTTGCAAGCAACGACGACGCGGAAATAGTAAGCGAGCATGAACGCGAGCTGTTAAGGCGGTACAGAAGGCTCTCCGAAGAAAAAAAGAAGGCAATTTTTACTTTAACTGAAAATTAAACGGCGGCGCGGGGCATAAAGCCCCGCGCCGCTTCGCTTTTCACGTATTCAATCTTTATTTCCCTTGGTTTTATTGTAGCCTTTTGCGTATGCCTCGAAGGTTGAAATTGTATCGCGCTCCAACGCGTTAAGCGAGCGGTAGCCGCTGTGCTTAAGCCCGATAATTTTAATGGTAAACTCGTCGCCGTACTTATAATCGGCGTAAACGTCACCGTTGCCTTTGCCCGTAAAGTGCATATTCACTCTGTCCAGCACCTTTTTGCCTTGCCCGACGTAATACATGCTTTTTGTTACGTTAAAAAGCACATAAACACCCTCGAAATTGAGTTTGTCGTGCCGTGCCGCACCGTTGCCGAAGGTCTGGGCGCGCAGCCGCATAAATTCTTCGGGACTCAGCTCTGCCCGCGTACGCGAAAGCTTTTTTACCTTTTGCTTAATCTTTTGTTGTTTTTCGCGCTCTTTCCGCCGTTTGCGGGTACGCATACGGTAAAAGGCATACGCCGCCACAACCGTCACCGCAATAACCAACAGCGCAATTATAGTTTCCTTGGGCAACTTTTAAAAACCTTTTATAATATCCTCTGTAAGCGATTTGCACAGCGCCACGCCCAAATCTACGTTGCTGTTAAAATCGTCAACCGCCGCAATGCAGTTAAAGGTATGAATATACCTTACGGGTATACCCGCGACGATTACGGGCGTTCCGCCGTTAGCCGAAATTATATACGCGCCGTTATTGCCACCGCCGGAGCGCACCGCCATCTGCACCTTAATGCCGTTCTCCTCCGCCGTCTTTTGCGCAAATGCGGTAAAGCGCGGCGTGCAGATAACCGTTCTGTCCATATGCCTTAGCATTACCCCGCCGTGAAGCGCATCCTGCACCATGTACGGCGGCGCAATGGTATCGTCCGCGGGACAGCCCTCGAAGCAGATTGCCGCAAGCGGCTTCAAGCGGTGCATAGCCGCGGTAATTCCGCGCTCGCCCACCTCCTCCTGAGAGGACACAACCGCAACCACGTCCAGCGTCAGCTTTTCCTTTTGCAGAAGCTTCAGGCATTTAAGCATAGCCGCAACGCCGAGTCTGTCGTCAAACGCTTTACCCTGCAATATGCCGTGCTTTTCGTTATATTCGAACAAGGAAAGCGGGACGGCGGGCGCGCCTACCGCTATGCCCAGCTCCTCCGCCTCCTTAGCGCTGCACGCGCCGACGTCTATCGTTAAATTATCGTAGGAAACGGGCGCGTTTTTCTGCTCCACGCTCATTAAATGGGGCGGCGCGGCGGCAATTACCCCCGATATATAGCCCGTTTTAGTGTAAATCTGCACTTTTGACGAGGGTAAAGCCTTCTCGTTCCAGCCGCCTATGGGTATAAACCGCAGAGTGCCGTCCGGCTTGATTGCCTGCACCATAAAGCCGACCTCGTCCGAATGCGCGTCAAGCAGAATATAGGGACGGTTGCCCTTGTTAAAACGCGGACGAATGTACAGATTGCGCATGCTGTCCTCTTCGAAGTCGCAGAAGTCGCCGCAGTATTCCCTTGCTATCGCAAGCACCTCGTCCTCGAAGCCGGAAGCACCGCGCGCCTGCGTAAGCCTTTCGATAAGCTGAATGTCGTTCATTTTATTCTTCCTTTTTATAAATTTTTAACCGCGTATTACGCCACGCTCGGGCTGGGCTTGCCGCCCGTTTTTCTAAGCTCGCTCTCTATCTCGGCGCAGGTTTCCCGCAGCTCCTCTTCCGTTTCGGCAACCTCTATGCCGTCTAAAATGTCCTGCAATCTATATTCCTGCGTCAGATATCTTATTGTCTGATAGCCGATAACCGCCGTTAGAACGCCGTTTGTAAGACCCTGCACGGACGAATCGACCAGCGCGGAAATTGCCGAGCCGAGGAAGGGTATGCCCTTCACCGCGTCGCCCATTGTCTTTACAATACTGTTGCCGATTTTTACGCTGCCAAGCCCGTAGGCTATTAAAGAATTCTGCAAAACCCTTGCAAAAATTTTGACGAGCTTCGCATCCGACGGACGGAAGCCGTACAAAAAGGTGATGTCCTTTACCAGCTGCAAATTGAGGAACGCAACCAGCAGCGCGTCCACGCGACTTGTCTGCGACAGCGCGGAATACATTGCAGATTTAAGCGCGCTTTTGGTGATAAGCGACTTTGCCGATTTTTTTACGCTGTCCGTGTACAAATCCGTAAGGGCAAGCTTTATGCCCTCCTCGTTACCCGCGTTAAGCGCAATAGCCATTTCCCCGACCACGGCGGAATCGTACCAGCCAACGCCGTCGACCGAGGCGGTGATTTCTATAATCTTCGCCGCAATGTCGTGGCGCACCTTTTTGTTGTGCTTTTGCGCCTCGCGCGCGGTTTTTGCGTTTACGTTGGTTATAAAGTAGTCCGATTTAAGAATTTTTACAAGCGGAATTATGTACAGACAAATAAAAATTATAACGCTTGCAACGCCCGCGCCAATGCCCACGCCCAGCCGCACGTTTTTATCGGTGAACAGCTCCACCGCCTTCAAGCTGATAAGTATAAGGCATGCGGCTATAATAACGCCTATTGCCGCCGCCAGAAACCTTAAAAGAATTTTAGCTCCGCGCACATTCTGACGTTTGGAATACTTCTGCTCGTATTCGTAAATGGTCATTTTTTCCGCCTCGGGCGGAATTACAATATCCTTCTTCCTTTTCATAAAAAATCCTTGTTTAAAATATATTCCGCAGGTAATTGCCCCTTCCCCGCCGCTTTAAGTATAGCACAAATTCCGTCAAAGCCCCAAGGAAAATTTATACATTTCCGATTTGGAAATTCCCCTGTCCCTTGCGGCCTGCTTAACGGCCTCCTTTTTGTCCATTCCCCCCGCAATATAGTGGAGTATATGCTCCCGCTCGCTTAAAGCGTTAAGCGGGTTTTCCGTCTGCGCCGCGCCCTCTACTATTATAACGTATTCCCCGCGCTTGTCGCCCTGCAAGCCCGCGGAAAGCATAAACGGCACAGCCTCCTCGTGCAGCTTTGTAATTTCCCGCACGGCGCAGGCTCTGCGCTCGCCGAAGCATTCGTAAATCGAGGATATATGGCGGTCTACGTCCTGCGGGGCAACGTGGAATATAAGCGACATATCCAGATTTTTATACCCTTCCAGCACCGCCCTGCGCTCGCCCGACTTATCGGGCAAAAAGCCGATAAACGCAAATCTGTCGGCGGGCAGTGCGGACAGAACCAGCGCGGAAAGCGCGGCATTTGCTCCGGGGATAACGGTATAGCCCACGCCCGCCTCCCTCAGCGCGCGGCAGACGGCGTTGCCGGGGTCGGAAATTACGGGCATGCCCGCGTCCGAAATTATCGCAACCCGCTTACCGTCATTTGCCGCGGCGATAATCTTTTCCGCCGCCTCGCGCTCGTTGAATTTATGACAGGAATAAAGCGGCTTTTTAATATCGTATGCCGAAAGCAGCTTTAATGAGTGCCGCGTATCCTCGCAAAATATCACGTCCGCCTCGCGCAAAACTTCCAGCGCGCGCAAGGTTATATCCTTTAAATTGCCTATGGGCGTCGCCACAAAGCTGACGTTACAACCGTTCATAGTATATTAATTCCTTTTAACTCAGTTTACCGCCGCGGGAAGAACCTCAACTCCCTCTTTGCCGCCCTTAACCGCCTCCACCATAACAAGGTATGGCTTTGCTGTCGGCGTGCCGCTCACGAATCGAATGCGCTTAGGCTCCAGCTTATGGCTTTTAAGCTTGAATATAAGCTCTGCCGTGCGGTCGGCGCGGTTTATAATAGCAAGCCTGCCGCCGAATTTAAGCTTTTTTGCCGCAACGCTTACAATTTCCTCAAGCGTCAAGGTAATTTCCTTGCGGCAGACGGCCTTTTCGTAAACCTCGTTGTCGAACCCGCCGCGCTCGTAGGGCGGATTGCAGAGTATAAGCGAAAATTTGTCGTCATACTCCCGACCTATGTCCTGAATTTTACAGCATACCACGCTGCAATCGAAGCCGTTCAGCTCCGCCGTGCGGCGGGACATATCGGCAAGCGGCGGCTGCATTTCGAACAGAGTAAGGCTTTTTATTACGGGGTTAAGGCACATAAAATGGAAGCCAGCCACTCCGCTGCCCGAACAAAAGTCCGCAACGCTGTCGCCGCATTTTGCACGGGCAAAGCGCGACAGAAGAACGCTGTCCGAGGTAAAGCGGTACAGCGCGGTGTTTTGTATGATTTTTTTGTCCCCGAAAAATTCTTCGAGCACCTCTCCGTCTTTAAGCATAAAAATATTATAACTTTAAAACAAAAGAGCGGAGCGCACCCGCTCCGCTTCCCTTGTTTGCTTTAAATTACTCTGCGGGGTGAATAGCTCCCGTAGGGCATACGTCCTCGCACGCGCCGCAATCGATGCATACGTCGGGGTCTACAACGTACTTGTCAGCGCCCTCGGAAATAGCTTCAACAGGGCAGGTGCCGGCGCACGCGCCGCAGCTTACGCACTCGTCGGTTATGATATGTGCCATAATATCCTCCATTTTTTACGTTTAACGGGTTTTACCCTTGCAGTATTATACCATAAGTTTTTTACGCTGTAAAGAGGTCAGCCCGATTTTTTTGAAATTAACTTTTTTAATCGCCCTCTCCGCCGTCGGCTTCGTCCGCCTCCGCACAGGGACGGCGCTTGAATTTAAGCTCGTCCACGGTAAAGTCGCGGTAGGCAACCGTGTCCTTGGTCTTGTCCTCTATGCGCACGCGCACGGTCATTTTAAGCATATTTATGTTAACAACGGTGCCCTTGCCCTCGGGCGTGCCTACCTCGCTGCCCAGCTTGGGCACGCGCCTGCATGCGTCTGCATAATAATCGTTTTCGTAGGAAAGACAGCACATAAGCCTTCCGCACAGCCCCGAAATTTTGCCGGGGTTTAACGAAAGCCCCTGATTTTTCGCCATTTTAATGGAAACCTTCTTCAAGTCCGGCATACAGCTCGAACAGCAGCATTCCCTTCCGCACGGCGCCAGCCCGCCGAGAATTTTAATCTCGTCGCGGATACCTACCTGACGCAGTTCTATACGCATACGGAAAACGGAGGACAAGTCTTTAACCAGCTCGCGGAAGTCCACCCTCTGCGGCGCGGAGTAATAGAAAACGGCGCGCGCCCCGTCAAAGGCGAACTCGCAGTCGATAAGCTTCATGTCGAGGTTATGCTTTTCTATCCGCTCGCGGACGGTTTTCATAGCCTCTTCCTTTTTTTCGCCGTTTTTGCGGTGAGTTTCCTCGTCCTTTTCGTTTGCAATGCGTATAACGGGCTTCAACGGCAGAACCACCGCGCTTTCCTCTACCTGAGTGCGCGGCATAACCACGGTTGCGTATTCCACGCCCCGCGCCGTTTCCACAATTACGCCCTTTCCGACCTTATAGTCGCCCTTTGTCGGCGCAAAGTAGTAAACCTTTCCGCCCTCCTTAAAGGCAACACCTATAACTTCTACCATAATTTTACCTTAAATTAATTTTGCGCTTAACCGCGCAAATTTATCCCGTGCCCGCCGCCGTAGGCTTTTGTACAAGCGCTACTCCTCCGTGCGGCGAGAAAAATTTACAACGTCAAGCATAAACTCGTACAGCAATGCCTGAAAATACGCGTTCAGCTTCAATTGCGCCGCCGCTTCGTTCAGCTTTTCCAGCGCGTACACAAGCGCGGGCTTGCTTAATTTACCCGCGGCCCCGCCGCCGTCCGTCAGCGCCGTAAAATACAGCCTTTGCATTTCGGCAAGCAGCTCTTCTTTATATTTTATGTCGCCGTACTTAGCTGCAATCGCGCCGATTTCACCCGCGTCTGCTACCGCACAGATTTCCGCCGCCGCATCCTTCAATTGCTGAAACCACCCGCCCGCGACCATATTTTCGGCAACGCCCAGAATTCCGTTCGCGCTTTCTGCCGCAGCCGCGTTAAGCGGATTTTTGCCCTGCCTTTCAAGCGCGGCAAGTATCTGCCCGCAGGAAAAAGGCGGAATTTCCAGAATTTTCACACGCGATTTTACCGTATCCAGCACGGGCGCAAGCGAGCACGCGCCCAAAATAAAGTGCACTCCCTCGGGCGGCTCCTCCAAGGTTTTTAAAAGCTTGTTCTGCACCAGCGCGCTTGCCTGCTCGAACCCGCTTATCGCAAACAGCTTTTTTGCGCACTCCACAGGCCGCATTGCGCTGTCCTCTACAATTTCCGCCGCCGCATCCGCATTGAACTTCTTTCCCTCCTGCGGGTAAAGCTTAAAATCGGGATAGCTCTCGCTCAAAATTCTGTACCCGAGCGGCTGTCCATCACCGGTTTTGAAAAATTCGAGCGCAAACAGCTTCAATACGGCGCGCATATTTTTCGCGTCCTCGAAGCGCAGCATATACGCGTGCGAAACCTTTCCGCTCCGGATATCCCCGCAGAAAATTTTATATGCGGTTGTGGTTTTTATAAGCTGTTCCATAAAGTTTCCACCCGACCGCCGTCAGATAACGCCCTTCGCCTTCAACAGCGCGCGGATATTATCCTGAGTTTCGTATTTACTGCCAAGGCAGTCAACGGCGCATATGCGGGGGGCAATTTCCATCAAAGCCTTATAGCCGTTGTAAACCCTTGTATGAAATTCCAGCCCCAACTGCTCCATTCTGTCGTCGGGGTCGGCGCCGTGCTTTCTTTTGAATGCCTCCGCAGGGGATATGTCCAAAAAAACCGTCAAATCGGGCGCGAATCTTTCCAACGCAAGGCTGTTGATATTTTCTATATACTCACGCCCCAGACCGCGGGCATAGCCCTGATATGCAAGCGAGGAATCAACGTATCTGTCGCAGATTACAAGCTTGCCCTTATCCAATGCGGGCGCGATTTTTTCCTTTAAATGCTGAACGCGCGCCGCCGCGTACAAAAGCGCCTCGCACTCGTCGCACATTGCGGTATTTTTGCCGTTTAAAATTATATTGCGGATTTGCTCTGCAATTTCACTGCCGCCAGGCTCGCGCGTGAGGATATAATCCACGCCAAGCTTGTCGAGGTATTCGGATAACAGCCTCAGCTGCGTGCTCTTGCCCGAGCCCTCGCACCCCTCAAAGGTTATAAACTTCCCTCTCATTCCTTAACCACCCAAACCCTGTTGTCCGTCAGCCCAAAGGTGCTTTTCGCGTTAGAAAGCGCATATATCGCGCCGTCGGTTATCACTTCCCCCGCGCATATCACGGGGATACACGGCGGCGTAAGCCCCGCGTCGGCCGCGCAAGCCCTGCCCTTTGCAAAGGCAAGCGGCACAAGCTCTCTTGCGCATTCCGTCGCCTTTAAGTACCCGCATACGCGCTCCCCGCCGAAAAACAGCGGTCTTGTCTTATACGTTCCCGCAAGCGTTTTATCCGCCGCAAGCTCCCTTGCCGCGTACAGCAACGCCTTTAAATCCTCCGCGCCTGTCATAGGCGAAAGATAAAAAACAATATACCTCCCGTCCGACAGCTCGGCATAAATTCCGCGCTCTTCAAGCCGCAAATACGCTTTATCGGCGCATATATCAAGGTCTTTTAAATCCCATACAAGCTTTGTCCAGTCCGCGGACGGATAAAATTCAAGCTCGCACGCACTGCTTTTAAGCTCTTCCGCCGCCCGTCTTGCCGCCTTTAACAGCTGTAAATTGTTTGCAATGTATTTTATTCCCAGCTCTACCGAGGCCATTATAGGATAGCTCGGCGAGGTGGTGCGGAAAATGCCAAGCGCTTCCTCAAGCTCCTCCGCAAGCGATAAATCGTTTGCCGAAACCACAGCTCCCTGCGTAAGCACGGGCAGACTTTTATGCGCTCCGTCCACCCAAATATCCGCGTACACCCCCGCATATGCGCCGTTTTCACGCTCGAAAGCAAGGTGCGCGCCGTGCGCGCCGTCAACAAACAACAGCTTGCCGTGTCTTTTTAAAATTGCGGCGTATTCCGCAAGCGGCGCAATATTGCCGTAATAATCGGGGGAAAGCGCGAGCATTCCCGCCACGTCCGTTTGCTTGTTTAAAACGTCCTCAACCGCTTCGGGCTCGGGCGGCAAAAGCACGTCCTCCGCCGTTTTGCCGTTTAAAATAATCGGCTCCAGCCCTAAAAGTCTGCACGCGTTCCACACGCTCGTATGGCAGTTGCGCGGCACAATCACCTTGCCGCCGTGCTTTTTTAAAACGTACAGCATAGACAGCACGCCGCAGGTAGAACCGTCCGTTAAAATATAGCTCTTCCGCGCGCCCGTAATTTCCGCAATATCTTTTTGCGCCTCCGCAATTATCCCGCTCGGGCAAAACAGATTGTCGGAATATCCAAGCTCGGTAATATCGAAGGCGGCAACCGGCAGCAGTCTGTCAAGCTCGCCGCGCCCCTTGTGTCCGGGGACGTGAAAGCTTTTGTCCGCCCTTGCGTACCTTTTAAGCTGTTCGTAAATTCGGTAGTAATACATTTGTAGTTAACAAAAAAGCAATTCCTGAGGCAAAACCTTAAAGATGCGAGCAAGGCAAGGAAAGCGAGCACCGACCGCAGGGAGCGTACAAAACGTACGTGACCAAGGCGGCGCGGAGCTTGACGCCGTATTGCGACGCATATATAAGGTTTTATTTTTTCGGCTTCATTGTGGGGAAGAGTAAAACGTCCCTTATCGTCGCGCTGTCGGTCAACAGCATTACAAGCCTGTCCACGCCGAAGCCAAGTCCGCCCGTAGGGGGCAAGCCGTATTCCAGCGCGGTTATAAACTCCTCGTCAACCTGCGCGTTGCACTTCGGCTCCTGCTTTCTCTTTTCTTCAACCTGCTTTACAAAACGCTGTTTTTGGTCGATAGGGTCGTTTAATTCCGAGAAGGAGTTTCCGTACTCGTGCCCGCAGATAAAATACTCGAACCTCTGCGTAAATGCGGGGTCGTCGGGCTTTCTTTTTGCAAGCGGTGAATTTTCCACGGGATAATCGTAAATAAACGTGGGCTGAACAAGCTTGTCCTCTGCAAACGCGTCGAACAGCGCAACAAGCACGTGCCCCTTGGTCGCCCTTTCGCCCTCTTCAATCTGTACGCCCAGCTTTTTCGCGCATTCCCTTGCGTCCTCGTCCGTTTTCCAGCTGTCGTAATCCGCGCCCGAATATTTTTTAACGGCCTCCTTCATGGTCAGCCTTGCCCACGGCGCGCCGAGGTGCAGCTCCGTGCCCTGATAGACTATATCGGTGGTGCCGCAAACGTTTTTAGCAACGGTTGTATACAGTTCCTCGACCAAATCCATCATTGCGAAATAGTCGCAGTAAGCCTGATAGACCTCTACCGTTGTAAATTCGGGGTTGTGGTAAGCGTCCATACCCTCGTTGCGGAAAATTCTGCCCACCTCGTAAACGCGTTCAAGCCCGCCGACCAAAAGCCGCTTTAAATACAGCTCGGTTTCTATGCGCAGATACATATCGATATCCAGCGCGTTATGATGCGTTTTGAAGGGGCGTGCAGACGCGCCTATTTCTATTGTAGACAAAACGGGGGTATCCACTTCGAGAAACCCGCGGTTGTCAAAGAAAGCGCGTATCTCGCGCAAAATCTGCGAACGCTTTATAAACGTATCCTTAACCTCGGGATTGACAATCAAATCGAGGTCGCGCTGACGGTACCTTAAATCGGTGTTGGTAAGCCCGTGCTGTTTTTCGGGCAACGGCAAAAGGCACTTCGTAAGCATTTCTATGTGCGTGCAGTGCACCGAAATTTCGCCCGTCTGCGTTTTGAACACATAGCCCTTCACGCCCATAATATCGCCGAGGTCGTAATCCTTTTTAAAGGCGGCGTAAGCCTCCTCGCCGACGTCGTCGCGGCGGACGTAAATCTGCAGCTGACCTTCTCTGTCCTGAATGTGTGAAAAGGAAGCCTTGCCCATTACGCGGCGGGACATAAGTCTGCCCGCAATGCTAACCTCCTTGCCTTCAAGCTCGGCAAAGTGTTCAATAACGTAAGCGGAATTAGCGGTAACGCCGTAATTTACCTTTACAAACGGGTCATTGCCCTCCGCAACCAGCTTTTGCAGCTTTTCGCGGCGGATTCTCGCCTGCTCTGCAAGGCTTTCTGCTTCTTCCTCTGCGGTTAAAATCTTCTTCTCTTCCATTATGCGGTCCTTAATTAATCTCTAAAATTTTAAGCGTATACGCGCCCTCGGGGCATTCCACCTTGACGGAATCGCCCACCTTCTTGCGCAAAAGCGCCGCGCCTACGGGCGATTCCACCGAAATTTTGCCCGCCATTGCGTCCACCTCGGTTATAGATACGATTGTATATACGTCGCTCTCCTCCATATCCTCGTCGTAAACGGTTACAACGCTGCCAAGATGCACATAGCCCTTGCTGGTGTCCTCCTCGCGTATGTCCGCGTTCTTGATTTTATATTCGATTTCCGCAATCTTACCCTCGTTAGAGCGCTGCTCCTCGCGCGCCGCGTCGTACTCCGCATTCTCGGATAAATCGCCGTGGCTTCTCGCTTCGGCAATGCGCTCGATAATTTCGGGACGCTTAACCTTTACAAGATATTCCAGCTCCTGCTTTAAGCTTTCGTAGTTCCTTTTGGTCATAACAATGCGCTGTTCCGCCATAATATAACTCCTGTCCGTGCGGCTTTTATTTAACCCTTCGCCGTCCGAAAAATTTTTTTGCTGATTGATTTATATAAGCAAAGTGATTCCGCATAAGGCGGAACCACCGTTTATTTCTTCCACATTATATAATTACAAGTGCGGTTTGTCAATCGTTTAGCCGTACAGCCGTCAAGAAATTCCTTTCAGAAAATCCGCAAGCCTTTCAAGCGCTGTCTTAATATTCTGCATAGACGCAGCGTAGGAGCAACGCACATAATTTCTGCCCGCCTCGCCGAACGCACTGCCGGGCACAACCGCAACCTTAGCTTCCTTTATAAGCCTTTCCGCAAACCCGTCGCCGTCAAGCCCCGTGCTCTCTACGTTTGCAAACACATAAAACGCGCCCTGCGGCTGCGTGCACGCAAGCCCTAAGGCGTTAAGCCCCTCCGCAAGCACTCTGCCGCGCTCGGCATAGTCGCGGCGCATTTCCTCGATAAACGCAAACCCGCCCGCAAAGCCGTCCTTCAATGCTTCTATTGCGGCAGCCTGCCCCATACGCGGCGCGCAGATTATGGTGTGGGTATGTATTTCCACCACGGCCTTATCGATATAATCGGGACAGCAGATATACCCTACGCGCCAGCCCGTCATTGCAAAGGATTTGGAAAAGCCCCCTATATATATCGTCCTTTCCTTCATTTGCGGCAGTGCGGCAATGGAATAGTGCTTGCCCGTATAGTTCAGCTCGGCATAAATTTCGTCGCTTATAACAAGCAAATCGTTCTGCCTTACAACGCTTGCTATTTCTTCAAGCCCCTCCCGCGAAACAACCGCGCCCGTGGGATTGTTGGGATAGGATAAAATTATCGCCTTTGTCTTTTTGGTTATCGCTTTTTGGATATTTTCCGCCGTGGGAATAAACCCGTTCTCTCTGTCGCACCTTACGGGCACGGGCACGCCGCCCGCAAGCGCAACCGCAGGCGCATAGGAAACATAGTAAGGCTCGGGCAGTAAAATCTCGTCGCCCGCGTCGCATATCGCGCGCAAGGCCAAATCCACCGCCTCGCTCGCGCCGATTGTGATGACGGTGTTCTCCGCGGGATAATCCACCGCAAACCGCTCGAAAAGATAGCGGGAAACCAGCTGTCTAAGCTCCAACAGCCCGCGACAGCCCGTGTATTGGGTATTTCCGCGCTTTATCAGCTTTAAGGCGGCCCTTCTCACCTTTTTCGGGGTTTTGAAGTCGGGCTCGCCCACACCGAGTGAAATAAGTTGTTTATCGCCGTCCGCCAGACCGAAGTAGTTTAAAAAGCTGCTCGGTTCAAGTCGGCGCGCCGTTTCGCTCAAAAAATTACGCATAACACCATTATATTCGTTTTTTTGGGCAACGGCAAGCAAATTCAGGCTGAAATACCCCATAAAACCGTTGCGCAAAAGGTTATTTTTCAATATAATCAATATATGTTTAAAATCTGGGCAAAGGTTATGAAAGGCGAAAAAATTATAAAGCAGCTGAATTACGAGGGCAAGGAAAAATTCACCTACTCTCATTTTTTCAGCTACCTTGCAGAAATTTGCTACGAGCTGGACATTCCCACGCCCGTGCTTTTAAAGACGCATATTTTCAGCTATGCCAAGTTCCGCACCGTGCGCTTTCTTCCGCGCGACTTTACCGAACAGCCCGAATTCGACAGGCTTATTCTGGATAATATTTCATTTTGACGCGCATACTGCTGTTATGAAAATGACCTGCTATATGTGCGTTGCAAATCTGATTGTTTTGGGGATATGCGGGGGGATATACGCCTTTTCCGGCTTTAACGTGCTGGAATTTCTGTCCTTCGGTATGCCCGTGGTATATAAAAGCTTTCTTGCGGTGTGCGCAGTCAGCTCGCTGTTCTGCATATACTCGCTTATCGCCTTCAAGCCCTTCAAGGGACTTAAATAATACAAACCGCCCCGCCGCAAGCTTGCGGCGGGGCGGTTAACATTATACTATATCTATCTTTAAGCTTGCGCCCGTGCCCGCGTCCTGATACATTACCCAATACCCGCTGTCGGTATTCTCTGCCGAAGCAGGTATAAACGAGGCAAGCCCGCGCATGCTCTCGGGAGGCGCGGCAGAATTGTCAGAGGGCACCCCGTAGCAGATATATTGCGGCTTAGCCCCGTCATATATCACGCCGAACACATAAAACTTGCCGTCCCCATAGGAAATTTTAACCCATTTGGAGCCGTGCACAACCCCCTGCAAATCCTCTGCGGGCGGGTATGCAGAAAGCAGTCCCTCTATTTCCGTTTTCATTCGCTTGTAAAACTCCCCGCCCGCAAGCGGGCCCGTGCCTTTACGGCTTTTCGACGCGGAATTTTCCGCAAAAGCCGCTTCGTTGCGGGATATATCGGGGTCTACACCGCCCTCGTCCGTCTGGAAAGCGCCAAAATTCTCCTCATTTTGCCCAGACTTGCGCCCGTTTTCCTCTTCCGCCGCACCCGCGCGTACAGCGCCGCCGTCTTCATCAGCTTCTGCAAATTCATAATAGTTAACCTCCGCAATCGCCTCGTCCTCGTAAACCGTCTGCGCGGTTCCGTCACTCTTTTTTGCGCCTCTGCCGCTTACGGCCGTTCCGCCGCCAAGCCCGTTTCTGATATTTTCCGCGCGCTCTACCTCTGCCTTTATGGTAAGCGCCGCGCCGTGGAAGTTGCCGCTAACCGCCGCCGCAACGGGGTATACTCCGCCGTTAATGTAGCATATAAGCGCGGCAAAGCCCGCGCCCGTTTCCAGCGCGGAAACGCCCTCGAACAGACCGTCCTCGACGATAAGCGTATTTTTTCCGTCGGAAACGGCGGTAACGTACCGCCCCTCCGAAAGCGGAGCAAAATTAATGAAGGTAGCCTCTATTTTTAAATTATTGCCGTAGCGCTCTGCCTTTACAAGCCCCGTCAGCGCGCCGCCGTCGGCAGAAAAGCCCTCTTTAAGCCCCTTTATAACTGCAATGTTTTTAGTGTATCCGCCCATAATAAAACCCTTGATTAATGAATATTATAACAGTATACAATATAAAAATTTTAGATAATTATGTAAAAATATGTAATTTTTGTGTACTTTAAATTTCAATACTTAAAGTGGACGAATTAATTTGCTTTTTTGCAGTGAATAAATTATAATAGTATTTGTAAAAATTTGATTTTTTTCAAGGAGAGGTTAAAACATTTATGGCACTTACCAAAAACAAAAAGGTTCTCGAATTCGTTGAAGAAAGTGCAGAGCTTGCCCAGCCCGACAAAATTGTCTGGATTGACGGCAGCGAAGCCCAGATTAACGCATTAAAAAAGGAAGCCGTAAAAAGCGGCGAGCTTATCAAGCTAAACCAGACCCTGCTTCCCGACTGCTACCTTCACCGCACAAAGGTGAACGACGTAGCCCGCGTCGAGGACAGAACGTTTATATGCACAAAAAACAAAGAGGACGCAGGCCCCATCAACTATTGGATGGACCCCAATCAGGCTTACGAGCTTTGCAACGAGATTGCGCGCGGCTCTATGAAGGGCAGAACGATGTACGTTATCCCCTATTCCATGGGCGTTGTGGGCAGCAGCTTTGCTAAATACGGAATAGAGGTTACCGACAGCATTTACGTTGTGCTTAATATGAACATAATGACCCGCGTCGGCAAGGAAGTTCTTACCGAAATCGGCAAGGACGGCGACTTTATCAAGGGCTTCCACGCAAAGTGCGACGTTGACGCAGACAAGCGCTATATTATGCACTTCCCCGAGGACAACACGATTATTTCCGTCAACTCGGCTTACGGCGGCAACGTGCTTCTCGGCAAAAAGTGCTTCGCACTCAGAATTGCCTCCTACCTCGGCAAAAACGAGGGCTGGATGGCAGAGCATATGCTTATCCTCGGCGTAACCTTCCCCGACAAAACCAAAAAGTACGTTGCGGCGGCATTCCCCTCCGCATGCGGCAAAACCAACCTTGCAATGCTTATTCCCCCCAAGCACTATAAAGAGGCGGGCTATGAAATAGAAACGGTCGGCGACGACATTGCGTGGATTCGCGTAGGCGAGGACGGCAGACTTTGGGCTGTCAACCCCGAAAACGGCTTCTTTGGCGTTGCCCCCGGCACGAACGAGCACTCCAACTACAACGCATTGCAGTCCACAAAGCGCGGCACAATCTTCACCAACGTTGCGCTTAACACCGACGATATGACCGTTTGGTGGGAAGGACTTTCCAAAGAGCTGCCCGAGCACTGCATCGACTGGACGGGCAAGCCCTGGAACCCCGCAAAATTCGACAAAAAAGATAAATCAACCTGCTCGGCGCACCCCAACTCGCGCTTTACCGCGCCTGCTGAAAACTGCCCCTGCATCTCCCCCGAGTTCAACTCCAAAACGGGCGTGCCCCTCTCCGCTATCATTTTCGGCGGCAGAAGAGCAAGCACCACTCCCCTTGTGTATCAGTCCCGCGATTGGAACCACGGCGTGTTTATCGGCTCGGCAATGTCCTCGGAAACGACCGCAGCCGCAACGGGCGCAACCGGCGTTCTTCGTCACGACCCCATGGCAATGAAGCCCTTCACCGGCTATCATATGGGCGATTACTTCGCACACTGGATAGAAATGGGCAAAAAGGTTAAAAATCCTCCCAAAATTTTCAACGTCAACTGGTTCCGCACGGACGAAAACGGCAACTTTATGTGGCCGGGCTTCGGCGACAATATGCGCGTGCTTGAATGGATTTTGAAGCGCTGCGACGAAAACCCCGTCGACGCGGTAGAAACGGCTATCGGCTACGTTCCCAACCCCGAAGACATCGACATTTCCGAGCTTGATTACGAAATCTGCAAGGGCAAAAAGTTCGATAAAGCAGCTCTGACCGAAATTCTTACCGTAGACAAGGAAAAATGGGCTAAGGAAGCAGAGGAAATCGAGGGCTATTACAACGGCACTATCGGCAGCCGTATCCCTCAGGAGCTTTGGGACTGCCTTGAAGCGTTAAAGAAAAACTGCAAAAAATAATTAATTTTGATAATATTATAAAGGATAAGCGGCGCGGGCAAATTGCCCGCGCCGCTTAATTTTTTATCGCCTCTGTCGCAACAGCAAGTCCAAGCTTGAACCCCTCTTTAAAGTCAGACTTGCTCAGCTTTTCATTCATAATAAAAAGCTTGTCAAGCACCTCTTCAAACATTTTTATCTGCTGTTCTGTAAGCGTAGCTACAAATTTTTCATAAATCAATAAAGCCGAATTCATAATCTTGCACCTATTATACATTATTGTTTATAAGTTTATTATATAGCCTACGGTTACAAAAATCCTGACTTATGATTTCCAATCACAAATAATTTTATAAGGTTACAAAGCAATAATAAGCGCGCCGCGCGGTTATAACCGCGCGGCGCGC
>WSNM01000020.1 GCA_013316055.1 Clostridia bacterium | reverse complement strand
ATTCTATAATAGCTTCCTCGGCTCCGTCGCCGCGACGCTGTCCAAGGAGGTAAATCCTCGTATAACCGCCGCCCTGTCCAAGCTCTTCCGCACGCTGTGCGTACTTGGGCGCGATTTCGTTGAAAAGCTTTTCCATCAGCGGGTGCTGAATGTCCGCCGTCCTCTTTTTAAAGTCCGCCTTCTTTTCCGCAAAGGGCTTAACCTCCTGCAAATCGCGCAGCTTACCCATAAGGTAACGGCGCACCGCAAGCTTTTTGGCGCTGTCCTTAACGCCCTTCACGGTTATTTCCTTGCCCTTTTTATCGGTCTTTTTAATGTCAAACTCAACGTTGTCATCGTAAACCGAAATAGCTTTGGTTATAATTTTTTCAACGTAAGGCTGCAATTCCTTCGCCTTTGCTTTGGTCGTCGTAATTTTGCCGTACCAAAGCAGCTCGGACGCCTGATTTCTTAAAAGCGCTACTCTCTGCTCTGCCGTTCTTCCTAATTTAGCGGGCATAATTTAGTCCTCCTTTTTTGCAAGTGAAAGTCCGTAAGACTGAAGCTTCAAAATTACTTCGTCCAAGGACTTTCTGCCAAGGTTTCTCACCTTCAGCATTTCGTCCTCGGTCTTTCTTGTCAAATCTTCCACCGTGTGAATGTTTGCGCGTTTAAGGCAGTTGTAGGAGCGGACGGATAAATCCATATCCTCAATTGCCATTGCAAGTATCTTCGCCTGCTTGTCGTCCTCGTTCTTTACAAGTATGTCCATACCCTTAATGGTGTCGGACAAATCAACGAACAGCGAAATATGGTCCTGCATAATTTTAGCTGCCAGAGAAACTATTTCCTTAGCGCTGAACGCGCCGTTAGTCCAAACCTCCAGCGTAAGCTTGTCATAATCGGTATTCTGTCCCACGCGGGTATTCTCAACCGCATAGTTAACCTTCTTCACGGGCGTGTAAATGCTGTCTATGGGAATATAGTCCAGCAGCTCGGTACGGGTGTGGTCAGCGCCCTTATAGCCCCTGCCGCGGCCTATGGTAATCTCCATATCGATTTTGCCGCCCTCGTCAACGTAGCAGATGTGCTGGTCGCCGTTTATTATTTCTATTTCGGCGTCCTCGCAAATATCCCTTGCCTTAACCTCGCAGGGTCCAACCTTGTAAAGATGAACAACCTTCACATAGTCCTTATCGGTAACGGCAGTCTTAATCGCCAGCGTCTTCAAGTTAAGGATAATCTCGGTAACGTCCTCTTTAACGCCCGCCACAGCCGAAAACTCGTGCTTTACGCCGCCGTCCAAAAATCTTATTCCCTGCGCCGCCGCCCCCGGCAAAGCCGAAAGCAGTATTCTTCTAAGGCAGTTGCCTATGGTAAGACCGAAGCCCTTTTCAAGCGGTTCAACGATAATTTTCGCATAGGACATATCCTCGCTTTCTTCCGCCAGAATTTTGGGCATATCCATTTCAATCATGAAACTTCCTCCTTTTTCCGATTATTACTTGGAGTACAGTTCGACAATCATATGCTCGGAAATCTGACTGTCAATATCTTCTCTTACGGGCAACGCCAATATTTTTCCCTGCAATTTTTCGGGGTCGAATTCAAGCCACTTCGGCGTGGTTACCTTGTTTGCCTTAACCGCCTCGAAATATTTATTAGAGGTTTTGTTTTCCTTTACGGAAACAACGTCGCCGACCTTAACTATATAGGAGGGCACGTTCACCTTCTTGCCGTTAACTACAAAATGACCGTGGTTTACAAGCTGTCTTGCCTGCGCGCGGCTTACGCCGATACCCATACGGAAAATAACGTTGTCAAGTCTGCGCTCCAAAAGCGACAGCATGTTTTCACCGGTAATACCCTTCATTCTGTCGGCCTTTTCGTAGTAGGAACGGAACTGTCCCTCCTGAACGCCGTAAATTCTCTTGACCTTCTGCTTCTCGCGCAGCTGCTGACCGTATTCCGAAACCTTCTTTCTTCCTAAGCCGTGCGCTCCGGGAGGAGTGGGTCTTTTCTCAAACGGGCACTTGCCGTTGTAGCACTTTTCGCCCTTCAAAAACAGTTTTCCGCCCTCTCTTCTGCAAAGGCGGCATTTCGCTTCTCTGTAAGTTGCCATATTCTATACCTCCTTATACTCTGCGGCGCTTGGGGGGTCTGCAGCCGTTGTGGGGAACGGGCGAAACGTCGGTAATCATAGTGATTTCCACGTCGCACGCGCCGATTGCACGAATAGCCGACTCTCTGCCCGCGCCGGGACCCTTTACATAAACCTCAACCGAACGAAGCCCATGCTCCTTAGCGGCCTTAACAGCCGTCTCGGTTGCCTGCTGAGCTGCAAACGGGGTACCCTTTCTCGACCCCTTAAAGCCCAGACTGCCCGCCGACGACCAGCTTATAGCATTGCCGTGCGCGTCGGTAACGGTAACCAAGGTATTGTTGAAGGAAGACTGAATATGCACCTGACCTCTGTCAACCTTTTTAAGCTCTCTGCGTTTTCTTGATACGGTTTGCTTTTTCTGTTGCTGTGCCATACTCTGCCTCCTTACTTAGCGCCCTTCTTCTTTGCAACCGTGCGGCGGGGACCCTTTCTTGTCCTCGCGTTGGTTTTAGTGGACTGACCGCGCACGGGCAAACCCTTTCTGTGACGGATGCCGCGATAGCTGCCAATTTCCATAAGTCTTTTAATGTTCAGCGAAACCTCGGTGCGAAGCTCGCCCTCAACCCTCAGATTGTGGTCGATATATTCTCTTAATTTGGATACGGTCTGTTCGTCAAGGTCCTTAACTCTCGTGTCAGGGTCAACGCCTGTCTCGGCAAGAATCTTCTGCGAGGTTTTAAGACCGATACCGTAGATATAGGTGAGTCCTATTTCAACTCTCTTCTCTCTGGGTAAATCTACACCGGCAATACGAGCCATTTTGATTTAATTCCTCCGTTAAAAATTTTTAAAATGTGTTTTATAAAGTATATCTGAATATGTCAACCGCCTCGACCGCCCGCCTTTTTTAAAGGAATGTCGGCGGCAAATCGCCGCGGAATTGTTTTTGAAACCTTAATTATTTATAAAATAATTATCGTTGCGCGCAAAAATCACGCTTTTTGCAAGCAGACCCAATTTGTTGCGGTCAGCAACCTCAGAGAGGTGAATTTGCGCAATTATATAATATGTGGGCGCTTAAAAATTGCGCAAAGAGGGCGAGCAGCCCTCAAATCGTAAAAATCGCAGGCACGGCTTGCCGAGATTTTTACGAAAAACGTCAGTTCTTAGAGCGCCAGGTAATTCTCCCCTTGGTCAAATCATACGGGCTTATTTCAAGCTTTACGTTGTCGCCTTCTATAATTCTGATATAGTTAAGGCGCAGCTTTCCCGAAATATAAGCCGTAATAACATGCCCGTTGGCAAGTTTTACCTTAAAGTTCGCGTTGGGCAGGCATTCTATAACCCTGCCCTCAGTCTCTATAACGTCGTCCTTTGACATTACCGCACCTTAACCCTGACGCTGCTTATGGCTCTTGTTCTTCGAGCAGATAACCATAACCTTGCCGTTTCTTTTGATAACCTTGCACTTGTCGCACATAGGCTTAACCGAGGGTCTTACTTTCATGATAATCTCCTTTTAAAATGTTTCGCGCAAGCGCGCTTAACCGCATTGCGCCAACCGCCTTACGGCGTTTTAAGCTTTTATTTTTTATCCTTGTCGTCAATATCCGCCGTTTGCGGGCAGTTATACGCCTTCAACGCCGAGTACACTTCGGAATCGAAAACCTTGTCGCCGTTTATCAGCTTTTCGCCGATAATTTCGGCAGCCTCCGGCAAAAGCCGCAAATGCTTCAAATTTTTCTTTTTCGGCGCAGCCAGCTTTTTAAAATTGCCGTCCACTACCAAAACACTGCCGTCCGCATTGACCTTGGAAATAATGTAAAATCTGTTTTTATCTCTGCCTTGCAGACTTTCGCAAATTCCGCCCACCGCGGGAGTTTTATTTTTCATAATAACTTAAATTCTAAAACCACACGCAAGCAATCCGCCGGCTTATCAACGCTTTGCGCCGCTTATATAAGGTTAAAGCGTTAAAATTTCCACTCCGTCCTCTTTTATAAGCACGGTGTTCTCGTAATGCGCCGCGCAGCTTCCGTCCGCGGTGGAAATCGTCCACCCGTCGCTTCTGTCCTGCACAACCTTCCAGCTGCCCATGGTTATCATCGGCTCTATGCAGATTGTCATTCCCGCGCGCAACCGCATACCCGTACCGCGCTTGCCGTAGTTCGGCACCGCGGGGTCCTCGTGCATTTCGTGCCCGATTCCGTGTCCCGTCAGCGCGCGCACCACGCCATAGCCGTTGCTCTCCGCATGGGTTTGCACCGCATTGCCTATATTATAGAGCGGAACTCCCGCCTGCAAGCCCTCGATTGCCTTAAAAAAGCACTCCTCGGTCACCCTTACAAGCCTCTTTTTTTCCTCCGAAACCTCCCCTATAAGAAAGGTTCTGCACGCGTCGCCGTGGAAGCCGTTCTTCTCCGCGGTTATGTCAACGCTTACAATGTCGCCGTCCTCAAGCACTCTGTCGTTGGGAATGCCGTGCACAACCACCTCGTTGACCGACACGCACGAGCTCGCGGGATAGCCCTCGTAGCCCAGCTCGGAGGGGTACGCCCCGCACGAGGTGATGTACTTGTAAACAAGCTCGTCAACCTGTTTTGTGGTCATACCCGCACGAATGTTTCTGCCTACAAAATCAAGCGTTTCCTTAACAATGCGGCAGCTTTCGCGCATATATTCTATTTCTTGTTCGTTTTTTATTGTAATCATTCAGCCAAACAACGCCGCAACACGCCACCGCTATGCGAAGCATATATGCATTTTACCCGAGAATTTTGCAAATCTGCGCAAAAACCTCGTCGGGACTGCCCTCGCCGCTCGTCACGGATTTCAGCTTACCCTGCGATTTGTAATACTCAATCAGCGGAGCCGTCTGCAAATTATAGGTTTCAAGCCTTGCCTTCACCGTTTCGGGGTTATCGTCCGCGCGCCGATACAGCTCGCCGCCGCACTTTGCGCAGGTCGTCGCGCCGTTCAGTGTGGAAATATGATAGCTTTCCCCGCACGCGCAAACTCGCCTTCCGCAAATTCTGTCCATCAACAGCTTTTCGTCAACGTCGATATTCAGGCACAGGTCGATTTTTGCGAATTTGTCAAGCTCCTCCGCCTGAAACAGATTTCGGGGGAAGCCGTCCAGCATATACCCGCCTTCAACGTCGTCCCACGTCAGTCTGTCGCGGACTATATCGCACGTCACCTCATCGGGAACAAGCTTGCCCGCGTCTATAAACGACTTTGCAAGCTTGCCTATTTCCGTGCCGCCCTTAATGTTGGCGCGGAAAATATCTCCCGTGGAAATATGCAAAAGCTTATATTTTTCAGCAATTTTGCTTGCTTGCGTGCCCTTGCCCGCACCGGGCGCACCCAATAAAATAATGTTCATATTACTTTAAGAAGCCCTTATAATTCTTCATCATCAGCTGCGCCTCAAGCTGCTTGTCAAGCTCCATCGCAACCGAAACGACAATCAGAATACCCGTAGTCGAGAATACCGACAGCAACGATGCGTTGGAAATTACGTTCAGACTTGTAAGCACCATCGACAAAATCGAAGGAATAAACGCCACAATCGAAAGATAAATAGCTCCGAACAGCGTAATTCTGTTGTTAATTCTCTTCAGATACTGCGCGGTCGGCTTACCGGGGCGAATGCCCTGTATAAACCCGCCGTTTTGCTGAATAGTCTTTGAAACGTCCTCGGGGTTGAACTGCATCGACGAATAGAAGAATGCAAACGCAAAAATCAGCAGGCACAGCACAACCATATAAATAAGCTGTCCGTACCAGTAGGGCGACGAGCCCGAGAACCAGTTTGTAATGTTGGTATTTGCCGCACTGTTGGGCCAGAACATGCTTATTATCATGTTCGGGAAGGAAATAATCGCAAACGCGAAGATTAAAGGCATAACGCCGGAGCCGGAAATCTTGATAGGAATAACGGACGACTGACCGCCGTACATTTTTCTGCCCTTAACCTGCTTTGCGTACTGCACGGGTATCTTTCTTTCCGACAAATCAACCGTTACGATTGCCGCAAACTCTACAATCGTCAAAAGCACAAAGCCGAGAACTTCCCACAAAACGGAAGGGTCAGCCTTGCCCGCAAACTCGCCCAGACCGAACGCCTGCGTAAAGCAGCGCACAATCGTAAGCCCCGCGGTAGAAATAATGCCCAAAAAGATTATAAGCGAAATTCCGTTTGCCACGCCGTACTCGGTAATTCTTTCGCCTATCCACATAACAAGCATACTGCCCGCCGTGTAAACAACCGTAAGGAAAATTCCCGCCAGCACCTTCGCGCCCGTCTCGCTGATAATGCTCATAGACGCGTTATCGGCAAAATATCCGAAGAATTCAAGGCTCAAAGCATCGCCCTGAATACCGAAGTTAACGATAATACCTATCGCCTGCGCGATTGCAAGCGCAATGGTAACGTAACGCGTAATCTGCGCAATCTTCTTTCTTCCGTCCTCGCCCTGCTTGGAAAGTCTTTCCAAAGCAGGTATACCTACGGTCAAAAGCTGAATAATAATAGACGCGTTGATGTACGGGCTTATACCAAGCGCAAAAAGCGTCGCGTTCGAAAGCGAATCACCGGTAATGGACGACATCAGCTGCAAAAACGAATTTTCTTTTATTGCCTCGCCGAAGGTGCCGGGGTCGATACCGGGAACGGGTATATAGCAGCCCAGACGGAAAATAAGCAGCAGACCCAAGGTAATCCAAATCTTCTTTCTTATTTCCTTAATCTTAAAACAATTTTTTATTGTTTCAAACATGTTTGCTCCTTATCGCGGGGGTCGCCCCGCGCAGGTAGTTTTTACTTATTCTTCAACTACCGCCTTGCCGCCCGCCTTCTCGATAGCCGCCTTAGCGCTCTCGGAGAATTTAACAGCCTTAACGGTAAGCGCAGCCTTAAGCTCGCCGTTGCCAAGCACCTTCAAGCCGACTGCGTTCTTAACTTCCTTTGCAAGTCCGTTAAGTCTTACGTATCCAAGGTCAACCTCTGTGCCCGCTGGTACGTTTACAAGCTGGCTCAGATTGATAATAACATAGCTCTTTGCCCATTTGTTATGGAAGCCGCGCTTGGGAATACGTCTTGCAAGGGGCATCTGACCGCCCTCGAAGCCGGGACGTACGCCGCCGCCCGAACGCGCCCACTGACCCTTGTGTCCTTTACCGGAGGTCTTGCCCAAGCCCGAGCCAATACCTCTGCCAAGGCGCCTTGCTTCCTTTCTTGCGCCCTCTGCGGGCGATAAAGTATCTATTCTCATAATTGCTCCTGTTTTCGCAAAGGCAAAACCCGCCTCTGCAAAGCCTCTGAATGTTTTAAATTAAACCTTTTCAACCGATACCAGATGAGAAACCTTTTTAATCTGTCCCATATTTGCGGGCGTTTCCTCAAAGATTTTCGACTGACGGATTTTTTTAAGCCCCAAAGCGGCAACGGTCGCCTTAACGGACGCAATTTCGCCGTTGGTGCTTCTAACCAATGTTACTTTTACCATAATTCTGCCTCCGATTACGCTTTAAGCTCTTCAACCGACTTTCCGCGCGCCGCCGCAATTTCCTCGGGCGACTTCAAATCGAAAAGTCCGCAAACGGCCGCCTTAACGCAGTTAATGGGGTTAGAGGTGCCGTGCGACTTGGTTCTTACGTCCTTAACGCCCGCAGCCTCCATAACCGCACGCACGGGACCGCCGGCAATAACGCCGGTACCTTCCGCAGCGGGCATCATAAGTACCGAGCCCCTTCCAAACACGCCCAAAACGGTGTGGGGAATAGAAGTACCCTGCAAAGCGACCTTTCTCATGTTCTTCTTAGCCTGAGCGTTCGCCTTTTCGATAGCCTCGGGAACTTCCTTGGACTTGCCTATGCCGTATCCTACCGAGCCCTTGCCGTCGCCGACGACCACAAGCGCCGCAAAGCGCATGTTTCTGCCGCCTTTAACGGTCTTGGAAACGCGGTTAACCTGTATAAGCTTTTTAATCAGCCCGTCGTCCTCTTGTCTGCGTCTGTCACCCTGCCTTCTTGCGGGTCTGTCTTTCTTCTCTTCCATAATACGCTCCTTAGAATTTCAGTCCGGCTTCTCTTGCGCCGTCCGCCAAAGCCTGAACGCGTCCCGTGTACAGGTATCCGCCTCTGTCGAAAACCACGCTCTCAATGCCAAGCTTTACTGCCTTCTCCGCAACGGCCTTGCCAACAGCCTTGGCAGCCTCCGTCTTGGTCAGCTTTTCAACCGCCTTGGCAACGTCCTTCTGTTCGGTAGAAGCCGAGCAAAGCGTCACGCCCTTGACGTCATCGATAAGCTGAACGTAAATGTGTTTAAGACTGCGGAAAACGCTCATTCTGGGGGTCTCCGCGGTGCCGCTTATTTTTCTGCGTACGCGGGCGTGCCTTCTCAAACGTTCTTCGTTTTTGTCGATTTTCTTAATCATAATATCTCCTTACAAAGCAAGCTACCGAAATTTTCGGCGTTTCTTCACATTACGCTATGCGGCGTACGGAATTACTTCTTGCCCTTGCCTCCCGTCTTGCCTTCCTTGCGCTCGATAACCTCGTCCGAATACGCAATGCCATAGCCATGATAGGGCTCGGGAACTCTTATTTTACGGATATTCGCGGCAACCTGTCCGACAACCGCCTTGTCTATGCCGGAAACGACAATCTCGTTCTGGCTCGGGCACTCGAATTTAATGCCTGCGGGCTCGACAAATTCCACGGGGTGAGAAAAGCCTACGTTAAGCACAATTTTGGTGCCCTGCTTTGCAACCTTCCAGCCTACGCCGTTAACCTTCAAGGTCTTTTTATAGCCGTCGGTAACGCCAACAACCATATTGTGCAGCAGCGCGCGGTAAAGCCCGTGCTTCGCGTCTATTCCCGCGCTCTCCGCGGTCTTTTCAACCAACGCCTCCGCTCCCTCGAGCTTAACGTTGATATTACCCTTAATTTCCTGCGTCAGCGTGCCCTTGGGTCCCTTTACGGTCAGCAAGCCGTTTGCAAAGCTCACCGTAACCCCCGCGGGTACAGCTACGGGTAATTTACCTATTCTCGATAATTTTGCTGTCGACATATCTAAATTACCTCCTTTACCAGATGTAGCAAAGCACTTCGCCGCCAACGTTGCTGTCCTTTGCCTGCCTGTCCGTCATAATACCCTTGTTGGTGGAAAGTATAGCTATTCCCAGTCCGTCCATAACTCTGGGCATGGTTTCCACGTCCGAATAAACGCGGAGGCCGGGTCTGGATACTCTTTTCAGTCCGTTGATAACGGGCTTTTTCTTGCCAACGTATTTCAAAGTCAAAACAATTTTGCCGTTATAGCCGTCCTCTTCGTGCGAAACGCCCGAAACATAGCCCTCAGCGAGCATAATGTCGGCTATGGCCTTCTTCATGTTGGATGAGGGAACCTCAACCGTCTCCTTATTTGCCGCGAGCGCGTTGCGTACGCGTGTAAGCATATCTGCAATAGGGTCTGTCATTATCTTAGTCCTCCTCTCTTACCAACTCGATTTTTTCACGCCGGGAATCTGTCCCTTGTAAGCGAGGTTTCTGAAGCATATACGGCAAACTCCGTACTTGCGCAAAACCGAGTGCGGTCTGCCGCAAATCGAGCATCTCGTATAAGCTCTGGTCGAGTATTTAGCAGGCTTTTGCTGCTTGTTAATCATTGCTTTCTTTGCCATATCTCACTCCTTACCTTTTAAAGGGCATTCCCATCGCCCTTAAAAGCTCTCTCGCCTCTTCGTCCGATTGTGCCGTAGTCACAAAGCAAATATCCATACCCCTTATTTTCTCTACTTGGTCGTACTGAATTTCGGGGAATATAAGCTGTTCCTTAATACCCATGCAATAGTTGCCCTTTCCGTCGAAGCTGTCTGCGGGCACGCCGCGGAAGTCGCGCACTCTCGGCAAAGCAATGGATATAAACTTATCGTAGAAGTCGTACATCATCTTGCCGCGAAGGGTCACCTTCAAGCCGATAGGCATTCCCTCGCGCACCTTAAAGTTCGCAACCGACTTTTTCGCCTTGCAGAGCACGGGCTGCTGTCCGGTGATTATCTTCAATTCGTTCTGCGCAATTTGAATGGACTTTGCATTGTCCTTAATGTCGCCCAAACCGGAGCTTATAACAATCTTTACAAGCTTAGGCACCTGCATAGGGTTCTTATAGCCGAATTTTTTTACGAGGGCGGGCTTTACTTCCTTGTCATAATTTTCAAGCACTCTGGTCTTGTATACCTTTTCCTGCGTTGCCGTTTTCTTAGTAGCCATACCGCACCTCCTTACTCAGCCGTTCCGTCCGCCGGCGTCTCGGCGGTCGTTTCAACGGTTTCATCCGTCTTTTTCGCGCGCTTTCTTACGCGCTTTTTGGGTTCTTCCTTCACAACAGCCTTCGCGCCCTTGCCCGCGTACGCCTTATCCAGCGTCGCGCCGCACTTGGGGCAAACTCTAACCTTCTTGCCGTCGACTAAGCTGTGCTTAACCCTGATAGCCTTATCGCATGCAGAGCATACAACCATCACGTTGGAAACGTCCACGGGTGCCTCTCTGTCCACAAGCTGCGAAACCTCGTTCGCACGTCTTGCCTTCTGCGCCTTTTTGTGAATATTCACGCCTTCAACGGTAACCTTGCCGCTTTTGGGAGAAGTGGCAATAACCTTGCCCTGCTTGCCCGCGTATTTACCGGTGATAACCAATACCGTATCATTCAATTTAACGTTCATAGCAATTCTCCTTTAATTACAGCACCTCGGGCGCAAGCGAAATAATCTTCATGTAATTCTTTTCACGAAGCTCTCTCGCAATCGGTCCGAAGATACGCGTTCCGCGCGGCTCCTTGTTTGCGTTGATAATAACCGCCGCGTTGTCGTCAAACGTGATATGCGTTCCGTCGTCGCGTCTTATACCTTTGGTCGAGCGCACGATTACGGCCTTGACAACCTCGCCCTTCTTAACCGCGCCGCCGGGAGCAGCCGTCTTAACCGAACATACGATAACGTCGCCGATGTTCGCGAATTTTCTGAACGAGCCGCCCAAAACCTTAATGCACATAAGCTCCTTAGCGCCGCTGTTATCCGCGGCTTTGAGCCTTGTTTGGGGTTGAATCATAAATTTCTCCTTAAATTTGAACTTTCAACAAGTTTATTTTGCAGAGGATTGCACCGCGCGCACATAAGCGAGGGGGAGAACCCCGCTCTCCTTTGCGCGCAAGGCAACAATCATGCCGATGTTTATTGATTTAAACCTTATTAAGCTTAACCAATCCGAAGTGCGGAGATGCGAGCAGAACAAGGCGCGCGAGGAAAACCCGAAGGAGTTTACTGAACGTAAATGACTGAGGGTTGCCGCAGCGCAACACGGTTATGCGACGCATATACGCGCTTTGATTACTTAGCTTTTTCGATAATCTCCGCCACGCGCCAGTTCTTCCCCTTGGACAGCTTGCGGGTCTCTACTATTCTCACCTTGTCGCCCTCGCCGCACTCGTTGTTTTCGTCGTGCGCCTTAAAGCGGGTGGTCTTGGTTATGGTCTTTTTGTAAAGGGGATGCTTCGACTTTTCAATTACGGCAACAACCACCGTCTTATCCATTTTATCGGATACCACAAGTCCAACCCTTTCCTTTCTCAGTGTTGTTCTGTTTTCCATAGCTATGCTCCTTTACGCCTTCAACTGCCTTGCGCGGATTACGGTATTCACTCTTGCAATGTCCTTTTTAACAAGGTTGATAGCAAGGGGATTTTCAAGCTGACCGCTCGCATGGCGGAAGCGCAGATTAAACAGCTCGCTCTTCAGCTCCTGAAGCTTTTTCAAAAGCTCTTCATCGGTCAGGTTCACTATTTCCTTAGCCTTCATTAGCTTCACCGCCTTCTTCTACTTGCTCGGGTTCCTTCACAAGGAACTTGCACTTAACGGGAAGCTTATGGCTTGCAAGACGCATCGCCTCGCGCGCAACTTCCTCGCTCACGCCCGCCATTTCAAACATTACTCTGCCGGGCTTAACAATCGCCACCCAGTACTCAACCGAGCCCTTGCCGGAGCCCATACGGCTCTCGGCGGGGTGCTTGGTTATGGGCTTGTGGGGGAATATGTCTATCCAAACCTTACCGCCGCGCTTAATAAAACGCGTCATCGCGATACGCGCCGCTTCTATCTGGTTAGAGGTAATTCTCGCCCCCTCCAAAGCAACAAGTCCGTACTCGCCGTAAGCGATTTTATTGCCCTTCTGCGCCTTGCCGCGTATTTTCCCGCGGTGCTGCATTCTTCTTTTAACTCTCTTGGGGATTAACATTAATCTTCGCCTCCCTCTGAAATAATCAGACGTTTAGCCGCGTCAAGCACCTCTCCCTTGTAAATCCAGCACTTAATGCCCAGCACGCCGAAGGTCGTGTGCGCCTCGGCAAAGCCGTAATCTATATCCGCGCGGATAGTCTGCAAAGGGATAGAGCCCTCGTGATAGCTCTCGCTTCCCGCAATTTCTCTGCCGTCAAGCCTTCCGCCGACGGTGATTTTAACGCCCTTTATGCCGGTTTTCGCAACCTTGGAAATCTGCTGCTTAACCGCCCTTCTGTAGGATACGCGCTTTTCAAGCTGAGCCGCAACGGCCTCCGCAACAAGCTGCGCGTCCTGGTCGATTTTATCAACCTTTTTAACGTTGATAACAATTCCCTTGCCCTTGGTAAGCTTCGCAAGGTCTTTTTTGATTACTTCTATTTCCGAGCCGGCTTTGCCGATAAGCACGCCGGGCCTGCCCGTGTAAATGCCTACCTCAACCTTGTTTGCCGCGCGGATAATGGTAATTTTGCTGATAGCCGCGTCGTAATACTTCTTTTTAAGGAAGGTACGTATGTCGTTATCTTCTTTGATAAACGCGGAGAAATTTTTCTTGTCTGCGTACCACTGGGTATCCCAGGCGGAAATAACGCCGACTCTTAAACCGTGAGGATTAACTTTCTGTCCCATATTTCTTTCTCCTTATACCTTCTTTGCGTCTAAAATGACGGTAACGTGGCTTGTTCTCTTCAAAATAGCGTGACCGCGTCCCTTGGAAACGGGCTGCATTCTCTTCATATGCGGGCCGCCGTTTGCAAACGCCTCGGCAACCACCAAATCGCCCCTGTCCATTCCGTTGTTGTGCTCTGCATTAGCCGCCGCCGACAACAGTACCTTTTTAACTTCAAGACTTCCGCCCTTGTTGCAGTAGGTCAGAATAGCCTCCGCCTCCTCAACGGACTTGCCGCGGATAAGCGCAAGCACGGTTCTGATTTTATAGGGGGAAATTCTCAGGTGCTTTGCCGTAGCGTAAGGACGGTTATCCTTAGTGGCGGCAATTCTTTCAACCTTTTTATTCATATTGCTTGCCATAGTTTAAACTCCTTACTTCTTGGCGGTCTTAGCCGCATGTCCCTTGAATGTTCTGGTGGGCGCAAACTCGCCGAGCTTGCAGCCGACCATATCCTCGGTTACATAAACGGGAACGTGCTTTCTTCCGTCGTAAACCGCGATTGTATGCCCTACGAATTGGGGGAATATCGTTGTCGCGCGCGACCAGGTCTTAACAACCTTCTTCTCGCCGGCAGCGTTCATCGCCTCTATTCTTGCCATAAGTCTTTCTTCGGCATAAGGTCCTTTCTTAACGCTTCTTGACATTTTCTATTCCTCCTTAATTAATTCTCTTTAATATGAATTTGGAAGTAGGGTTCTTCTTCCTTCTCGTCTTATAGCCCAAAGCAGGCTTGCCCCAAGGCGTCATAGGACCCGCATGTCCCACAGGGCTCTTGCCCTCGCCGCCGCCGTGAGGGTGGTCGTTCGGGTTCATAACCGCGCCGCGGACGGTGGGACGTATACCGAAGTGTCTGGTCTTGCCCGCCTTGCCCACGCGTATAATCTCGTGCTCGATGTTGCCTACCTGTCCGATTGTCGCCTTGCATTTAAGCGAAACAAGCCTCATCTCGCCGGAGGGCATCTTTATAGTCGCGTACGCGCCTTCCTTAGCCATAATCTGCGCGGAAATTCCCGCCGAACGCGCAACCTGCGCGCCCCTGCCGGGTTTAAGCTCGATAGCGTGCACAACGGTACCTACGGGAATGTCCGCAAGGCACAAAGCGTTTCCGCTCTTTATATCCGCGCCGCTGCCGGAAAGCACCTTGTCCCCCACGTTCAGCCCTACGGGCGCAAGAATATATCTCTTTTCGCCGTCAGCATACGCAAGCAGCGCAATGTGCGCCGAACGGTTGGGGTCGTACTGAATCGACTTAACCGTTGCGGGAACGCCGTCCTTATTGCGCTTGAAGTCGATAATTCTGTATTTTTTTCTGTTGCCGCCGCCGATATGGCGAACGGATATTTTACCCTGATTGTTTCTGCCGCCCGATTTGCGCTTGTCGTGCATCAAGCCTCTCTCGGGCTTGTCGCCCGAAAGCTCGGTATAAGCGCTTACCGTCATAAAACGGCGTGCGGGAGAGGTGGGTTTATACCTTTTTACTGCCATTTTCTGTGCCTCCTTGCTCCTTACGATAACGAGTTGAAGTACTCAATCGCCTTGGAGTCAGCTTTAAGCTGAACGATTGCCTTCTTGTAGTCGGGGGTGTAGCCTTCGCTTCTGCCCATGCGTTTCTTCTTGCCCTTGCAGTTAACGGTGTTCACGCTCTCAACGCTCACGTTGAACAGCTTTTCGACGGCCGCCTTAATCTGCTTCTTGTCCGCGGTCTTTTTCACGATAAACGTGTACTTTTTGTCCGCAATGCCGTCATAGCCCTTTTCGGTCAGAAGAGGCTTCAAAATTATATCCTCTGCAAACATTATGCGTACACCTCCTCAATTTTCTTAACCGCCGCCTTCGTCAGCACCACCTTAGCGTTGGCAACTATTTCATAGGTGGAAATCTGCGCAACGGGCAACGTGGAAAGCTTCTGAATGTTCTGCGCCGCGCGGATTACATTAACGTCGTCGTTATCCATATATATAATAGCGGATTTTTCAAGTCCCAGCGCCTTCTGGAAGGCAACCATCTCCTTGGTCTTGCCCTCTTTCACCTCAAGGCTGTCGATAACGACCAGCTCGCCGTCCGCAACCTTTTTGGAAAGTGCGGAAAGCAACGCCGCAACCTTGGCCTTCTTGTTCATATCCTTTAAAAAATCGCGGGGCTTGGGTGCGAACACAACGCCGCCCTTTATCCACTGCGGAGCGCGTATACTGCCCTGACGCGCGTTACCCGTGCCCTTCTGACGCCACGGCTTTCTGCCGCCGCCGCGCACCTCCGTGCGGGTAAGCGTGGATTTCGTGCCCTGTCTTTCGTTTGCAAGACGGGTCACAACCGCCTGATGAATAAGCGGCTCGTTATATTCAACGCCGAAAACCTTATCGCTGAGTTCAATCGTACCGGCCTGCGTGCCGTCCATTTTATAAACTTTTATTTTAGGCATTTTTTACCTCCGTATTACTTAACGGTGTCGTTAATGGTAACGACCGAGCCGTTGGGTCCGGGAACGGAGCCCTTGATAAGCAGGCAGCTTCTTTCAACGTCAACCTTGACGATTTCAAGGTTCTGTACGGTCACGTTCTCCACGCCGTACTGACCTGCTAAGCGTTTGTTTTTAAAAACTCTCGAAGGCGAGCTGTTCGCTCCCATAGAGCCGGGCTCGCGGTGCACGGGGCCGACGCCGTGGGTTTCCTTCAGGCGGTGCTGGTTCCAGCGCTTGATAACGCCGCTGTAACCGTGTCCCTTCGAAACTCCGTGTACGTCCACTCTGTCGCCCGCAACGAACGTATCCACCGTTATCTCGTTGCCTACCGCATAAGCGCTTATGTCCGCAAGGCGGAATTCCTTCAATACCTTGCAGGGCTTAACGCCCGCCTTTTTAAACTGTCCCAGCTCGGGCTTTGTCAAAGCCTTTTCCTTCGCCTCGTCAAAACCGAGCTTCAAAGCCGCGTATCCGTCGCGCTCAACGGTTTTGATTTGCACTACGGGGCACGGACCCGCTTCTATAACCGTTACGGGTATTACCTTGCCCTCCGCCGTAAAAATCTGCGTCATTCCCGCTTTACGGCCGATGATTGCTTTATTCATTCTGATAAAGTTCCTCCGTTTTTTTATATTTATTTTGAGATACCGCGCCGCGCCGTCCCGCCGCTCACGTTTCCCGCTTCGCCGTCCGCGTCATTCCACGCGTCCCGCTTCGCCTTCTCCGTTCCCGTCGTCTGCGCATGCACTAAAGTATCTGTATTGACCCTTTTAATTTAAAGCTTAATCTTGATGTCCACACCCGCGGGCAGCTGAACGGTATCCAGCAGCTTTGCATTGGGCGTGTAAATATCGATAATTCTCTTATAGGTTCTCTGCTCGAACTGCTCGCGGCTGTCCTTGTACTTGTGCGGCGAGCGGAGAATGGTTATAACCTCTCTCTCGGTGGGAAGGGGAATGGGCCCCGAAATTTTCGCGCCGCTCTTCTTCATCGTCTCGACAATGCGCGATGCCGCAAGGTCTACCAGCTCGTGGTCGTAAGCTGCAAGCTTGATTCTGATTTTCTGTCCTGCCATTTTCGTAACTCCTCGTTTATACTAACAATATTACTCGCGCGTTATCAACTTAACCGTGTGTATCGCGGCTTTTGACATAAAAAAACACCTCATCGGCGTCCGCCCGTTTGTCGGGCAAATAAAGCCACGGTTAGTCGCAGGGGTCGCGCCCCTACAATTGTCGGCGCAAATTATCTGCTGCAAAAGCTTTGTTTTCGCACTTTTTCAGTAACTTTGCGCTTCAACCCAATACGCACTTTTTAAACACGCTTGACTATTATATATAATCGCGCGCCTTATGTCAACGAAAAAACGCCCGTTTTTGAATATTTTTTATGCATTTTCGCCATAATAAAGCGCTTTTTCGCATAATTTAAGCGCCCCGCAAAATACCCGCGCAGCGCTCGCTATATATAGACAAATTCCGCCGAAAAACCACAATATTTAGGGCGCGGCGCGCCCCTTTCAGCCCGCAGCTTTGGTCGAAAACGCCTTAAAATTTATGTATTAAATTTTCTTATGGACTTTTCAAAATGTTATATAGCCCGTAATTTTTGTAAATTTCCAACAAAAATAACCTTTTTTACAGGCTTTTCAGATATTTAATCAGCTGTACAAACGCGCTTATCATAAACAACACGCCCAGCGCCGCAAGGAAAAACAGCCCCGCATACACGGGCGAAAACGAGCATAAAAACCCATGCAGGCTCGGCAAAGCAACCGCCGTCCCCTCGCTCTGCGCCACGGAAAAGATAAATATAAACGGAAAGCCCGCAAACAGCAGTCCGAACACAAACGGTATGGCAAACACCTTTACAACGGTCACGCCGCTGAACGCCGTCAGCATGGCAAGCAGTCCGCCCGCAATAAAAAACAAGCCCAGCGGCATGGGTATAGACGCGTTCACATAATAATGCATTGCAATAATGCCACCGCCCGCCGCCGCGCAGATAAGCCCCATAACCAGCCCGCCTATTTGCGCGCCGTCGATTTCAAGCCTTGCCTTTTCACGGTAATATGGCGGTGCCTCGGTATCGATATCGGCCTTAATACCCGCGTACCGCCGTCTGCGCCTTTCCACCTCGCACATACAACCGAAAATTTCCTTTATTTTATGCACGTCGTACAACGGAATATCAACGTACGCGCAAACGGAATACCCGTAAATGGAAACAAATTCGGCAGTGCAATAGCCGCGTTCCTTTCTCAAAAGCACCTTCCGCAGCAGCCCTCTGTTCACAACGGTGCGCTTGCCGAAATTGATAACCTCTATATAATCCTCAAAGATATTCAGCGCGTTCTCTCTGCCCTTGTTCGCGTCCGCCGCGTCTATTTCGTCCTGCAAGCGGTTTATGTCGGAAGGCTTTCCGCTCGTCATATTGTTTTTCAAGGCCCACCGCGCAAACTTGCCCCACAGTCCGAAAACCGACAAACCAATTATCGCCCCGCACACAAGCAATACAAAAAACGACGGTACAAACCGCAACGCAACCACCGCGCCGTTCTGCGTTATAATCGCGTTTATAAGGCTGTACGCAAACCAGAACAGCATAAACGCCGCAACCGCAAGCATATACCACGCATATGGCGATTTAAGCGCCGCCGCGCGCTGTCCCTTGTGGGTGTCGTACATTGTTTTGCTGTTATCTATGCCGTACTTCCACCCCCGCAGCTCCTCGGGCGGGTCGTACACTATAAAATTTTCGTAACGTCCGTCATCCTTTTTCGCCATATTCTATATATTAATCAACCACACCATACCCCCTGCCCTCGGCGGGGGGATTAAGGGGGGTGGCTCCCCTATCAACCCAACTCAATAATACGTCGCAACCCTTTCCTCCGGCGGCTCGCACCGCTCCAAGGCCACCGCGCTCAGCACAGGCCCCTCCGCACGGTATGCGGAATTATATTCGATATTGATTTTCGCCGTCACAATCAGCCAGTCGCGCGTTTTTATGTCCTTCACAAGTCCGTTGACCTTTACGGCAAACCCGTCGTAAGCAATGTCCGCCTCGCAGCACGTCATAATATGCCGCCCAAGCACAATATGGCCCTTCGCCGACTTCCCCGTCACCGCCGCCATTCCCTTAAAGCGCACGGTTTTTCCAACGTATTGCGCCGTATTTTCCGCCATATCGCGGTAAAACCAGGCAAAATCCCTGTCCTCAATCTCTATCACGGGCGCGTTCACGTCAAAGGGCAGGGGGTCCTCTATGTCGTCGAATTCAGGCTTCCCGCCGATATACTCGTATACAATATCGGGTCGGCGCGAAATTCCCCTCACCACCTTATGAAACTCCATTTTATCGTAGTCGCCCTTAAAGCGGTTGAATACCACCATCTGCGTCATCTGCACCTTGTCAAAAACAAGCTGCCGCATATTCGCGTTATAGCTCAAAAACGAGCCCGCGTCGAAAAAGGTCATCATCTGATTGATAACCCAGCTCTCGGGCATTGCCTCAAAAAACTGCTGTAACAGCCAGGTGCCGTTATATTCGACCACAATGCGCTGCGGCTTATGCTTTTTCGTCAGCGCCTGCATATTCTCCTCTGTCAGCTCGTCCGCGCCGTCAAGGGTCACCTTAACAACGTTCTTTACAGCAAACCTTTCGGGGGAATATTCCTCCTCCCCCTCCTCGCACACAAGCAACAGCGTCCTCTCGCCCGTTTCCATGCGCGGGTCCTCAAGAGTTTCCTGTATAAATTTCGTCTTTCCGGAATCCAGAAAGCCCAAAAACAGATAAACGGATATATCTTCCATAAATTACCTTGTTCACGAATTTCTCGGCAAGCCGTGCCCGCGAAATTCCGTGATTTTTGTGTCTGCTTGCAAAAAGCGTGGCTTTTGCAAGCAACGTCAATCAAACCTTAAACAGCTCCTTAAGCGCTTTCTCGTTCAGTCCGCACCCTATAACGCACAGTCTGCCCGTATATGCCGCTGAGCCCTCGCGCACGTCAGTACCGTTGGGAATATAATCGAAGTGAAGCCACTTTCCGCACTCGCACGGCAGAATGCCCTTCGCCCTCAGCACCGTTCCGAAGCGCTTTTCGTCCGCAAGCGCGCCAAGCGCGCCCTCCAGCTCCTCCTTGGTAAACTTCCTTGCCGTTTCAACGCCCCAGCTCGTAAACACCTCGTCCGCATGGTGGTGGTCGTGGTCATGGTCGTGGTGGTGATGCCCGCACTCACCGTCATGCTCGTGGTGATGCCCGCCCCCGCAATGGTGCTCCTCGCCGTGCCCGTGGTGGCGGTCATGGCAGTGCTCCTCCTCCCCGTGTCCGTGACAGCAATGCCCGTGTTCTCCGTCGTGCTCGTGGCGGTGTCCGCACCCGCAGTGCCCGTGCTCATGCTCGTGCTCAAGCTCTTCAAGCTCGCTTTCAAGCGTCTGCACGCGCTCTATTGCGTCAAGCATCGCCTTGCCGTCCAGCTTATCCCACGCCGTGGTCACAATTGTC